>JANQQA010000360.1 GCA_028285205.1 Bythopirellula sp. | reverse complement strand
GGTGGTAATCAAGTCCCACGAAAGTTGTTAAGCTAGACATGCTCGTTGCTCCTTACGGTTATGGGCTAAGCTAAATCCGACGCTCGAATCTAACCCAGGAGCAACGAGTCTTCATACCTATCTCTAGTGAATTCCGTCGGCAACCGCCTGGACACCACCGACGGCACGACCATCGGTACGAACCTCTCGAATCTCGGCACACTCGAGATTGGCGACTCGCCTGGACAGCTGTCGGTGACGGGATCGTATCAGCAGTCGGTTGATGGAATCCTGGAAATCGAGATTGGTGGCACAACACCGGTGTCGGAGCATGACTTTCTGTCGGTGATGGGACTTGCCCGATTGGCGGGCACGCTTGAGGTGTCGCTTATTGACGGATTCGTTCCAGAAATCGGCGATAACTTCGGATTCCTGATGTCGGACGTTGGCTTTGCCGGGATGTTCAACACGCTGAATCTTCCCGACTTGGGCGATGGCAAAGAGTGGCTCCTAAATCCTGGGGGCTCAACACTGTTTCTGGAAGTGCGTTCCGCGTTGGAGGCTGATGTTGACGGTGATGGCGATGTCGACGGTCAAGACTTTCTGCTGATTCAGCGAAACGACCCGTCACTGATTCCCGCCTGGGAGTTAGAGTACGGCACAACGTCTCCACCCGTAGCTTCCCAAGCCGTGCCCGAGCCGTCGGTAGCAGTATTGCTTCTATGGGGAGTCTCGGCGCTTGGCTACTGTCGGGTTAGTGCACGGGTGCATTTAGCTTCGTAGCGGAGTCACCGAAACTGACATTCGATCGACTGACTCGGGTCGGGCGGTGCGAAATGAGTTGCGAGGATGTTTTGAGGATCAAAGCTTCCAAAAGTACGTGCAACATGCGCGCTGCGCCTGCTGCGATCAGGCGAACAACGCCTTCAGTGGCTCGTCGCCGTTGCCGATCGTGAACGGGCGGCCGTCGGGGGAATAGATTCCTTCGTCGTAGGGCAAATCCATTGCGTAGGCGATGGTGCTGTTGAATTCGCCGACGGTCACGGGGTCTTTTTCGACATTCTCGCCTAGCTTGTCGGTGGCGCCGTAGACCGTGCCGCCGTTGATGCCGCCGCCGGCTAGCACACAGCTGAACGCACTGGGGTAGTGGTCTCGTCCCACGTTTTGGTTGATCGTGGGCGTGCGACCGAACTCCGTGGCGACGACGACCAGTGTTTCTTCCAGCATGCCTTGGCTCTTAAGGTCACGCAGCAGCGATGACATGCCCTGATCGAATTGCGCGGCCCGATTGGGCAGGTTGTTGAAGATGCTGCGGTGATCGTCCCAGCCACCGAGTCGAACTTCGACGAACTTTACGCCGTTCTGAACCAACCGACGCGCTAGCAGACAGCCCTGGCCGAAGTTGTGGTTGCCATAGGCCTCGCGCACCTGCTTGCGTTCCTTGGTGATGTCAAACACCAGCAGGTCGTCGCTACGCATCAGACGAATGGCTTCGGCATACAACTTGGTGTAGCCTGCGACTTCGGTCGTGGGAAACTTCTTCTCGAACGTGCGATCGAAGCGCTCGGCCAATTCCATGCGGTGGTCGAACTGCGCCTCAGACAAGTACTTGGGCGGCTTACTGTTTTGCAGCCCATCGCGTGCACGTCCGATAGGCACCGGCATGAACTGCGCGCCAAGATAGCCCGATCCTGGGTGTCCCGAAGCGCCGCCGATGACGACGCTGCCCGGCAGCACGGGGTTGCCTTTGCCCGCGAGTCGTTGAATCCAAGGGCCGAGCGACGGATGGCGTGTAGAGGCGATCGGTCGATAACTGGTTCGCATCACGTACGACGCCTGCTCGTGCGCGCCGGTCTCAGTGCCCATCGAACGGATGATCGCCAGTCGGTCGGTGAGCTTTGCCAATTCTGGCAGATACTCGCTG
Source organism: Bythopirellula sp. (assembly GCA_028285205.1). Taxonomy (GTDB): domain Bacteria; phylum Planctomycetota; class Planctomycetia; order Pirellulales; family Lacipirellulaceae; genus Bythopirellula. The sequence continues at coordinate 4,863 of JANQQA010000360.1, read as the reverse complement.
AGTTGCACGCCCGCCACGTTCGTGTCGATTGCCCCGCCCTGCCCTTGCGAGTCGGTGCCGGGCTTGGGGTCGAACGTCTCGAATTGGCTCATGGCGCCGGCCATGTACAGGTAGATGACGTGCTTGACCTTTTTGCGCGGGCGCGTCGCGGCCCGGGCCTGGCTGTCGATCAGCGGGAGGAAGCTGACACCGAGCAAACCGCGCGCGACGTTGGACATGAAGCAACGTCGGTCGGCATCGTTGAAGTTGTTTACGAGCATGGTGCGATGGTTTGAGTGTGGCGCCGTGGTGGAGTGAGGCCGAGGGGTTGATCCCCAGGCTGACGCCTAGGCTGTGATTGTGGTTGCGTAATTGACTCGATTATTTGGCGTTATTGGATGAAAAGGAACTCCCGGGTATTGAGCAGCGCCCAAATGACGTTTCCGAAACCGGCGGGTCCGTTGGATTGAATTTCGGCTTCGGCCAGCTTGCGATCGGTCCGCGAGGGTTTGCGGCTGAGCAGGCTGAGGAAGATCACGTCGATCTTGTCGCGCAGGTCGGGCGCGGCCATGACTTCGTCATAGATGACAGTGCCTTCGATCAGCAACTTGTGCGAAATCTGTCCGTTGAACATTGTCAGAATCTGCGGGACGTGGCCGTCAGTACTGCCGCCCGCGATCAGCTCGCGGTCGCTTTGCCCGAACTGGCGGAGGAAGTGGCTAGGGCTCACCGGTAAGCTCATCTCTGATGCCCGGACGAGCAGTTCGCCCTTGTGTGTGTGTTGTTTCTTGAGTTGTGCTTCTTCGCCGTTGCGATACTCGCTGTCGCGCCGTTTGATTTTTTCGCGCACTTCGGCCAAATCGAGTTCCTCCCCAGGGTTGACGGCAAGGGTATCGATCAACGTTGCGCTGGACGGACGTTGATACTGGTTCGGATTCGCCAGCGTCAGCGTCAACAGCGAATCCCACACTTGCTCGGCCGTCATACGACGCAAAGTCGGGCCCGGAAAGTGATAGGGCTCGTCGGCGATCAGATCTCTTCGCGTTGCCTCGCGTTGGTAGGCCTCTGTGTTGTAAAGGATGCGCAGGAACTCGCGTTGGCGGTAGTTGACGCGTTTCATCTCCGAGACCAAGAAGTCCAGGAGCGCGGGATTCGATGGCTCGCTCTCGTCGGTGAGATCGTCGACGGGATCGATGATGCCGATGCCGAAGGTTCGTTTCCAAAGTCGATTGGCGATCGTCAGTGTAAAACGCGGATTCTCTGGCGAAGTCATCCACTGAGCGAATGCCTGTCGACGCGAGCCGTTCGCGATTAGTTTCGGCTGCTCACCGAAGATGACCGCCGGCTCAACAATCTCACCGGGCTTTGCATCGTCGTATTGGTAGTCGTGCGGCAGACGTATGACTCGTTTGGGGTTTTCACCTACATTGCGTGAATTGAACCGCACGAGACGGTTGACACTTCCGTTTGCTCGGCCGCGTTCTTCAGGATCCGCAATCTCTTGGACCTCCTTGGTTGCGGTAGCGACCGTCTGACGGATTGCACCGCGGTCTGTGTTCGTTTGGGTCGGATGGAGGAACGCGGCCAATTGGTAGAACTCCTTCTGCGTCCAGCGGTCGAACGGGTGATCGTGGCATTGGGCGCAGCCCACGCGCGTGCCGAGGAAAATGCGGACGGTGTTGTCCAGGTGCGAGAGCGGCATGCCGATGTCGCGAAGCACGTAGCCTGCGGCCGGATTCTCCCACACGCGCCCCTCGGCGGTGAGCATCTCGAAAACGAATTGGTCATACGGCAAGTCGGCGGCAAGGACGTCTTTGATCCACTCGGCGTAGGGTCGCGCGATGTTGTCCTGATTGCCGTTATCCTTGAGCCGCAGAATGTCGGCCCAATAATTGAACGAATGACTCACGTAGCCGGTCGAGTTGAGCAACTCATCGATGAGCTCAGCACGCTTGTTCGATCGGCGGCTCCTCTTGAGGAACTTGGCCGTCTGTCGGGCCGTCGGAATCGTGCCGGTGATGTCCAGATAAACGCGACGCACGAACTGCATATCGTCGGTGCGCGGATTGGGACGAATCTTCTCCGCTTTGAGTTTTGCCAGAATCAATCGATCAATTTCCGCTGCAGCCACCGCGACGTCGTCCGTCAGTTCGGGATCGACTGGTGTCGGCTGCGGTCGCTCGTACTGTTGTGACGGCTTGCGGAATGTCGTGGCGCCGACCGGGTCGCGCGAACCGGATCCGTCGTCGCGCGAACCGGACCCGTCCATGCGAGTCGATGAGCCCTCGTCGCGCATCTGGCTATCAGGCTGGCCTGCCTTTGCCTTCGTTGCGGCCGCCTGCTTTTGTTCCTTGAGCTGCCGGTTGAGTTCTCCGAATAGCCCGCTCGATTTCTTTTTCTGCTCCGCAGCTGGATTCGGTTCTTCCGCGTAGACGGAGATCGACACAACCGCGCACGCCGCTAGCAAGAAAACACCAGCACGGTATGACAGCAATTTGACGATCCAACACTTCATGGGCATGCTTCCGTCTATTCCGCCGAGTCCCCATTAATGCCGCTTAGACGGCAGCTTGGAAAGACCGAGAGTTCTTTCATGATAGTTGATAGCGGTGGTAGCTGTCCAGAAAAGTACGCTTTCAAACGACTCCTGCGCTCAACGGATTCGAGCTTGCTCGCCAGGATCCAACTCGCTAGCATTCGCCGCACGACCGCCTCTCTTCTACCACGGTTTGGGGACCGACGTGGGCGTTCGCGCACGTTGGGTTTAGGACTGTATGTCTGTTGCAAGCGCACCCCATACGCATCGCCACACTTACGCTCAAATTACGTTGCTAATGCAACTTGCGTGGACGATCGGCTGCACTTCGCCGTTACTTGAGTCGTATGACCATCAGCGCTCATTCTCTTGCCGAATCGATAACCCCGACCGCGATAGTTGGTGGGACACGAGTGACACGAATGGCAACGGTGTCATCGATGATGGTGAAACTGCAGGCCCTGTGTTCGACTTTGCCACACTCGCAGGGGTGTTCGGCGGAAACGGCGCTACAATCAATTCTTCCTTTAACGTCCAACCTGGTACTCCACCGCGTCCCACCCAGCCAGCCTTTGAGGAAGACTTTCTCGCTGCCCTAGTCACATTTCGCACACCGCCAGGGCTCTTGGACGGTATTGGAGAACGTGTTGACACTGGTACCGCCGAATCTTCAGTCCCAGTTGGTCGGGGCCTCATAGCTGCAGACGGTGTAGCTGACGACCTGAATGGTAATGGCACCAAGTTGTTATTTGACGATATCAACGGGGATGGCATACATAGTGCCGGCGAGCCATTTGGTTTTGACTTCAATGATCTCCACACGTTCAACGTTTCTTTCGATCGAGTCGTCGCAGCGCCACACACGGAGACCTACGGGGTGCAGTTCTCACGGCGGCACCGTTTTACCGCCAAGCAGTCAGAGACTCAGGAGCAGCCCACCTACTTCGAACTGTCGTATGGGTCACGATACATGCGACTAGACGAAGAGTTCATTGCCGAAGCGACGGGAAGCCTGCTAGGCCGGACCCGAGTCGACATGCGGTATGACAACACGCTCATCGGTCCTCAGCTTGCGATTCATTGGCATCAGCAACGGCGAGGCTGGAGCCTAGACGCAGGCACAACGGTGATGGTTGGTTACAATTTCGCGGAAGCCTCGCAATTCGCAATCGTGGGACAGGATCTAATCCCGGGGCGACTGAATACTTCGAGTACTGGTCGCCCTAGCACCTTCGTATCGAAGAGGCAGCACGAAGAGCTCGCGTCGATTGCGGAGCTAAGTGCCGTGGCCACGTACCCGATCATTCAATACCTGAATCTACAATTCGGCTATCGCGCGCTGTACCTTAGCGAACTCCGGCACGCAGGCGAATCGATCGACTGGTCGTTGCCCAGTTTGGGCATCCTTAATCGTGGTGCCAACGCGTGGCTGGAAGGCCTCCATGCGAGTGTTGAATGGCGGCGATAGGCGTCCGTATCCGCGTCTGCTAAACTCTCGGCATGAGCGCAGACTTCACACCTGTCATCGATCAAATCGCTCAGCACCGACTGGTGCCGATCATTTCGTTGGACGACGTCGCCTATGCCGAGCCGCTAGCGGAAGCGCTGCTCGGCGGCGGACTGCCCGTGGCCGAGGTGACGTTTCGCACGACGGCGGCAGCCGAGTCGATTCGGATCATGGCGGCGCGCGGCGATCTGCTCGTTGGCGCCGGCACGGTTCTCACGCCGCAGCAGGCGGACGAGGCGCGCGATGCTGGCGCACAGTTTGTTGTCTCACCCGGTTTCAACCCGAAGGTCGTACGGCACTGTCTCGATAGCCAGTTGCCCATCATCCCCGGCATTAGCACGCCCACCGACATCGAGATGGCGCTCGATCACGGACTCGACGTGGTGAAGTTATTTCCGGCCGAAGCCAGCGGCGGCATACCGACGCTCAAGGCGCTCTGCGCGCCCTACGCCATGGTGCGCTTCATGCCGACCGGCGGGATTTCGCCGCAGAATGTCGCCGAATACTTGGCACTTCCCCAAGTGTTCGCCTGCGGTGGTAGCTGGATGGTGAAGCCCAGTCTTTATGCCGATGGCAATTTCAGCAAGGTTGAGTCTGCAGTTCGCGAAGCGATTGGCTCTGTCGCGACATAGTTGGCATTGTCGCGACATAAGTCGACGACGACATCACACGCTGGCCGCCCGCCACTCGGCCAGATCGGCAACCGTGTCGTCTTCGAGGTTGGCCTTCGGCAGCATGGACTGTAAAAATTTCGTCGGCTCGCGAAGTTCCGCCACGGAGTTAATCACCACGTCCGGTCCGTAGGCAAATTGACCGAGATCATCGCGTCGCGTGCTGCCGG
>JANQQA010000348.1 GCA_028285205.1 Bythopirellula sp. | reverse complement strand
TTTGGTTTCGCTCTGGCGCAGTGCAGATGCAGCAGATAGCATAGACGCCCCAGTTTCATCGCCTTGCCCCGTAGTGGACGTGGCGCTCACTTCGTCGCGGCGAGCAGGAACGTGGGATTCAGCGCGTCGAACTTTAGTCGTTGGAGTTGGTCGGTGCCGCGCGAGACGTTGATCATCCAGACTTGCACATCGTTGGTGTGCTTGGCCAACGCGAGACGTAGCTCCTCAAGCGCGCCGATGCTGATCACATTGGCGACCAGACGGCCGTTCTTCTGCAGGCGGTCGAAGGCCAGCTCGGCGAGGCGAACCACCTCGCGGCCGCTGCCTTCAAGAAAGATCGCGTCGGGGTCGGGCAGGTCGGCCCAGACTTCTGGCGCCCGACCCAGGACGGGCTGCAGGTTGGTGACGCCGAAGCGTTCCGCGTTCTCCTTGATGAACGCCTCGTCCACCGCGTCTTGTTCGATGGCGTAGACCTTGCCGCCGGGCGCGAGTTGGGCGGCTTCGACACTGACAGTGCCGCAGCCAGCGCCGACGTCCCAGACGACGCTGCGTGAGTGGAGGGCCATTTGGGCGAGCGCCATCGAGCGGATTTCCGCCGAGGTCAGCAGGCCATGCTTCGGCGTGGACTGCACAAAGGCTTCGTCGGGGTTGCCAAACATGCTGCGCGTCGCCAGGTCGCGCGGACGGTCGGGCACGTCTTGGTCTCGGACCAGGACCATGACATTGAGCGATTGGAACGAGTCTTTGGCAATCTCGGCGACCGTACCACGCGTGACACGTTCGTTTTTGGCACCCAGATTTTCACACACATAAACGGTGAAGTAATCGATATGATGATCCAGCAACGAACGCGCCACATCCGACGGGCTGTGCTGATCAGTGGTGAAAAGGCCGACCTTGTCCGCGGTGCGGATACGCTCGATGACCGAGGGCAGCGAGTGATTGGCCAAGTTGGTCAGGTAGGCCTCGTCCCAACTTTCCTTCACGCGTGCGAACGCCATCTGCATGCTGCTGACGTGAGGAATAATCTCGCACCGGTCGTGGCCCAGCTGCTCGCACAGATAGCGAGCCAGCCCATAAAACAGCGGATCGCCGATCACCAGCAGGGCAATCTTGACGTCGCCGGCCGAGCTGATTTTATCGACGACATCGTCTAGATCGCCGCTCACCGGCAGATGTTCGCCAGTTGCCTCGGGAACCAACGTGAGGGTGCGCTGAGTACCAACAAGCACGTCGGCCGCCAGGATCAGCTGTCGCGTCGATTCAGCCACGGCCGAGAGCCCGTCGTCGCCAATGCCGATGATCGAGATAGGTTGGGTGCTCATGAGGGGATTGCAAGCTCCAAGGCGTGTTGCATTCCTCTCGCCAGGACACAGCATCAAGGGGAGGGTGGAAGCAGCGACTGCTTCCACCCTTCGCCTCTACGGAGTCTCCGCGGGAGAGGAACCTTCAGGTGTTACACCCTTCAGATTACCGCCAAAAGGCAGCGGGCTCTAGTCCTGCAGCATGGGCTACGCCACGTAGCACATCAGCGTGTGGTGAACGAGACTGAGTTTGTAACTGGCGGGCAGTTTGGGGCCATCGATGGCGGGATGGATGTCGTCGGGCATCTCTGCCGCCGTGTCGATGAACTGTCGCCAGGGAAGTCTCCGCAACGATTCGGGAACCACGAACTCCTGCGTGTCCTGCCCCGCATGGAGCAGCAGCATCACCGGCCGCGCGGCGGGATCGTCGAGTCCAGCGGTGCCGAACACGCAGATCATCCCTTGCGTGGGCTTGTGCCAATCCATCGGGTGCCCAGCCGGGTCGAACCAACTGACGTCGGCCAATTCGCCGCTCGTGGCAGGGCTGCCCGTCAAAAACGAATCGCGTCGGACCGTGGGCTGCGCTCTGCGGAACTCGATCAGCGATTGGACGAAACGCAGATGCTCGGCGTTCTTCTCAACCAGTTTCCAGTCGAACCAACTAATCGCGTTGTCTTGGCAGTACGCGTTGTTGTTGCCTCGTTGCGTGCGGAGCACTTCGTCGCCCGATACGATCATCGGCGTGCCCTGGCTCAACAACAACGTCGCGACCATGTTCTTCACCTGACGCTGGCGAAGTTCGACGATCGGCTTGCGGCGCGTCGGGCCTTCGACACCGTTGTTGGCACTGTAGTTATTGTTGTCACCGTCGCGGTTGCCCTCGCCGTTGGCCTGGTTGTGCTTCTGCTCGTAGCTAACCAAATCTTTCAGCGTGTAGCCATCGTGCGAGGTGACGAAGTTGATGCTGTGGTAGGGATGACGACCGCTGTGCTGATAGAGATCACTCGACCCCGAGATACGCGTCGCGATCGGTCCGGTGCGCCCCGGTTCGCCTCGCCAGTACCGACGGATATCGTCGCGGTAGTGTCCATTCCACTCCGCCCACCGACGATTCGCGAACGAGCCCACCTGAAAGGCACCTGCCGCGTCCCACGCCTCGGCGATGATTTTCGTGTCGGCGAGCATCGGATCTTCCGCAATCACTTCCACCAACGGCGGGTTGGGAAGCAGTTCGCCGTTTTGGCCGCGGCTGAGAATCGACGCCAAATCGAAACGGAATCCATCGATGTGATAGTTGTAAACCCAGTGACGCAGACAGTGAAAAATCATCTCACGACAGATCGGATGATTTCCATTGACCGTGTTGCCGCATCCGGAGTAGTTCTTGTAGGTCCCGTCCGGGTTGTTCATGTAGTAGACCTTGTTCTCCAAGCCCTTGAAGCTCAGAGTCGGCCCTTCCTCGTTGCCTTCGGCCGTGTGATTGAACACCACGTCCAAGATCACCTCGATGCCCGCCTCATGCAGCGCGCGGACCATCTTCTTGAATTGACGAACTTGGTCACCCGGTTTGCTACCGTGCATGTAGCCACGATGCGGCGAGAAAAACGCAATGGAATCGTAGCCCCAGTAGTTCTTGCGTTCGGGCGTATTGCCAAAGGGATCGAGGATCGGGAATTCGTGCACCGGCATCAATTCGACGGCCGTGACGCCCAACGACTTGAGGTAGGGGATCTTTTCGATCACGCCGAGGTAGGTGCCGGGATGCTTCGTTTCGCTCGACGAACCACGCGTGAAGCCGCGGACATGCATCTCGTAGATGACCGTCTCGGACAGCGGAACCCGCAGGTGCCGATCACCTTGCCAGTCGAACGAGTCGTCGACGACTACGCACTTCGGCGGTCGAATCACTCCATCGGGAGAGGGCTGAAAACGTCCGGCCAAGGCGCGCGCGTACGGATCGATCAGCCGGGCATTCGAGCTAAACCGGTGCCCTTCTTCGGGAGCATACGGACCATCGGCCTGAAAATGATAGAGCTGCCCAGGCTTGAGCTTCGGGACGAAGACGTTCCAGATGTCCCCCCAGCGATCCGTGGTGGGATTAAACTCGACGATGCGATAGGGTTCGCGGTCGGTTACGCGCCGGTAGAGCAATACGCGCATCGCCGTTGCGGAATGGCTGTACACGGAAAACTGCACACCATCCTTTTGGATGATCGCACCGTAAGGCAACGGGTAGGCAAACTGCATGAAGCGCTGGGCGGGTGGCATGACAACGTTTGGTTGATTAACACTAGTTAGCGAAGAAAGGGAGGACGTCCACTGAGTTAGCATGGGGGGAGGGCTCTTTGCGAAGGACCGAGGGGCGGAATGGGCACGGGAGTGCGACCGAGAACAGACCTCTCACGGAAGTGGCCAGTTCACGCATCACGCCATATCCTTCGACATTTCCCTCCAGGGTGCTTAAAGTCTCTGGCTCCCGACGGCAGACCTTCGTTTTGCGTAACGTTTGGTTTAGCCGCTGCCGCCGGTGCGACCTCGTTGGGTGCTAGAAGCCCGGCTTCCACACAATGGGGGCAAGCTTCGCCACACGAGACATTCGGCACAGCCGCCCTAGCTTACCAATACGTTGACACTCTGTTCAGCACCGCCCTAGAATCTTTGCTAGTTCTCGCCAATTTTTGCGATAAATCCTATGGCTAAAATGACTAACAAAGCCAACCTAACCTACAAAGATAGCGGCGTCGACCTGCACACCTACCAAGAGTCGATGTCCCGCCTGCCGCGTCTGCTTCGCCGGACCCACTGTCCGCGAGTAATGCCCTGGAACAACGGGTTTGCCGGCTTATTCGCGCTCGACTTTCAGGGAGGTCTCTTCTCCCGCGACTATCAAGAACCTGTGCTCGTCTCGGGAACCGATGGAGTCGGCACCAAGCTGAAAGTCGCTCAGCAAGTCGGCAGACACGATACCGTCGGCATCGATTTAGTGGCGATGTGCGTTAATGACACGATCTGCTGCGGTGCCGAGCCGCTGTTTTTTCTCGACTATGTGGCGATGGCGGAAGACGACCCAACGTTGTTGGAGCAGATCGTGGAAGGGATCAGCACCGGCTGCGTCCGGAGCGACGCGGCGCTGATCGGTGGTGAAACGGCGATCATGCCCGATGTGTACCAAACGGGTGATTACGACCTGGCCGGTTTTTGCGTGGGCATCGTCGAAAAGTCGCGTTTGCTCGACGGCGGCTCGATTGTTCCCGGCGATGTCGTGTTGGGAATCAGTTCATCGGGGCTTCACTCGAATGGTTTTTCACTCGTACGAAAAATCGTCTTCGAGCACGCAGGCCTGTCCGTCGACGATCACGTCGACTTCGATGAGCGGACGGTCGGAGAACTCCTACTGGAGCCGACCGCCCTCTATGCGCGCGTGGTTCGCGATGTGCTGAATCACTACAAGGTCAAGTCGGTCGTGCACGGCATCGCGCACATCACTGGCGGCGGACTGCATGAAAACCTAGCACGTGTGCTGCCTGCGACCGTCGACGCGGAGATCACGCGCGAGAGTTGGCCGATTCCACCGGTATTCACCTGGTTGCAGCAACTGGGCGAGGTCGACGACGACGAGATGTTCCGCGTCTTCAACATGGGCGTGGGTCTCACCCTAGTAGTCAGCGATTACTACGCCGAAAGCATCCAGCATCAGCTGGCGGGCCTTGGCTTCTCTAGCTGGAATATCGGCACAATTATCGAAGGATGCGGTGAGAGTCGTTGGGCATAGGTCCGCACGTGCCGCTCCGTGCGGCACCGTCCGTCAGTTGCGACGAAAGTGTCAGAGTCTGGACTGCGGATTGCTCGCCTGCATGTTGCGGAGCTTGGACGCCGTGGTGCCCTTTCCGTAGACGGACGCCTGTGAAGAAGCGGCAGCCAGCGCCTCAAGCACTCGACCTTGCGTCAGCAAGTCGGGAATCACGATTGGCCCTCGGCTTGAGTCGGCAGGGTAGATTGCCAGCAGCGGAATGCTCTGGCTGTTCAGTTCACGCAACGCCTGCTTGATCATCTCGTTACGGTCGGTCCAATCAGCCAGCAACGGCACGACATCGTTCTCTTCGACCCACTCTTTTACCTTCGGTCGATTGATAGCAAACTTCAGATTAGTTTTACACGTTGGGCACCATTGCGCGGTGAAGTCGACCATCACCGTCTTGCCTTCAGCCCGCGCAGCCGCGAGTGCCTGCGGCGAGTATGGCTGCCAGGGCAGCATCGACGAGCTGGGGGTCAAGAACTGAAACGCGAACGCCCCAACCACGGCAGTCGCGGCAACGGCCTCGAGCCAAGTATTACGCCGCTGGACCGAATCTGCAGTGACGGGCAGTCGCCCGATCAGCCAGCAGCTAAACCAAATGCCAAAGATCAGCGTGAGCGTTGCGAGGAAATAGCCTTGGTTGATCGTCGAAAACAGATAGACGACCGTGCCCAACAACACAAACCCGAGCAAATTCTTCAGCGTGTCCATCCACGCCCCCGGTTTGGGTAGCCAACTCACCAGCCCAGGAAACATTCCGATGAGCAAATACGGTAAGGACATACCCAGCCCAACGGCTGCGAAAATCGCATAGATAACCGAGGCCGATTGACTGATGGTGAAGCCGAATACAGGCCCAAGGAACGGACCGCTGCAAGGCGTGGCCAGGATCGTTGTGAATACACCCATGCAGAAAGCGCCAAGAGGCCCTTCGCGGGTGGCCAATTCGGTCGCCTTGCCTGAAGTAGCAAAGCCCGGAATGGGGAGTTCCCAAATTCCCAGGAAGCTCAACGCCATCGCAAAGACCAAAGCGGTCATACTGACCTTGAACCAAGTTAACGTATAGAGTTCTCCCCAGCCAAAGCTCTCACTGCTCAACCCAAGCTTCGCCAGCGCAGCCAACGTTGCCAACACCATGAAGACAGTCATCAACCCAGCAACGTAGAACAAGTTGAGCATCAGGATCCGAGCGCGACTTTGACCGCCTTGCTCGGCGAAGGACAGCACCTTCAATCCGATCACCGGTAGCACGCAGGGCATCAGGTTCAAGATCAAGCCACCCAGGACCCCATAGGCCAGGATAGTTAGCAATGGCGTTTCACTGTCGGCTGCGCCGTCGACAGTTTGCATACCGACGGAACCGGTTCCCGTTGCCGGCTCGGCCCCGCCCATGCCTCCCGCCGGCAATTCAACGCCATCGCCTTGCTCGGCGGTGATCGATTGCTCAAACGGGACACACGTATGCGGATTACACGCTTGGCCTTCGATCGTGCCGCTAATCGTAAGAGTAGCGGGATCGGCATTCGCCGGGAGTCTGATCGGTGCGTACCACGTAACTTTCTCGTAGTGTTCGCGCAGCTCAAGCCCCACCCAAACTTCGTCGTCGATGTGAGACTTCGGAGGCTTGATGGGCTGCCACTCTTCGAGCACTTCCACGCCCGCTTTGGGATCGATCACGATCTTCGTTGGTAGCGGACCCCCTGCGGCCTGATCGATCGCCGAGATATGGTAGCCGTCAGCTATCGTAGCCGTAACGAACAGCGTAGCCGGTCGGTCGTCTGTGGCGGGAGTGAACTCCGCCTCGGCGGTGACTTCCGAATCGGTACTGCCTCCGCTGAAACTCTCCAGACCACCAAAGTTGAACTGTTGTGCTTCAGCTGTCTGCCAACCCACAGCCAGCACTAAGCAGAGCATGCGCGCACAGGTCATGTGATGCTGATTCTGAGTTCGAGACATTCCCTAGTTCCTCAGGCGAGACGTGCTTGCCACCTCCTGCGGCAAGTTTTGGACCTTGTTATTGTACCCGTCGATGAAAATCCGGGTCAACGTCGGACGCGCGCACGGCAAGAGTTCTTACGGCTAAAATTCGCTGCAGAGCCGGCCATCGCCTCGATAATGGCCGAAATCTTACCGGATTACGTATGCGTCCAGGGCGAATCGGTGGGCAGGTGCGGAATGCCGCTAGCCGATCGCGAAGTGCGTTCCGACCGCTCCCAAGTGGGCCCCGCGAGCGGCTCGCCAACGCTAGCATTCGAGCGCGTCGCCAGCGATTGGAGACGATCGCGTAACCAGACCAATTGAGCGTGCAATGCGTGGACCTGTGGGAATGCGCGGCCTTCGACAAACAGCCAGCGGACCCAATTCGTCGCCGAGCAGATGAGGCCGCCTTGGTCGAACCCGGTAATAGCGCGACGTTCGTCCACAGACAGCTGGCGCTGCTGCGCGTAAGCCTCAATTCCCAGCTGCCAGGGCTGTGGATCTTCATTCACCACCGAACCCAGAAACCGAGCAACGTCTCCCGCCACCGAGTCAACCGCCACGGCCCCAAAATCGAGCAATCCGCTCACGTGTTGACCGCTGAACAACACCTGATCGTGCCGCACATCGCGCAGACACCATTGCAGCGGCAGCGGTGTCGACACAATCTGTTGCAGCCCACCGCAGACGGTGTCCAACGAATGGCCGGTCGCCTCAAGCAGTTCGAACGCCAGCTCACGCAGGTCACTCGCTTCGGCCGTCCTGGTCGCTTGCCACAGCTGTTGCAGACCTCCCTGCTGAAGTTGCTGCAAAATAGCGAGCCGTTCTTGCAGACCGGGTGAGAGGCCAACCGTTGGCCTGTGGTCTTGGTATTGATAGGACTCAGCCGCCTGATGAAATCGAGCCAGTGCGTCCATCGCAGTCGAGAGCTTATCAGGAGTTGGCGCCTGCGATAACGCGGCTTCACCCGGCATCCAGGGAGTGAGTTCCCACAGATGATCTTCGTTGACGAAGTACGTCTCGCCAAATCGCGTGGCGAGCGGGACGGGCACCAAATCATAACCGGCCGTCGCGACATGTTGGAGTAGTCCGTGAATTGCTAGCAGACCATTGAGCGAGGGATGCACTTGGGGCCACCGGCGGAGGCACAGATCGTTGCCCGCCACGGAAACACGCCAGATCACCGCACCGCTGAATCCGCCAGTCACGCCTAGCGAGTGCATTTCCGCCTCGGAAACATCCTCGAACCACGGGCTCAGATACGAGAGCTGTCGATTTGAATACGCGTTGGTCACGGACTTGCGATCACTCGTGCTGTGCGGGCAAACGGTTGCTAAACAAACATTATCGGCAAAACCAGAGGTACAGGGCAATTGCATTCTCAAACACTTGGACGACCCGCAACGCCGATAATGGCTGCGATTGCTCGATCTTCGGGCATTTCGGCACGTTCTCGCCCGCTGAGATGAATGGTTGAGTCAGTCGGCATGACCACGAGTTGCCGCTGGCTGACACGCCGCAGCCATCAGGTTATGCTTATGCTTTCCTTCGCGATACGCTCTCTTCAGCTATGAAACTAATCCTCGCCGTCATCCAGCCCACGAAGCTCGAAGCCGTGCAGCAAGCACTGGCGCGGATCGGTGTGACGCGGATGAGCGTGGCGGACGCGATGGGCTTTGCCCGTCAGCGCGGGCAAATCGAGTCGTTTCGCGGTGCCGAATACCAGACCAATCTGCTGCGAAAAGTAGAGTTGGAGATCGCCGTCAACGACGACTTCGTCGAACGGACGATCGAGTGCCTGCTGCAGTCCGCCCGATCGAGCCACGAAGGCACCATCGGCGATGGCAAGATCTTTGTGCTGCCGATGGACGAGACTGTGCAGATCAACGACGCACAGCGTGGCCCCAGCGCGATCTAAGCTACGGAGATCCAACGCACGATGCAACTCGTCCTGCTCAGCACCGACTTGATGATCAGTTCGCTGGTCGCCGGCGCGGCGCTTCAACACGAACTCACGGTCGTCACGGTGAGCGATCAAGCAGCCGCGCTGACAGCCGCCCGAGAGGAACAGACGCGGGTGTTGGTGGTCGACTTGCGCCTAGCGGGGCTGGATATCGCGGCACTGATAGGCGCTCTACGCGACGCGGTGAACGACACCGTCCGGGTCGTCGCCTTCGGTCCGCACGTTCACGAAGCGAATCTGGCCGCCGCCCGTGAGGCAGGTTGCGACGAGGTCGTCACACGCGGACAGTTCGATCGCGAAGCGGCACAGATCTTTGGGGGTATGGTTTAGCTGCGAAGCCCCTCTGCTACGGCAGTTGCCGTCCTTCGGCACCGCGCGATTGCGTGATGCAGTGAACTTTACTTTTCATAGTTCGCTTGGTCGACGGGCTTCAACACTCGCATCACACGCGCCAGAGCACGGTCGATGAGCGGTTGGGGCATGAAGGCGTTGGCGAACTTCATACCGTGTGCGTCGATGCCGACGTGATAACGAGCACGCGGATGTTTGGCGGTCAGTGCCTGCAGAACAACGCCGGCGACCTTCTCAGGCGAAGTCGGCGAATTGGCACCGCGTTCGTTGAACTGAGCTGCGCGAGAGTACATGACGTCGTAGCCGTCCTTGAGCTGCTCGGGAATCTCGCTGCGACGCTGGTCTAGTGCCGCGCGAGCTTTGTCGAAAATCGACGTCCGCACCTGGCCAGGACGAATGATACTCACAGGAATTCGCCACGGGCGAAGTTCGACGCGCAGCGTGTCGGACAGAGCTTCCAACGCAAACTTGCTTGCCGAGTACGCCCCAACCATTGGAAGGGCCATCGTGCCATTCATGGACGAAATATTGACCACGCGGCCACCGGCCTGACGCAGCAGCGGGAGAAAGCTCTGAATGATCCGCAGCGGAGCAATGGTGTTGACTTCAAACAGATTCCGCACCTCGTCCAGCGTGGAAAGTTCCACGGCGGCTGGCAAACCGACGCCCGCGTTGTTGACCACGGCAAACAGCCCGTCGGAGCAGTTCGCCGAGACAGACGAAACCAAACTCGCGACGTTGTCGTCGCTGGTCACGTCGAGCAACACAGGCTCCAGCAGCGGCAGACCTCGCTCGGAGATCTGCTCGGCATGTTGGGGACAACGCACACCGGCCAGCACACGGAATCCGCGCTCGGCGAGCAATCGCGCGGTTGCCGCACCAATTCCCGACGAACAACCGGTAATTAGGACCGTGCGTTGGGGAGTAGTCATCGATTGCCGCCTTACTGTCCGCTTAATCGAAAATGGAGACGGTTCAGCCAACAGGTCGCTCGCGTCTCGACCGTTGCAAGCATAACACGAGGACGACTAAAGAACACGTATTTAGTTTCCGGACTGTAAATTGCCGGCGGAGAAACTCCTAGGTAGCATCGGCGCGAAGGTTCTCGGGCACGTCGGCAAGTGCTTTGTCGTCCAAGACATAAGAGCGGCCGATGAGTTCCGCATCGTGGTTCACCAGGTCAGGGAAACGGCACCCGCCTAGTACTTCCACCGCAAAGATCTCCTGTACTGCATCTTCGAACCGACAGAAGGCGATGGTTTCGCCAGTCTCGATGTTCACGACCCACACGCCGCAGGTGCGCTCTTCCAGCCGCTCGACGAGCGGAATGCCGCTGAACACGGCCGACTCGCGCACTTGCGAGAGGCCGATGAATGCCAGCGGCCCCAAGAAGCTCAAGCCGCGCGTGAAGCCAGGCAGCTGGGCAACTTCCTGGTACTTGCCGGTTGCCAGATCGATCGTGCCGATGCCGCCATTCCCTGATTCGAGGATCCAAAGCTGGTCGCGGTACCAACGCGGGGAGTGCGGCATCGACAGCCCGCGTGTGATGATCTCGTTCGCATCCACATCGATCAGCAGACCTCCGTCACGCTTGTTGTCTCGCCAACCGCCTGGCTGATTGGTTTCTCCCAGGGCGGTGACATAGCGAACGTGCCCGTCGCGCATCGCCAGCCCGTTGAGATGACAGTAATCACCGGGGACCAGCTCTGACACGAACGATGGTCGCCAACGCGGCTCGAAACTATTGATGTCGCTGCGGGTCGACAGGCAGCTGAATGCAGTGTTTACGAACCACAACTCACCGGCCACCCAAGCCATCTCGTGAATCTGCATGTCCCCGGTCGTGTGGCTGCGGCGCGGCAGAAAACAGGCATCGTGCTTGAAACCTGTATCTTTGTTCTCCTCCGCCTCGTCGAGTTTCTGGCAGACCGCCGGTACGTTGTGAAATTCCCAGATGTCAATGTTGCAACCAACCGCCAACTTTCCGCCTGCGATCGCGAGCCCCATCGGCTTGTGAAAGTTGCGAAAGTGGGTGTTGAGCACCCCCTTGTCGTTGCGGAGGATGACCAGTTTGCCTGCTTGATAGGTTGTTACCAAGAGCGAGAAATTGCCCTGCGCGAACATCTGCGGCAAGTTACTCGTGTGCACGCTACGTAGCGGAGGTGGCTCGTTGGCAGCGGGTGCAGGTGATGCGTCTGCGGAATTCGGTTCCTCGGGTTGATCGGTCATACAAGCATTGTATACGCGTCTGGAAGTGAATTGCCAGTCTCGGCCACGATCAGGCCGCGTCGTCCTCTAGTGGTGGATGGCGGCCGGTGAGTCTGCCTCGCAATGACGACAATCGACTTTCGTGTGCGTCGCGAGCTGCGGAGAACCCACCACTTGCACCCATGTCGATGTTGTCGCCGAAGTAGTACTTTCTCGCTTCCTCGTTCTGCAGCACCTCGTTACGCGTGCCGTGGCACAGCACTTGTCCGCTCCGCACGACGTAGCTGCGATCGGTGATCTCCAGGGTCTCGCGTACCTGGTGATCGGTGATCAGAATCGAGATACCTCGATCGCGCAGGTCACGCACAATCACCTGAATGCTGTCGATCGTTACGGGATCGATCCCGGTAAATGGCTCGTCGAGCAGGATGATCTGCGGGTCGGAAACCAGGCAGCGGGCGATCTCTAGTCGTCGTCGCTCGCCGCCCGAAAGCGACATCGCCTTACTGCGCCGCAGCTTGGTGATGCCGAACTGCTCGAGGAGCTCGTCGCAACGTCGTCGTCGGTCGCGACGCTTCATGCCGAGCATTTCCATAACGCCCAAGAGGTTGTTCTGCACCGACAACTTGCGGAACACACTCGATTCTTGGGCCAGGTAGCCCATGCCGCCTTCGCGGGCCCGTCGGAACATGGGCCACTCGGTCACGTCGATCCCGCCGAGCATCACGCTGCCCGCGTCAGGTTCGGCCATCCCACAGGTCATGCGAAACGTTGTCGTTTTGCCAGCGCCGTTGGGCCCCAACAGTCCGACGATTTCGCCGCGTTCGACGTGAAATTCAACGCCATCGACCACGCGGCGGCGGCCGTAGCTTTTGACCAATCCTGTTACTTCGAGCAAACTCACTTGGTTTCGTCCTCCATGACGAGTGAGAAGTGTTATCGCACAAGCCGCATGTCGCCGAAATTTGGCAAGCCCGGCAGTTTATTCATGCCAGGTATTTCGCCCCATGAATGCGGCCAGAACACGCAGACCGCCTTGCCGATCAGCAATCGTCGATCGAGGTACGCACCGCCCGGTTTGGCACCGTTTCGTCCCCGAGCCCATAGCCGACAATCCTCACTCTGCGGGCTGTTATCTCCCATGACAAATAGCTGGTCGTCTGCAGTGCTGAAGTCGAAACTCTTACGTTCGTAGAACAACGGCCACTTATCCGCGTCTTCGAACAGCTGCCGCACCCCGTTATCGCTGGGTCGAGGGTAGTCACAGCTATTGTCGAACGTGCCAGAGCCTGGATTGGATTCCGATTTGGTCGCGATGTAATAGATGTCTCGCATGACCTGCAAGCGGTCGACTCGGAGGCTCGTACCCCGAGCACCGATTCCCACTGGGGCGAGATCGCCGGGGTCGTCATCGCTGGTGCGGGGGATGGCGTTCGCACGCTTGCCAAACACTTTGTCCGCGTCGTATATCAGCGCCGCTGAGCCGTCCGTCAGTTCCACCAAATTCTCGTCCACCCACAGCAGCAGCTGGTCGTCGACATTGGCGAACAGCAAGTTGTAACTGCCCGGCGAAGTAATGGAAGTCTGGGCCGTCGCGGTTGGGGCGTCGCGTCCTTCAATGCCGACCTGAGCCTTTCCTGTCTTCAGATCGATGCGGCAAACAAAGTGAGTTCCTGCTTCGACCAAGTCGAGCGTGAGTTCTCCCTCGCTTTGCTCGATTTCCACTTCCGCCTGTACGGCCAGATCGCCGACCCAACACAGACCATAGTTAGTCTCCGGTGTCGCCCATCCTCGGTCTTCGATTCCGGGTGCCAAACGAAGTCCACCGTTGTAAGATCTTCTCGCTCCCCCGCGTAGTCGGCCCGCATTGTACGGATTGAAATCGCGGATCAACTGCGGCTTGATCGAGTCGAGCCACTCCTCTTTCTCAAGGACCTGATATTTGCCACTGTCATGAAAGTCTCGTGCGACGAGCCAATCGTTGTCGCGCGGAGTGTAGTGGCGGTAACGCAGCCAGGCGGTCGTGTCACCAGCGTCGACAGAAAATGTTTGCGCGACCGTCTGCTCATCAGGCTCCGCGTCGATCTTCCAACCGTCGGTTTCCAGTGCCTGCCATCGCAGCGGCCATCCCGCATCGTACAGGATCGTTGGATCGTAGTCGGTGTCGTGCACCGGCTGCAGCATCACGCGCACTTTCTCGGCCGGCTTGCGCTCGATGGCAAACGCCGCATCGCTCTGCTTATCGTCGCGAACAAACAAATCTCCCTGGAACAGCTGCAAGGTCTCGTTCGGCAGCCCCACGAGGCGCTTGATGTAGTTCATTTCCCCGTTGCCGGGGAATTTGAATACGACAACATCCCAACGCTCGGGATCGCCGCCTTCGTAGGCGTACTTGTTCACGAGGATTCGATCGCCGGGGTAACTGGTTTCGTGCTCCACATCGTTGGTTCCGACAAAGCCGGGCACGCTGGGCGGCAAGTCAGGCCGCATCGCGATCGACTGACGGCACATCGGACACATGCCGAGTACGACGTCCTGGCTGGCGATGTCTCGCTCCAGGCCGCTACGCTGCCGCAAGTTCAGATTAGGATTGCGAAGTGCGGCGAGCATGCGATCGCGGTCCTCGCCCTCCGTGCTGGCCGACGTGCGGAACCGGTAGCCACACTCGCTACAGCAGACGTCTTTGTGCTGCCCCTGCAGCGACGGCGACATCGAACCGGTCGGAATCACGAAGGCCTCGGCCTCGAACGTGCGGAACAGAAACGCCAACACGAAAGCGATCACGATCGACTCGATCGTCTCGCGCAGCGCGTACATGCCTCCGCCGGCCGGAGTCGTCGGAGCCTCAGGCTTTTTGACGACTTCGCTCGGTTCGATGCGGTTCTTCTTGGGCTTGGTATTGGTTTTGCCTTTGCTCTTTTTCGCCATGTTCGGATGTCCAGGTTGGTTCGGCTTGCGTACCGGGAATTCCGGCTATTCGTTGCCGAACTCGCAATATAGTCAATTTTCTGGCAGGCGGGAAACGCAGTCCCCGGTGGATGCGAATGGACTGCTAGCGTTGTATTTCAGCTCTCTCACAGTGGTTTTCCGACGATCATGCGTGCTGGCACCGGTCCCCACAGACGGCTGTCGATCGAGACCGGCGGGTTGTCGCCGAGTAGGAAGTACTCGTTGGGGCCGAGCAGCCAGCGGATCACCGCCGGAGGAGCAGCCCCCACGGGGTAGTCGGAGTAGTAGATGTCACGATACAGACTCAGATTGCTGAGCGCTACGTCGAGTCCCTCCGCACCAATCGCGAACGGGCTCGCGGTGCCTGTGGCAACCCCCGCCGGCCAGGGGCGTCGCAAGATCACGTGATCGTCGATCACCAGCAAGAACTGCTGATCAAAGTTGGCCAGCTGCAGGCTTGCGGTTCGCGCGGTGAGAGCTTTGACTACGGCGGTTGGAAGCTGATGTGTGGAGCGGTCCTGCCCAGTGGCAATGACCTCCAGCGTCCCGCCGGGAAGCGCGAAACGAATCTCCCCAGCCGACCTGCCGTCCTCGAGCCTCAAGAACAAGGTCCCTGTGCCGTGTAACCGCACATCGACCGACAGCAGAAACTCGTCGACATGGTTCAGCTTGCGAGTGATCCCCGCGTTGTAAGTTACATCGTCGGTGATCGACTCTCCCGACGGGTGTCGATAGCGCAGCCATCGAACATCCGCACGTTCGTTGGCGTGGCGTTGCCAACGGTCGTCGTCAAACTTCCAGCCGGAATCTTCCGCCGCTTGCCAACGGCGATGCGGCCTGGTCTCGCGATGAATCAGCCGTCGCATGAGTTGTTGCTGATCCGGCGACTTTCCCAGGACCTCCCCGTCGATAAGGACTTCGCCGCCGCGCAGTTCGACTCGTTCACCCGGCAGCCCCACGACCCTCTTGAGGCAGAGCTCGCCACCGTCCTGCGGATTTCGCGCTACGATGGATTCCCAGCGACGCGGCTCGCGCCACTGCAGTGAGAAACGATCAACCCACAGCCGATCGCCGCGTTGCAGCGTGATGCCATCGAGGGGCACCTCAGACTGCAAGCAATTGGGACAGCTCATACTGGCGAGGCCGGCAGCAAACTCGGCGCCGATGCGGAAGGCATGGTCGCAGTCTGAGCACCGCGCCGCGACGTGGGGCCCACGGTAGGCTGGCACCATCGAGCTACCGGAGACCGTCACCGGTTCGATCAGACCCATCACCAACCAGGTACGCATCCCCAACGCTACAAGCGTGCACGCGACGACGAGACGAATAGCGGGATGCAGTGACTGTCGCTTCATGGCGATTACGAGGTTCTCTGGGTTCTCATGATTCTTCGCTTCTGAAAACTCATGTTCTCTTGTTTCCGCAACGGGAGCCGGATCGCTGCCACGCCCATTATATCGATTTCCTCGGTTGAGTTAGCGATAGGGGTTGCAGGAGCCGCGAGACGCGATGTGCCGATCGTAGCGACCAGGGGCCGCAAAAGTGTGGCAAAAAATCAACGTCGTGTTTGCCACAGTCAACATTCGGGGCAATGCTTGTCTGGTCAGTTATCTGATCACCCACCCGACCAGCAAAGTCGCGTACACTCCCCACCCCTCGCGGGCCCCGCCGCCAGCATTTTGCAACATTGGAGGGTCCTTCCCCAGGACATTCGGTCATGAAAAAAACACTCGCTCTATTGGCTGTTGCTACTTTGTTGATTAGTGCCAGTGGCTGCGGCCGCTGCCGTGGTCTGTGCAGCCGCTCGTCGGTTGCCACCGTCGGACCGTTCTACGGACGTCCCGCCCCTCGCGCGCTCGCCGGCCCGTGCTGCCCAACGTATGCACCGTCCTGCAACACTTGCGACCCTTGCAATACGTGCAACACTTGCCAGTCGGCCCCGTCGTGTGGCTGCGAATCCGGCTCGTCGGTCATGTACGGCTACAACGGCACCATGGCCGAAATGCCGATCGCCGATGGCGGTGTCATGACCGATGGTGCTGTGATCGAAACCACGCCGATCAACGTGCCTACGGTCGGTGGCGAAATCGCACAATAACTCGGCAGTCGACAACTGTTGCGACGCACGACAATCGGCCACCCCACCCCCCGCTTGGAGTTTTGCGACACGCTCAGCACGCGAGCGCGTGTCCGAAAACTCCCTTGAACTGGCGCCGACCAAGTTTCCCGATCTCCTTCTGCGCAAAGCAGTTGCGAATATCGGGCCGCCGACGGGATGGCCGATTTTCCGGATTTTGGGCTCGCCTGGTGTCTTAAAAACAATTGCCTCCCGACTGCTAATCCCAAGCCAACAAACGGTTTAGAGCCCATTACCATTCGGATCCAGATTCCGAAGACTCTGGAAACTCGTCCGCAATGCGCGCCGCAGCCATGCAGTCCCGTACAGCCCGCGCGCTCGCGGCACGGTGGTCCACCGAGATAATTCTACCCGATGCCTTGGCCCAATTTCAGCAAGATTCTGTGCGTGAAGGTCACCGCAGTGATTCGCTACTCCAACGCCGCGAGCCTGCGTTCCAACTCGGCGCGTAGCTCCTTCAGCTGGCCGCGGTACGCTTCAGTTTGAGCAAGGTTGTAAAACTGATCGGGATCTTCTTGCATGTCGTACAGCTCTTCCGACTGATCGTTGTAGCGCATGTACGCCCATCTGCTGGTGCGCAGTGAAGTGCCCTTGTTGAACGAGAGGGCGCCTAACTTCACGGTCGCTTGAGGGTCGTTCAGCAGGGGGCGAAGGCTCTTGCCCTGCACCCCGGCAGGGATATCCAGACCCGCAAGATCGGCCAAGGTTGGGAAGATATCGACAAGTTCAACGATCGAGTTGGTCACCTGCGACGCCTGTCCAGGTACCGAGATGATGAGCGGCACTCTCGTTACCTCTTCGTGTAGATTCGCCTTCTGCCAGAACTCATGTTCGCCCAGGTGATACCCGTGGTCGGAGGTGAACACGATGGCAGTGCTATCGCGCAAACCAAGACGGTCGAGTTCGTCGAGGATGCGCCCGACCTGATCGTCCATGAACGTGACCGACGCGTAGTAGGCGGCCCACATGCGGCGCTGATTGTCGGGGAATTGGTCGAGGCCGTTGAGCGACGAGCGCGAATTGGACCGCCCCGCCTCGGGAATGTCGTCCAGATCGTTGGCGATCGTTTTGGGAAGCGGGATGTCCTGCCACGGGTACTTTGTGAAGTACTGCCTTGGCGCGACCATCGGATAGTGCGGACGAATCAACCCGACAGCCAGGAAGAACGGTTCCTCCTTGTGCGCGCGGAGTAACTCGATCGCTTTGGTGGCCGATTTGTGGTCGGGCTGATCGGCGCCGCTGCCGTCGTAAGCAACCGAGACAAACATGCGGTGCGGCATCGCCGTCGATTGCCGACCGTCTAGTTCCGTCGTAAAGATGTTCAGATTCAGGCACGCATAGTCGCCCGGAGTGTGGGCTTCCTGACCGGGGGAATTGAATCGCTCGGTCCACGACGACGCCACGTCCTTGCCGTCGGTTCCCGCGATGATGTCGCCCGGGACGCGCATGTGGTAGATCTTGCCGACACGCGCGGAGTACCAGCCGTTCTCGCGGAAGTGCTGACCCAAGTTAACCTCTCCCCCATGCCGATAACGGCTGAACATGAACGATTGCCGGGACGGCGCGCACCATGTTCCTTGACAGTAGGCACGCTGAAAGACCACGCCCGCGCGAGCCAGCCGGTCAATGTTCGGCGTCTCGCAAATCTTATCACCGTAACAACCCAAAACACTCGCCTTCAGATCATCGGAGACGATAAACAGAACATTCTTAATCGGGCTGGATGACTCGGCTGCCATTGATACGCATGTCAATTGGCACCAGCAAAAGCCGATCAGCAGCGCGCGGAGAATTATTGTTTGAGTGGTTCGCGGCTTTCCCTTTTTCACCATGGAAACGTTTCACTTTCTCGACGAGGTTCTGCTAGACTTTGGTCTATCGTGTCGCGGTACGAGTAGGTGCAAGTTTAGCAAGCCGAATGACCTGCGAGAATTAGGCGGACGTAGAAATGCTTTCAAGGATTCATGTTGTTATGACAAGAGCGCTGTTTTTGGCCTTCGTTGCGATTGGAGCTGGGGTTCCAGTCACCGGCGCATCCACAGCGGAGGAAAATCCTTCCAAAAAGAAGTCAGCGCAACGCCGAAATGTGCTGATGATCGTCACCGACGATTGCAACTGTGACCTGGGCTGCTTCGGGCACGAGCTGGTGCGTTCCCCCAATATCGACAAGCTTGCCGCGCGCGGCGTGCGGTTCCATCGTGCCTACGCGCAGTATCCGGTGTGCAATGCCAGTCGGTCGTCGTTCATGACCAGCTTGTACCCACCCCAGTCGGGCGTATTTGCCAACAAAGGGAATCTGCGTGACAAGAACCCGAACATCGTTACCTTAGCACAGATGTTTCGCAATCACGGCTACACGGCGGCTCGTGTAGGAAAAATCTATCACTACGGAGTCCCTAATCAGATCGGCACCGATGGCCATGACGATCTGGCATCCTGGGACCTGCGCGTCAATCCGCGCGGGATCGATCGCGAACTGCACGAGCAGATTCACTCGATTCAGCCGAATGCTCCGCTGCACAAGCGATTCGGGGGCACCCTGAGCTGGCTAAGCGTGCCGGAGGAATCGGAGTTACACACCGACGGCAAGGGAGCGACCGCCGCGATCGAATTGCTCGACGAGATGCATCCGGATAAAACCGGCCGTCCGTTCTTTCTGGCAGTTGGTTTTTTTCGACCCCATACACCTTACGTCGCGCCGAGCCGGCTGTTCGAGAAGTACTCCCGCGACGCGATCGAGCCCGTGCTGGAACGTCCCGACGACCGTGACGACATTCCCGTTGCGGCATTGCACGATCGCCCCCGGCAGCGGGAGCTGACCGTGGCTCAGCGCAAGGAGATCATTCAGGCGTATTATGCGTCGATTTCGTTGATGGACGAACAACTCGGGCGCGTGGTCGATGCCCTGGAGGAGCGACAGCTCTCCGATGAGACGGTCATCGTGTTCTTTTCCGATCACGGCTATCACCTCGGCGCTCACGGACTGTGGCAAAAGAGCGACCTGTTCGAAGGCTCGTGTCGAGTGCCGCTGATCGTTGTCGAACCTGGCAGCAAGCAAGCAGGACGCGTGTCGACCAATCCGGTCGAACTGATGGACGTCTACCCAACCCTGGCCGAGCTATGTCACACAACGGCGCCCGAGCATGTGCGAGGGGTGAGCTTGAAACCGGTGCTCGACGATGTGAGCGTGGCACCGAGAGACGCGGCGGTCAGCATGACCGTCAGCCGGGCTCGTCAGATGCATAAGGAGTTCACCACCGACCGAGTGGTTGGCTACTCGGTGCGGACGCCCCGTTATCGCTACACCCAATGGGGCGATGGCAAGTTTGGCCACGAGCTTTACGACTACGAAAAAGACCCCGACGAGTACACCAATCTGGCCGACCTGCCCGCGCACTCCACCACAGTTCAGCAAATGCAAACGCTGCTAGCCAACGCCCGCGACCGCATGCGGGACTGAAGACAAGATCAGCCTTACCACTGCAGCGTTTCGGGGAAGAACTGGCCGACCAGGTCGCGGTAGTAGGGCATCAGCTTATCCAAGTCGGGAGCCACATCGTGCTTGGTGTACAGATCGTACGGATTGAATGCACGCACCCAAGCGAACATCTGCCGATCGGTGTCGTTCATCAGGTGTTGATAGGCGTTTTCGCGGTGAGCTGCGTAGAACGAATGGTAGCGGACCATGTACTGCGCTTCGATCGGCAAATAGGAACCGACGACGTGGTATAGGTATTCGTCGTGGCCCCAGCTCATGAGCACATTCTCAAGCCCGCAACCGGGCTCGTAGATGCCGTTTTCCGTCTGGTACTCAGGATTGTTCTTGTCGGGGTTTTCTTCGAAGTACTCCGCCAGCACGACCTTGTCAGAGTACCCGCATCCGACCGGAAACGTATCGCCCACCACGGCCCATTGTGGCTCGCCAAACAGGCAGAGGACTTTTCCCAAATCGTGGATTAGCCCCGTGAGAACAAACCAGTCCGGATGTCCGTCGGCACGAATGGCCTCCGCCGTCTGCACGGCATGAAAGATCTGCGGCTCCTCTGTGTCGGGATCGCTGTCGTCGACCAACTCGTCCAGGAAGTCCATCGCTTCCCAGACGCTCATCTGGCGGTGACGCAGCGGTAAGTACTTCTGGTGCATGTCCCGGACAAACTCCAGTGTCTGGCGCGTGTGGTTCTGATAGTAGAACTCTTGCACGCCGTCTCTGGTGCCTTCCGTGTAGTCACGAAAATCCGCGGACTCTGCCTGTGCGGAGCCTTCCGGCGGAGTGCCGGGCTCTGGATAGCGCTCGAGCAAATCCGCTTCCCAGGCTTCTTCGATATTCGTCTGCTCGGCCGATTGCGATCCGCGCTGTTGATTAGTTTCCGCCATGTGAACTCCACGACTCGAAGACACAAGAGAAAAGTCACCGCAAACTACTGCCTATCAGTCTAGCAGTCAGCGAGCCGAATCGAAACCCAGACTATGCTCCGTGCCCCACCAGCTGAGACGAAAAGTAGGACTAACAAGTTTCGCTTTGCCCTGCTCGGCTCGCGGCAATCAACTCTTCGATTGTCGGTCGCAAGTCGGGAGGAACCGGCACTCGATGTGTCCAAAAGAACGGATTCTGGAACCGCAAATGCGTCAGTTGCCCGTCCGCCTGACGCAGCGGATAAATTCGATCCCAGGCGATCCCTCCGGAAGTTGTAATAACACCTTTGGGAGTGACATCGGCATCCGGGTTCAGCACGCTGAGGACAACTTCGGCAAAGAGAATAGTCGAGAAGCTGACAAACAATACGAACCCGACGGGACTGAATCGAGATGCCAGCGCGCAGAGCCACACAAGCGTGACCAGCACAAAGAAAAACCGCCAGCGAACTGGCAATTCCAATTGTACAACTACACGACCTGCATTAAGTCGCGCCCTCGCCTGTACTACGCGTGCGAACCCGACAAAGAAGCCGAGAATAATCGCCCCTAAGAAGACGAGTATGGCCAATTCATTAGGACGTATGCCGATGCGGTTGTTCGGCCGCAGCTGCAACTGACGGCACGCCGCCAAGTAGACTGCTACCAGGGCCGTCGCCCGCAGCAGATCGCGGATGCGGAAGCGGATCCGCGATTGTTGCATCACACAACCTGTTGCGGGAGATTTAGTCCAGGTGCTGGCAAGTCGGACCAACCTGCCAAATACTCGTCGATCGCGCGGGCGGCGCCGCGGCCTTCGTTGATGGCCCA
>JANQQA010000343.1 GCA_028285205.1 Bythopirellula sp. | reverse complement strand
CCCGCCGTGTCGACTTCCCACGCTCCCTCGCTACCACGACCCTCCAGCTGGATTGTTTCGGCCTGGTGGGACCTGTCATATATCGTGGTGACGCCGCTGCTGATCGTGCCGGTTGTACTGATCCTGGCTCGCCGGTGGCTTACGCCCGAGGAAGTCTCGCTGGCGGTAATTGCCTTCGCTTCGCTGGGGCATCACCTGCCGGGCTTCATGCGGGCCTATGGCGATCGGGAGTTGTTCCTACGCTACCGAGTGCGATTCTTGCTGGTGCCGGCGATGATGCTGGGCATCGCCTTGCTATTCACACCGCCACGTTCGCTAGCCACCGCCCTCGGACTGCCGTGGACACATCTGCACGGCTTGGAACTGGTACTACTCGTTTGGGGTACTTGGCACGGGCTCATGCAGACGTATGGATTCATGCGCATTTATGACGTGCGTATGGGAGTGAACGATCTGTGGACGGCGCGGCTGGATCATTGGCTGTGCCTAAGTGTGTTCGTCGCGGGCGTGGTGTTCAGCGATGCCCGCGCGTTTGGCATTGCCAATGCGATGTGGCAATCGGGTCTGCCCTTGTTTGGACCCGAGTGGTTGCAATGGACTCGCTACGCGGTGGGCGCTGCGTCGCTTGTCGTGTTGGCGGCATATCTGATCAATCAAGTGCGGTTGTATCGACAAGGCATTCCCGTCAGCTGGGTCAAGCTACTCCTGATTGGTACAACGGGCTGGTTCTATTGGTATACCGGACGGCTCTCGACCAACGTGCTGATCGGTATCGCGATGTTCGAAATTTATCACGCCGTCCAGTATTACGCGATTGTGTGGATCTACAATCGGCGATTGTTTGAGCGCGCAGGCGAGAATTTTGGACCACTAGGCTTTCTGTTTCGTGACCGTTGGTCGATGTTGGGGATCTACCTGGCGGCGATCGCCACCTATAGTTCAATCCGCTACTTCAACGTCGACGCGAACGGCTATGTATTTCGTGGCGGTAGCGAAGATGTGCATCAATGGTTGATGGCCTTGTTTGTCACGTCGTCGTTCCTCCACTTTTACTTCGATGGTTTCATCTGGAAGGTCAGCGAGAAGAAAACCCAAGAGAATCTGGTCGATGAAATCACACAGACGTCGATCGCCGAGCGCTACGTTCCCGGTTTTTTGCATGCAAGCAAATGGGCGGTCTTGTTGGGGATCATCGGCGGGCTGCTCTACGCCGAACACTTCGTGGTCGCAAACTACACTGATCGCGAACCGGCGAGATTGAAGGCCTTGGCTACACTGACTCCCGACTTGCCTGAGGCGCAGTCACTGCTGTGTCGTGACGCTCTGCAGCGCGGAGATGCACGGGCGGCGATTGCGTATGGGACGCGGGCACTCGAGTTGCGACCGAGATCGCATGCGATGCTGGCCGATCTCTCGCTGGCGTACTACCAAGGGCGTCGGTACGAAGAAGCAGAAGACACGATTCGGCGCGCGATTGAGATTGCTCGTGATCAGTGGCAATACTACACCGATCTAGGAGTCGTGCTGGTGAAGCGGCGAGAACCGGAGCGAGCCGAGCAAGCGTTTTGTCGCGCTGTCGAGTTGGCACCCGATCTGCAGCAGCCGCGGGAGCAGCTGGCGGAGTTCTATTTGGCAGCCAACCGCGATGCGGAGGCGTCCGAGCAGTTTGCGGAGATTGCCAAACGCTTTCCCAAATCGCTCACCGGAGAACTGGGTGAGGTGCTGATCCTCAGCCAGCAGGGCAAGCACCAAGAGGCGGTGCTACTCGCGAGTTTTCTCGCGCTTGATAACCCTAACAATTGGCGCGTGCAATTGGTGCTGGGCTCGGCATACAACGCCACGGGCGAAGGCGAACTAGCGCTGGATCCACTGACACAGGCCCGGCGTCTGCGCCCTCAGTCGGCGGAGGTGAACTACCAGCTTGGTTTGGCGGAAGTGCAAAGCGGCCAGCCCGCGCGGGCGATCGCACCGCTGCAGCGTGCCGTGCGTCAAGCGCCTGAGGATTTCCGAGCACATTTGCAATTGGCTAATACTCATTACCTGCTGGGTCAGTACGACCAGGCGCTTGATGCGTTCGCGCTGTGCCAAGAACTCGACGCACAGCATCCTGGGCTGTGCGCGAACTTTGGTGGGTTACTCGCTCAACTGGGACGAACAGACACGGCAGAAAAGGTCTATCGTGCCGGACTAGCGGCCCACGAGGACTCGGGGCAGCTGAATTTCAACCTTGGCGTACTCCTGTGGCAGCAGGGCCGAGTGGAGGAGGCAAGGCAACGGATTCTGCGAGCAGAGGAACTGGGCATCGAACTGCCGGCGGACGTCAAGGCGGCGGTTGAAGGCAAGTAACGGGCGGTTTTCCGGTGCAAACAGTTCGGCTGGTTACCGTGTTAGTCCGCGAGCAGACTAGCCGGCTGAGCCGATGAGTTGCTGGAAGTCGTCTTCGCTGAGCACTTCCACACCGAATTGCTCGGCTTTGGCCAGTTTGCTGCCGGCTTTTTCGCCGGCGACCAGGTAGTCGGTCTTTTTTGACACGCTGCCAGAGGCTTTGCCACCCAGCTTTTCGACGAGTGCGTGGATTTCGTCGCGGGAGTACTTTTCCAGTTTGCCGGTGACGACGAACGTCTTGCCCGCGAAGATCTGCTCGGTCGAGTCCTCATCAGATTGTGGAACGGAAAGCGTGACGCCGGCGGTGCGGAGTTCGTCGATGACGGTCTGCCCTGCTTCGCTTTGCAAGAAGTGGTGCAGCGAGGCAGCGATCTCCGGTCCGATGCCGGATTCTTGGCCGTTGACCTGGAAGGTGCGGATGTCTTCCTCGGTCGTCGCCTGCAACGCGTCGATCGAACCATAGTGCTTGGCCAAAATCTTCGAGACCGTCGACCCCACGTGCCGCACGCCAAGTCCCGCGAGCACACGGTCGAGGCCGCGTGCCTTGGCCGCCTCGATGCCGGCGAGTAGATTGTCGACCTTCTTCTCGCCCATACGTTCGAGCTCAAGAATCTGATCGCGTTTGCTGTGCAGTTCGAACACATCACCGAACGAGTTGACCAGTCCCGCGTCGGCCAGCTGAATGACGATCTTCTCGCCCAACCCATCGATGTCCATCTGGCCGCGAGCGGCGAAATGAATCAATCGCTCGCGCAATTGGGCGGGGCACTCAGGGTTCATGCAGTGGCGTGCGGTCTCCTTGCCGGTGTCGTCCTGCTCCGACTCGACTTCGCCTTCGCACTCGGGGCAGCGCTGGGGCGGCGCGATTGGCGGCAGGTCGGGCGGACGTTGGTCGAGGTCGACCCGCACGACTTGCGGGATGATCTCACCCGCCTTCTCGATGACCACCGTATCGCCGACGCGAATGTCCTTGCGAAGGATTTCACCCAGGTTGTGCAGTGTGGCGTGTTGCACCGTCGTCCCCGCGACGAACACCGGTTCCATCGTCGCACGCGGGGTGAGTTTTCCTGTTTTGCCGACCTGCCAATCGACGTTTAGCAGCTTCGTGACCGCCTGCTCGGCGGGATACTTGTAGGCAATGCACCACCGAGGGAAGCGACTGGTAGTGCCAAGCCGCTCGCGAAGATCGTAGCGGTCGACCTTCACGACGACGCCATCGACACCGTAGGGCAATTCATTTTTCGAGGTGGCGAATTCCTCAATCTTCTCCCAGACTTCCTGGATGGTGGCACAGGTCGTCGCGATGGGATTGGTCGGGATGCCCCACTCTCTTAGGGCTGCGGAAAAGCTCGTTTGGGTGGGGAACTCGTTGGTGGAGACTTCGCCCTGTCCGTGGGCAATGAAGTCGAGTCGGCGCTGAGCGACGGCCTTCGAGTCGAGCTGTTTGAGCGTGCCGGCGGTGGCGTTGCGTGGATTGGCGAATGTCTGCTTTCCTTCGTCGGCGAACGCTTGGTTGATTCTTGCGAATTCGGCGTTCGGCATGAAGATCTCGGCACGCACTTCGAGTACTGCGGGAATTGGTGGGGCGTCGGCTGCTGTGAGTCGCAGCGGGACCGAACGGATGGTCTTTACGTTCTGTGTGACATCGTCGCCTTGAGTTCCGTCTCCGCGTGTGCTGGCTAAGACGAGCACTCCGTTCTCGTAACGGATGTTAATGGCCACGCCGTCGATCTTGGGCTCGACCAGATAACCGCCCTCAATCGCGTAAGTCTCGTCGTCGGGGTGATCGAGTGCTTCGCAGCAGCGTCGGGCCCATTTAAACAGGCTGCCTGCGTCGTAAGTGTTGTCGATCGACAACATCGGACGGGCATGCGTGACGGTCGTGAACTCGTCGAGCGGCGCCCCGCCAACGCGTTGCGTGGGGCTGTCGGGCGTGATGAGTTCGGGGTTTTCCGCCTCGAGTTGCTTGAGTTTGTCGAGTAGCTGGTCGTACTCCTGATCGGAGATCGTCGGCTGGGCTTCGACGTAGTATTTGTGGTCGTGCTCGCGGATCTCCTGGCGAAGTCGTTCGATTTCATCCATTAGTTTTTGACCACGAAAGGCACGATTCGCACAACAACAAGCTACTCGTCCTCACCAACCACCGCCCCCTCTGCGGCCTCGTCCATCCACCACTCATCGGTGGCGATGGCGCCCACGGTCAGCACTGCCAAGATCGCCAGCTCAACTAGCATCGCGGTCGTGCCGTGTGCCTGGAGCCACGTGAACAGCGGGTGCGATGCGGTCTGCGCGATCGCGTCGCGCCCGGCGTTGACTTGCTGAAAGGCCATCATGCCAAACGCGATTCCCGTCAGGCAAAAGGCAGCACCAGCAGGGATTAGCAAGGTGTAAAACGGGTTTTTCCACTTCTTCGTACTCGCCACGTGCGCAACTCTCGTCTCGGAGGGATATGCGTCAGAAACCGTAATTGTAGCAGAGTAGGGGTGAGGTGTGAGAGGTCAGGGTGCGGAGAATTAGTGCGTCGCAACCGCAACGGCACAGCTGATAACTTGCTGCCCCCTGGCCCCCGACCCCTCCTCCCTTGTAAACTAACTTGATTGTAGGTCGCACGATCGACACCACTGGGGCGAGGCGAGTTTTGATTGCAGGCAGGGGGACCAATTCCACCATTCGGTTACGTGGCGTGGCGGTCAACAACCTCCGCGACGTCGATCTCGATCTGCCGCATCGTCAGTTGATCGCCTTTTGTGGCGTGAGTGGGAGCGGCAAGACGAGCCTCGCACTCGACACGCTCTACGCGGAAGGTCAACGGCGGTACATCGAGAGCTTCTCTACGTATACGCGGCAGTTCCTGCAGCAACTCGATAAGCCGACCGCCGAGAGCATCGAAGGCATCCCCCCCTCGATCGCCGTCACCCGCAAGAGCGTCAGTCGCTCGAGCCGAGCGACGGTGGGTAGCGCCACTCAGATCAATGAGCACTTGCAGTTGCTGTTCGCACGTATCGGCGAGGTGATCTGCTACGGCTGTGGCAATCGTGTTTCACAGGACTCCGCCGAGTCAGCAGCGGAAACGGCGAAAGCGTTACCTGCTGGCACGCGAATGATGGTTGGTTTTCCGTCGCGCCGCGGGATGCAGCGGACCGACGAAGTATGGTTGGCGGATTTGGTTGCCTTGGGCTATCGACGATGCATTCGCGATGGCAAGACGATTGATCTTACTCCCTCGGCGAGCAGCGAGCTTAACGGTGCCCAGCAGATCGACGTGATCCTCGATCGATTGACTTCTGGCGACGAGGCCCTCACGCGTCTGCGCGACTCACTGGAGTCTGCTCTGGCAGCAGGGCGCGGCGAGTGTATCGTTTGGAACGCGGTGGAATCGGCGGAATCGCCGAACCGCGCGAACGGCACCGTTTCGATCGACGGTCGGCCGTGGCACATGCGGCGTTACAGTCAATCGTTTCGCTGCGATGCGTGCGGAATCGATTACCCGACGCCAGAGCCGCAACTGCTGAGCTTCAACAACCCGCTCGGTGCGTGTCCCACGTGTGAGGGCTTCGGCAATGTGATCGACGTCGACATGGATCGCGTCGTTCCCGATACACGGAAGTCGCTGCGTGACGGCGCGATCGCTCCCTGGAACACGCCTGCCTACGCGCACGAGCTGGAGGAGTTGTTGGCGTTGGCGGATGACTACAAACTGCCGGTCGATGTGCCATTCAAGACACTCGAGGACGAGCATCTGCGACTGATCCGAGAAGGCGTGCCGGAGCGAGACTTCGGTGGGCTCAACGGGTTCTTCAAGTGGCTGGAGCGCCGCAAGTACAAGATGCATTTGCGTGTGTTCTTGAGTCGCTGGCGCAGCTACTACCCTTGCAGCGATTGCGAGGGTGCGCGGCTGAAGCCCGAAGCGCTGGCGGTCCGCATCGGCGGTTTGAGCGTCGCCGACTTGTCGGCGCTGAAGATTCGCGACGCACTCGATTGGTTCGTCGCGGTGGAGCTTTCGCCGTGGCAGCGCGAAGTCGGGCGGTTGCTGATCGACCAGGTCGTCTCGCGGCTACAGTATCTCGACCAGGTCGGCGTTGGGCACCTCTCGCTTGATCGCCCGTTACGCACGCTCAGCGGCGGCGAAGCACAGCGGGTGTCGTTGACTTCGGCGCTAGGGTCCAATCTGACCGGAATGCTATACGTGCTTGACGAACCGTGTGCCAGCCTGCATCCCTCCGACATGCCGCAACTGGTCGAGACGATTCAAGGTCTGCGCGATCGCGGCAACACGGTTGCGGTGATCGAACACGATCCGCTGCTCATTCGCGCGGCCGACGAAATCGTCGAGATTGGTCCCGGAGCCGGAGAGTTTGGCGGCAACGTCGTGTTCCAGGGATCACCCGAAGCGATGCTCGAAGCGGACAGTCGTACCGGTGATTGGCTGACCGGCCGCCGCACGCTCAGTCTTCGTGGCGAGCGTCGCGCGACCGAGCATGGTTGGATCCGACTCGACGGTGCGCGCGGGAACAACCTGCAGAACGTCAGCGTTGAGTTCCCGCTGGGAGTGCTGTGCGTCGTGACCGGAGTGAGTGGCGCGGGCAAGAGCACGCTGGTGGAGCAAACTCTGTATCCGGCCGTTGCCAGTCGCCTGGGGATCGACGTGGAAAAGCCGGCTCCGTACGACGACCTGCTCGGCGCTGGGCAAATTGAAGACGTCGTGCTGATCGATCAATCCCCCATCGGCCGCACACCGCGCTCCAACCCAGTTACCTATATCAAAGCCTTCGATCCGATTCGCGCGCTGTTCGCCGAGTCGAATGAAGCACAGGCGAAGGGGTTCAAGGCGGGGCATTTCAGTTTCAACGTCGAGGGCGGCCGATGCGAAGCGTGCCAAGGCGAAGGCTACACGCAGATCGATATGAAACTGATGGCCGACGTCTACATGCGTTGCGACGAGTGCCAAGGCACGCGGTACCGTCGCGAAGTGCTGGGCGTGAAGTATCGGAGTTGCAACATCGCCGAAGTGCTCGATCTGTCGGTACGCGAGGCGTTCACGTTCTTCCGCGGGCACCGCAAGATTCTGGCTCGACTAAAGTGCCTGATGGACGTTGGGCTCGATTACTTGCGGTTGGGTCAACCGGCGAATACGCTCTCGGGGGGCGAAGCACAGCGTCTGAAGATGGCGACCTACGTCGCCGCGCCGCGCAAGGGACGCACGCTGTTTGTGTTGGACGAACCTACCACCGGTTTACATTTTTCGGACGTGCTGCAACTGCTCGATTGCTTTGATTCACTGATCGACATGGGGCACTCGCTGGTGGTGGTCGAACACAACTCGCTGATGATGCAGGCGGCCGACTACATGATCGACCTCGGCCCCCAAGCGGCTGACGAGGGCGGTCGCATTGTGGCGATTGGCACACCCGAAGAGATCGTCCAGTGTGAGCAGTCGCTGACGGGGAAGTTTCTGGCGGAGGAGTTTCGGCGTTCTGTCGATAGTGCAGCGCAGTCGGAGTAATTGTGGCATGACGGTGGCCTTTACCGAACAGCTCGACGCGAGTGTAAACCGCAGCTCCGAATCGGAAGCGTCCTTCGCGCTCTATGAAGTCTTTTCGCCGACGCTGTTTGGACACTTCGGGGGTTCACTTCGAGGTCCGAGTTGCCGCTATGCCAAGACATTGGCGTCAAGCTTTCCGATCCCCAGATCCGAGGTTCTGCAGCCAGGCGCATCGACGTTCACTCAAACCTCGATTGTCGATCCCTGTTATTGGACGCCTCGACTGCCGTTTCTCTACGAGTTCGCAAGTGACATTGCTTACGCCGATGGCACATCAGAATCATCGAGCCACACCGTGGGGTTGCGCCGATGGGAGGTTGACGGAAGAAGCTTTCGCCTGGAACGGAAACGCATGGTACTACGCGGTGCGGTTATCTCGGCGGAACACGACGTCGATCTGCTCGCTGCACGAGACGCGGAAGTGGCAATTGCGATCAAGAATCCGTCGACGGACTTTCTGCAGCAGGCCAGCGAGATCGGCGTGATGGTCGTTGCCGATACGCGCCAGTCGGAGGCAGACCTCACCAAAACACTGCTCGGATACACATGGCAACCTTCCGTTGCGCTGGTGATCCCCGAGATGGATGCTGCCTACGTGCCGCATTCACAGCTGCTGGCGGAGGTCGTCGGCGCGAATGGCGAGTTCTCGCCCGATTCGGCGCGCGAAGACTGGAGTCAAGTGATCGTTGTCGAACTGAACGAGGATGAACGGCCACCGCGTGCGATGCAGCAAATTGACAAACCGCTCATCGCCATTCGCCGCGGAGTCGACTACTCCGATTTGCACGAAGCGCGCGCCGCCTGCGATCGGCTGCAGGCAGAGCTGGCTCCCGAATTCGACCTTGCCGGATACTTCGTGGCACCATGACCGACGACGTTCAAACCTCGAAGTCGGTGCTCGACCGCTACAAACGCCAGTTGCGCTACGCGCCGCTTGGCGAAGAGGGCCAACGTTGGCTACTGGAGAGTCGTGCCCTGGTCGTTGGCAGCGGGGCACTCGGTTGCGTAGTGGCGGATACACTCGTGCGTGCAGGCGTTGGATTCGTGCGACTGGTGGATCGCGACTTTGTCGAAATCGACAACCTGCATCGGCAGATTCTATTTGACGAAAGCGACGCTGAGTCGGAATTGCCCAAGGCGGTCGCCGCGGCGAATCGGCTCTCGCGTGTGAATTCCAGTGTCACGGTCGAACCGGTTGTCGCCGACTTAAACTCCACCAACATTCGCCAACTGGCCGACGATGTCGATTTGATCGTCGACGGTACTGACAACTTCGAGACCCGCTACCTGATCAATGACTACGCGATTGCCCACGACCGACCTTGGGTGTTTGGGGGGTGTGTGGGGGCCGAGGGGCAGACGTTCGCGATCGTCCCCGGCGAGACACCTTGCCTCGCCTGTATCATGCCCGAGCCGCCGCCGGCGACGGCACAGCCCACGTGCGAAACCGCAGGCGTGTTGGGGCCGATCGTCAACGTGATCGCTTCGCTACAGGCGATCGAGGCACTGAAGCTGCTGAGCGGCAATCGCAAGCACGTCAATCCGGCGATGACGCTCGTTGATCTGTGGACCAATCAGATTCGCACCATCGGTCTCGGAGCCAGCAAGAGCAACGATTGCCCCGTCTGCGGACAGCGCGACTTTGCCTGGCTGGAAGCTCGGCGTGGCAGTGCTATCACCCGACTATGCGGACGGAATTCGGTGCAGATCGCTCCCGAGGTGAGCCAAACCGTCGACTTGCCAGCACTCGCCGAGCGTTTGCGAGAGGTGGGGCAAGTGACGACCAATCCGTTTCTGTTGCGGCTCGCCGTGGATGACTATTTGCTGACGGTGTTCGCCGACGGTCGCACCATTATCGGCGGCACCGACGAGGAGTCCGTTGCACGCACGGTGCTGGCAAAATATCTCGGGAGCTGACGGCAAACCTGCCACCGCTTTCCCAGCTTCTCACGCGGGTCAAACAGCTTGCCCAAACTTGCGGAATCGTCGTGCAGAAGCGAGCGATTCACGGTCGATCAACTTTCTAGTCCAACCCATTCGGCTGGCAGACCCCGCAGCTCTTCGACCCAAACTCACTTTCAACGCATGGCAACAGTAGAGCCTACCGCGCCTGTGCGCGCAAACTTCGCCGCGACGCAAGCTTCCGACCGCCACAACGCCGTGGGTCGCATTGGACCCTGGCAACTCGTGCGACTGCTCAACGAAAGCGACCTGGCACGCGTCTACCTTGCGCGTCCCGCGGACTCGCCCGACGGTCAGCCGGCTAATTACGTGCTGAAGGTGTTACGCCGAGAGTGGTGGCGCGATACCCAGGCGATCGAGATGCAACGACGAGCCGCGTGGATTGGCAAGAAGCTCTCGCATCCCCATCTGTTGCCCGTACTGTCGGCCAGCGTCCAGCAAGCGCCGTTTTACTTTGTTTCGCCGTACCTTGCCGGCAGCTCGCTGGCTGAAGTGCTGGCTCAGGGAAAGCGTTTGCCCTTGCCCGTTTCGCTGTGGATCGTGAGGCAGGTCGCCGAGGCGCTCGCCGTCCTGCACGAGTCGGCACACATGATTCACGCTGACGTTAAGCCGAGCAACATCCTTGTGTCCGCCGATGGACACGCCACGTTGATTGATTACGGCTTCGCCCACTCCGCGTCCGAGGCGCAGCATTGGTCGTCGCGGCCGATCATCGGCACGCTCAACTACATCGCCCCGGAAGTCGTCACGTCGTCGCTTGCCTCGGACGTTTCCAGCGATCTTTACAGTCTGGGGGTGACGCTCTACGAGCTGATTACGGGCAAACTTCCGTTTCATGCGAGCGCCCCCGAAGAACTCTTGCGTCTACATCGCGAGACGAAGCCTGAGTGCGTGCGTCGCGCCGTCCCCACACTACCCAAGCCGGTGGCCTCGCTCGTTCACCGTCTGTTGGCTAAGGATCCCCTACGCCGCCCCTCCTCGGCCGCCAACCTGGCAGCAGAATTGATGCGCCTGGAAATCGAGTGCTTCTCACTACGTGCCGGCTGAGCCGCACGGGACAATTACGAGGCAATTGTCTTCCGAGCATTCGTAGCAAGGTTGAGGTTCACAGCCGACTAACCGTTACGTGATCGGTCTAGTTTGCACGAAAAAACGCCCACCCGACTAACGGGAGGGCGCCCGGTGCCCCTCGAACACTCGTTTGCCAATCGTCAATCGCGAGTTCTACTACGATTTCGCGTGAGCAGTATTGTCATCGTCAGTCCGCCAAGGACAGCGGT
This sequence comes from Bythopirellula sp., assembly GCA_028285205.1. Taxonomy (GTDB): domain Bacteria; phylum Planctomycetota; class Planctomycetia; order Pirellulales; family Lacipirellulaceae; genus Bythopirellula. The sequence continues at coordinate 57,383 of JANQQA010000343.1, read as the reverse complement.
GGAAGGTTCTGGAATCGCGGCGATATTGTCTAGCCAAACCACGTTGTTCGAGTTGCCTGCACGCAGCAGATCGCCACGACTGGCGAAGCTGACTGGCCCAGGACCGGCAAAAACCTCGAAACGACTCACTTCGCTCATCGTATCTACGGCATTGCCCGTACCGCCACTGTCTGCGGAATAGATCAAACTCTCCGGCGAGACGTCGAACACAAATCGCTCCCAGTCGTCTGCCGTGGTGATGGTCTGCGCTGGCGTGAAGAACCAACCGCCCGGCCCATTGAAGCCGAGCCAGAACGGTAGATCGTCGCCCGTGCGCCCGTCTGCCCAGAGCGAAATCCCGGTAACGCCGGCATCCACGTAGTCCCCCGTCCAGTCGGACTCCAGCGACCACATGATCCACTTGCCGTTGGGACCACCGCCGTCCGAGAAGTGGCGTAGAAAACCCGGTTGCCCGTCGAAACTATTGTCACCGTTGAACGTCGGGGCGACCCCAGCGTCGCCGACGCGCCAGCCTTCGTTGTCGCTGTCAAAGGTGTCTATCGAACCCAAAGAAATTTCCGCGGACGCCGTCGCCGACAGCATCATGACTGTGCCAAGAGAGAACAACAACCGTTGCAACATCACCGTCTCCTTCAAAAAATCAAACACATAAAAACTGACTGGTCTTCGAGCTGCCGACTTGGGGAGCGATAGCCTAACGCCGGTCGGTAGAGCGAGATCGCTGCACGACCAAACCGAGAGCGGCCGCAGCAAAGAGCATCACACCGCTCGGTTCCGGCACGACGTTGAGCGCCAAGGAGTATCCGGTTGACTGGGGGCCCGTCTGCTGGACGTTGATCGTGTAGTCACCCGGCCCAAGCGGGGTCGTGAAGCCAACGCCACCTTGCGGGGCTGCCGCTAAAGCCTGCAGCACATCGTCACTTGGGGAAGGGAAGGTAGCTCGATCAAGATGAGACCCGCCGAGAAACTCCAGTGCCGTCGTTGGGCCAGGAATCACACTCTGCGAGCCATCATCAAGGTGAATGAAACCACGATTGCCAGTGCCGCCGGTGTCCAGATCCGTGTATTCGAGCAGGAATAACTCGGTGAGCTCCTGACCGGCCCCAATGCTAAATGTGAAGTAGTCGCGGGTGTCATCAGGAGCACTCACTCTCCCGGTTACCGTGTTGATTCCCACGTCCAGAGACACAGCGGTCGGATTCAGCGGGTCACCCGATAGATCACCATCAATCGATTCCTGGTAATCGTTGGCGTAGCTCGTGGGGACGCAGGACACGACAAACAAGCTGATAAGCAGATAGACGCGCATTAGACCAAGATCCTTTCCGAATGGATGAAGCACTGACAGTCTTCCGTCACATACCGTGGAAGAGCGAACTACTCAACAATGTTGCGAAATCAGGTTCACAAACGCTTTCTCCCCACCAAATGTCGGGAGAAGAGCGATTCATTGCATCTTTGAGGAGTTTTTCTGAATTGTTTCTGCGGGCTTGCGATGGGGGCCGTGCTTTTGGCCACGAGCTGATGTCGCGACACGTAGGCTCGGGTAAAATGAGCTTGGAACTTCCCCCAAAACGTAGGACGGTCCCATTGGGCCGTCCGAATCGAAGCCTCTTTTGAACGGACGGCCCAATGGGACCGTCCTACAGGATTGGTCGTGGGCTCGGCACTTATTTTGAAATGGATCAACGCGGGCTACACGGAGCCTCCAGGATGAGTATGAGATCCCACAACAGGACCCTTCAGCGATGCGATCTGGTGGCTATGCGGGCCACATTCGCGTCGATACTCACGATCTGCTGCCTCTCGGTCGGTGCCGAGCCGGTGGCCGTCGAGCTTGGCAAATCGACCCTTCCCAGCGGTGCGGGGCTGGCGGCCGATGCGGCTGCCACGAATCTTGAGACCCAGCAACCTGCGATCATCTTTGTTGATGACTTTGAGTCTGGGCAACTTGGTGCGCGATGGGACGAAGCCCGCAATCCGAATGGAAATGTGCTTTCCCTCGCCACCTTCGACGACGACTCCGCTCCAGTTGGATCTCAGTCGCTAAAGGTGTCCGCCCATCTCGGTCAGGACACTGGAGGCGGTTTGACGAAGTGGTTTCCGTCGTCGCCACAGGTGTTTGTCCGTTTCTACACGCGCTTCGTCAGCGACTGTGACTACGTCCACCATTTCGTCACGCTGCGGGCCAACCGAAGTTTGACGGGCAAGGACCGCTGGAGTGGCTTCGGCGGTGCCGGGGACCGGCCGCAGGGGGACCAGCGTTTTTCAACGGCGCTCGAACCGTGGGGCAACTGGCGAAAATGGCCTGCTCCCGGACGCTGGAACTTCTACAGCTACTGGCATGAAATGACGGCCAGCCCGGATGGTCGTTACTGGGGAAACGCCTTTCGGCCGGAGCAGCAGGCGGGCATTCCCAAAGACCGATGGATCTGCTGCGAGTTCATGCTCCGACACAACACACCAGGTCAGCCCAACGGAGAGCAAGCCTACTGGATCGATGGCCAACTGCGCGGACATTGGCAGGGCATCAATTGGCGAACCGACGAAGCCCTGCAAGCCAATGCCCTCACACTGGAGAGCTATGTAACCGATCGCTGGACGGAAAACCCTTTGAACGTCGTCTACTTCGATAATCTCGTCATCGCTTCCGAGTACATTGGACCGGTAACGACCCAGTCAGATGGTGATTAGAAGTGATGCGAGCAGGTTGTTGAATGAGTCTCAAGGTTTTACCGTTGCCCACGAAATGTTGTCCAGTGCTCTCGCCGCAGAACTACGCACGAAGTCAACATCATCTTCCAGCAACTCCATGATGGCCGTGACAACATCTTTGGGAAGTGGTTGTAGCTTAGAGAGGGCGACAGCGGCTTCGGCCCTATGGCCAGGATTTGAACTATCCAAAAGTGCTACTAGATTTGGCGTGGTATGTATGGCTTCCGGGCCAATTTCACCCAGTGCTCGCGCCGCCACATATGCCGCATTCGGGTCCTCAAGCAATGCTGTCAACTGTGGGATTGCCCTCCGCGCTATAGATGGATTCAATGACATCGCGTATGCCGCATAACGACGAACCTCCACGTCTTGGTTTCCAAGAGCACTTGTTAGGGATGTCATAGCTTCCGATCTTTGCGAATCTGTGTAGCGCGCCTCAGACGACAGAATGTGACCAAGAGCCCATGCAGCGGCTGATGCAACCCTAGGTGAATCGGTGTCTAACAGGACAATTAAATCGGGAATTGCGTTAGATGCAGATCTTCCTTTTCTTCCCAACCCTCGTGCGGCAGCTAGTCGAACGAGCTCATCTTCTGCATGCAAACCCGACCGTGAATCTGAAACGCTTGCTGCTCGGTAGTAGTTCAACGTGAAGAGTGATCGCCCCCACATCGACCATGCGGCATAAATGAGAATCAGAAGGCATCCTAGAACTACACAGAGTGCCGGCCAGGAAGTGGTGTTAAGTCCAATGGCCTTTTTCTCTGATGCATCCATGTCAGCCTCAGCTATGTGGTGATATTGGCGGGGCCCAATCAAACGACGCTTCGTTATCTGAGGAAGGCAAATGCCTTTGCGGACATTGTAGCAAGTAGCGGCGGTGTGCTCTAACTTCTTAGCCTCGCCGTTGAGATACCAAGAGCAAAGGTGGAAATACCACACCTGCATAGTCATCGGCAGGCGCGGCCGCCTCCGCATGCGCTCAACTGCCCCAAAAACAGTTGCTGAAAATGGGCCAGCACTTCGGGTACACTGGTCCTGGCATCAAACTATGCCGAATGTTCTTTGACAACTCAAACAACGCACGTTTGCGACTTTTAGGAATCAATCGTTCCGTGCGCAAATTGTTTGCCTGCAGTGATTTGCGTATGCATGGGGAGGGAATTCTAGGACACTTTTAGCGTCGGTTTTCTTAATATTCGGGCTGCTTGTACGCAAGCCGTTCGCGCAAGGCCTTACGGTGAAAGGACTAGCTGCATGGAAGCAGTGCCCGAGGTCGACAATATTCGGACACGACGACGTTGTTCGTGCGCTTTTTGCGTGGACGGAAACCCCAACGGAGGGGCAATGTCAGAATGCGTATCACAGAACAAAAAAGGCCCCGGCGGGGGGAAATGCGCCGGGGCCACTACAGAGGGAAACTGCAGTCAATGAGTTGTCGTTAGTTCGTATCGAGTTGAACCGGCTCGGCACCGTCGAGAAAACCGGTCAGCGAGCGCGAACGGTAGGGCGATTGGAGTTTTCGCACTGCCTTCGATTCGATCTGGCGAACGCGTTCTCGTGTGACCGAGAAGATCTTGCCGACTTCCTCGAGCGTGTAGGTGTAGCCGTCGGCGAGTCCGTACCGCAGGCGGAGGATTTCCCGTTCGCGATAGGAGAGATCGGTCATCACTTCTTCCAATCGTTTCTTGAGAGCTTCCAGGTTGGCATCGTAAAGCGGATCGTCTTCGCTTTGTTCTTCGAGGAACTCACCGAAGTAGTTGTCTTCGTGATCCCCAACCGGCTGATCGAGCGACAGCGGCTGACGAGTCATCTTGTAGACGCACTTGGCATCTTCGACCGACAACCCGGCTCGTTCGGCGATTTCTTCGGGGTTTGGCTCGCGACCGAATTCCTGCACGAAGTCTGCCGTTACGGAGCGAATCTTGCTCATCGTGTCAATCATGTGCACGGGCAAACGAATGGTGCGGCTCTGATCGGCAATCGCCCGGGTAATCGCCTGACGAATCCACCAGGTCGCATAGGTCGAGAACTTGTAACCACGAGCGTGCTCGAATTTGTCGACCGCACGCATCAGCCCTGTGTTGCCTTCCTGGATGAGGTCCAAGAAGCTCATGCCACGATTGCGGTAACGCTTAGCGATCGATACGACCAGTCGAAGGTTCGCGGCCGAGAGATCACGCTTGGCTAGGTCGTACTTCCGTTTGCGTTGGTTGGTGCGCTCCGTCAATCGAGCCAGTGTCAGCGGCGTTTCCAGGGTGATTCGCATCAGGTAGCGGAGCTCTTCGGTGAACTCGTGCTGCAAACCCGAGTGCAACAGCTGCTCGGGTTTGGCCAGTTGTTCTTTTACCGTCGTCATTCGTGCGGAGATTTCGTGGAGTTGCTCCATCAGTGGCAGCAAACGCTGCAGACGGAGATTCAATTCCTCCACCAGACGCACAGCCTTGTTGCGGCGGCTGATCATTCTGCGCCACGCTTGTTTCTTCAGTGCCTGGGTCGCCTGCAAACTGACGGCAATACGAAAGTCAGTCTGGTTTTGCCCGAGCAGGTGGCGAATGGTTACCAGGTTGGGCGTAATCCGCTTGAGGGCACGCTTCTTCTCGGCTGTGTTGGTCACCGAGATTTCGATCGTGCGATCGAGACGCAGATTTCCGTCGACGACCTTTTGCAGCAGCTCAACCGCTCCGTGCAACACGAAATCGTTGCACAGCATCGTGCGACGAAACCGCGTTCGCGTGGCTTCGATGCGTTTGGCGGAGGTGACCTCCATATCCCGAGACAGCATCGGAATCTCGCCCATCTGCATAAGGTACATGCGTACCGGATCGTCGATAGCTGCGGATTCGTGTTCGCTGGAATCGGATTCCTCGACCGCGTCATCCGCCACGTCGTCAGACGATGCCAGTCGATTCAGTGGTCGCGCTGGTGCCTTGCTATCGGTGGACTTGCCATTGGTCTCCGTTTTTCCGTTGATGGGGGTCTTTTTGCTGATTCGACGTGACATGGCTGTTTCCTCCGAGTGCTTCGACGACTCCTAGAAATCCACAAGGCCCAAAGCACGTGGATCGAGATTGGGGGGTGGCTTCGCTCGGCGTGAGTTCATTGCAGAGGTTATGCCGGGAAGCTCGCCGGAGGGTCTTTGCAAGCGGTAAGTTTCATGTTCACATGGGTTTACGAAGATTCCCAGATTGCGGCACATGGGCAACGGAAGTGACAGATGAGGAATAAAAACAACACCGAACACTCAGCAGGTTCAGAAAAGGCCACGATGGTGACGCTTGCCAGTTGATGCGAAACCACTTGTAAGCCTCACAATCCCATCCACCAACCAACGCAGCATTAGCCCAGTCATGCGATTCGCCCGTGTTGTCTCCGCCTACGACTGTTACAACCCGACCCTCGATAGGTTGGCGGAGCACGCAGAGCTTGATGTGTTGCAGCTGGACTACCGCTGGCCTGCGGTAATCGCTCAGGGCGACCATTCGAGAGCGGGCTACGCGGCAGGATTGCTGAAGCAGCTTCAGCAGCTACGCAAGCCGCTGTACCTCGATCCCCAGCTGAGGCTAGTCACCAACGCCGGAGGTGGCGACACCACGGGATGTGTCGAAGCCGTGGCCAACTACCTGTGCGAACACGGTAACGCGGAACTGCCCATCACGGCGATTCGTGGCGACAATCAGCTGGACTGCCTCGAGGAGTTGTTCGCCGCAGACGTGCCCCTGCGAGACGTCAGCAGTGGGCAAAGACTGCAAGAACTGACGCGGCCCTTGCTATCGGCTCACGTCGAACTAGGCGGCGGGCCGATCCAGACGGCGCTAGACGAAGGTTCGAGATTTATCGTGACGGGTTGCTACGACCAGGCGGCTCCACTGCTCGCCGCAGCGATTAGTGCAACGATGCTCGAGTGGAACGATGCGGATCCGTTGGCACAGTTAGCGTTTGCGTCGAGTTGCGCGGGAGACGTCGTTGATTTCCAGCCCGACCATGGCGTGCGGATTTCGCCTTTTCAGCGCGAGGAGGGGAGACGTACGAGCGATCGAACGTCGCTCGAGGCACTGGCGGAGCGAGAATCCGTGGTGGCGCATGCCGATATCCGCTATCGCGTCTCAGGCCAGCACCATGATGCAACGCGGAATGGAGATTTCGACTGGCGGCAGATTCAGGGGGAACCGGCTTCAGCATGTTGGTTGCTGCAGGTCGAATACCTGGCCAACTATGTTGCCGACTTCTGTGTCGCACTGGAGGAATCAGCAGGTGCGAATCGAGCTACCGACGTCGTCACGCAGCTGCAAGCTGAGTTTGGCACCGGAGAAGGTTCTTCACTTGATGTTGAGGTGCTCAAACGGATGCCGGAAGTCGAAAGCGAATCGATCGGTCGCGCTTCGATGACTCGTCACTGGAGAGTGCGCTATCGCAGCGAAGACAAGCAGCGCTGCGAACAGTTCGTTGCTGCGGCCAGAAACCACCTCGCGTTTCAGCAAGATGAACGCACTGCAGAGATCGGCGCGTGGCCGGAGTTGCAGTGCGAAATTGCTCGGTTCACGTGCGAGGTCCCGCGCGATACGATTGCGGTTTCGGTCGATACGCGTCCTGCGAATGAGTGGAGATAACGTCTCATGTACATGCAGAGTGAGCTCATTGAGGTGAAAGTGACCGACTGCGCCGGTACGATCATCATCAATCGTCCTGATCACGGAAATCGCATGACGCGGTTGATGGTACAGCAACTCGGCGAAGCACTCGACGATTTGTACCTGGAGAAAAAGGTCCGCGCGATCATCGTGACGGGGGCGGCTGACACTTTCTCGGAAGGGCTCGACTGGCACGAGATGCAATCCGACGAAGACGAACTCGCTGTGCAGCAGCAATGGGGTGAGGACGCGGCGGCTTGGCGCGACTTAGTGCTGAGAATGCTCGAGATTACCAAGCCGATCATTGCTTCGGTCAACGGCGCGGCATTGTCGGAAGGGGCGGGGCTGGTGCTGGCAAGTGACCTGGTCGTCGCGGCTGAGAATGCGAGTTTTGGTTTGCCTGATCCCCGTTACGGCTTGGTTGCGGGAGTGTCTGCCCCGCTGTTGAGTTTCCGAGTCGGTGGTGGACAGGCGGCGCGATTGCTCCTGTCTTCAACCACAATTGACGCGAAAGAATCGCATCAGATCGGACTGTTCCACGAGCTGATCCCGCACGACAAAGTTTGGGCGCGGGCGATGGAACTTGCACGCGAGTGTGCCGCAGGTGCTCCCGAGGCGATCCAACTCAGCAAGCGATTGCTCAACGAAACCGTGGGCGAACAGCTGGAAACGCAACTCACGTCGGGAGCAGTGATGCGTGCCACTGCCTTCACGACGGAAGCCGCACAGGAAGGACTTGCGGCTTATGCGGAACAACGCGCACCACAATGGCGCTAGGAACCCCCAGGCGAGGGGTCGAACTGGTGCGTCCGGTAGTTAAACTGCTTAATCGCATTTTATTCCAGCCTTTGCGTTTGACCTGCCCCATTTCGTGACCTACCTGTTTATTAGCGGCCTAGTTTTCCGTTCCCAACGCGTCAGCGAGAACGTCAGGCTGCCCCTATCCAAACGAGCATCTCGCTCAAGGCAAACCGACCGCGAGGTCGGGGCGCAAAGCCATGGGTCTCCCGCAGATCGCCAGGCTGCCGAGATTGAACTAATCGGCAATCTGAAGGCGGAAAGACGGCTCATGAGCATCTCTACAAGTGACGGTCTACCTCTGCCGGAGAGACTTTATCAAGAAAGATCTAGACGTCCTGTCTCGTCTAATTATCGTCGAAGGGGATGATAGAGACGGGGATGAGTCCGTTCTGAGGCGTTGTAGGTGCCCCCAATACGTCGATGCCGGGCTCATCCCCAATTTTGTCAATGGAGAATGACGATTCCCGCTGGCGACGCGTGACCCCGTGTGATGGATTAGGCTACCCGACAGATGTGCGGCAAGTGCCGCGTCATTTGAGAAATTCTTCTTGATACATGGGCATGTAGCGGTAGTACACTTCGAGCGTCAAGATCGAAAGCGTCGTTGTGTAGAGCCGACCGCCGGGGTTGCTCCAATCTTCGTCGAAGTACCAGCTGCCAGTTTCGTGGCCCTGGGTGTTCTGCATATCAACCAAGTAATCCCGCATTCGCGGGTTCCAGCGATCCCATCCACTACCGCCGTGGTGGCGCAACACTTGGCTGGCATAGTAGTTGAAGTACATGTGATTCTCGCGCGGATCTTGGTCGGCGACCAGCGCCACACCTTTGCGTAGCGGGCGATGGTCTTGTGGCCAGCCCAATAGCATTCGTGAAAACAGGCCGACCACGGACATCACTCGTTGCGGATTCTCGTTGGCTTTGTAGCGGTACTGCGAGCCTCGGGATGCTTGCACACTGTTGAGAAACTCGATCGCTCGGTACCACACTTCGCGTGGTACTTGCAGCCGACCGTGCACAGCGCTCTTCAGTGCGGTCAGTTGCCAACCGGTCACCGACAAATCGCCAGGCATGCCCGGCTCGTACCGCCACCCACCAGCCTCGTGCTGGGCGTTGACGATAAAATCGGTAGCCTTCTGAGCCGCGTCTGCCAGCGTCTTATCGCGGGTCATCGCGTAGGCCTCGCAGAGGGCGAGGGTAGCGATGGCGTGCGAATACATGTCGCCGTTTTTCTGCATCAACAGCACGTTGCCCTGCAATTCAGATACGACCGACCGATCGCGAAGATCACCGCCCATCGAGCTCAGCAGCATCTTTTCCTGCAGATAGTAAAGACCCTTCAAGACTTCGTTCTGATAGGGGCCTTCTTCGTGCGTGTACCCGGCTCCCAAAAAGCATAGCAATGCCAACCCGGTCGCATCGGTGGTTGAGCTGCGAAAGCCCGAGTTTCGGCAGGCACCGGCGCACTGTGGGCAGGTCGTCAGATCGAATCGCCAGCCGCCGTCATCGAACTGATGGGCAGCCAACCAAGCGAGTCCCCGTTCGACGGCGGCCTCGCTGGCTTCCGTGCCGCCACCCGACAGCGCCAGGCTGCGACGGTTTTGGGCCTTTCGACCGTCCAGGCCACCGCCGCGCGAAGCAAGCGGTTGGCTGATCGCATCGGTAAGGCTAGCCGTCACGTTCGACGGCGCGGTTGTCTGGGGCAATGTAAGTTCCGAAGGCGTGACAACATTGGTGTCAGCGAGATTGTCTGTCGTGGGCAAGTCGATGGCGATCTCCTGGTCCATCGTCAACTCGCCGCCAGACGAATCTAATTCGTTGACGTCCAGCTCCAACAATTCGGATTCTTCACTGAACGCACCAGCCAGCCCCAAATCGAGCCTCTTGCCTGGGAGCGGAAACAGCCACAACGAGAGTACCAGCAACACAAGGACATGGATTGCCGCGCTGGCGAGCAGTGAGATGGGCTCGCTGAGCGAGCTACGTCGCGGCAACTGAGACTCCGATGAAGCCGAATCGGATGATTCGGGGTCGGCAGCGGCGTCTCCAGCATCAGCCGCGATCCGTGGCAAATCCTGAGGGGGCTCTGAAAACAGCGGCGGATTGTCTGCTGGTAAGGAATTCACGTACTCTCTTCCGCAGTTCCTCCCGAGCCCCCAACTGCTCCGGATGAGCGATGAGAACTCGAAAGATACGAGACATCAGGTTCCCGGACGGAGGCCTCTAATCTCCTACCTAATGCTCAAATTCAAGTATAACCCCTCATGCAGAATCCAGGTGCGATTTTCACCACTAGATCGAAGCGAGGAAAAGCCTTAAAATCCAGGACTCGCTAGGCTGGGGTGGGGCTGCGAGTGACTTGAACAATCCTGGCAATCGCGCCAGAACGTATATCGATAACCTCAGTATTTTCTAAACCGAGCGTTCAAAATGGCAAAGAAATCCGGCGGAAAAAAGAAAAAGAAGGTCGAATCCGTGTTCCTCGTGTGCGAGGAAACGGGCGATTACAACTACACGATTCGTCGCAAAGTGGGTGGGGAGAAGCTCAAGCTGCTGAAGTACTCGCCACGGCTCCGCAAGCACACGATGCACACGGAAAAGAAAAAGTAGGCGGACTAAGAATCAAGCGGTGGACGAAGGACACAGGGGCCGGGATTTAGGGATGAATGGCCCCAATCGACTTCTACGGATCTGAGCCTCTCATCCCCAGGTCCTATGTGTTAGCCTCCCTCTATGGCCAAACGTTGGCGAATCGCGACCTGTGATCCCCAGAGCGTCGCGACGCTACAGCGTGCTGCCGGCATTCCCGCGGTGGTCGCCCAACTGTTGCTCTCGCGCGGAATTCACAACCCTGACGAGGCGCGCCAGTTTCTCGACCCGAAGCTCAATGGCCTACGCGACCCGGGCGAATTGCCGGGCGCAGCAGATGCGGCTCAATCGATCTATGAAGCCGTCCAGGCACAGAAAAAGATCACCATCTACGGCGACTACGACGCCGATGGCATGACCGCGACGGCCATCCTGCTGCGCTGCCTGCGGTTGCTTGACGCGAATGTCGACTATTACGTTCCTCATCGCATCGACGAAGGCTACAGCCTGAACTCCGAGGCACTTCAGCAACTGACTGAGCAAGGAACGGAAGTAGTTGTCACCGTCGATTGCGGTGTTGCCAGCGTCGAGGAAGCAGCACTAGCGCGGCAACTCGGCCTCAAGTTGATCATCACCGACCATCATCAACTCGCCGAGCGGCTGCCCGAGGCAACGGCAATTGTCCATCCCAATCTGCCTGGCCGCGATTATCCTTTCCCAGGGCTTTGCGGGGCAGCCGTAGCGTTCAAGTTGGCGTGGGCCATTTGCCAGTGTGCCAGCGAGGGCCAACGCGTTACTGAGCGGTTGCGAAATTTCTTGCTGCAATCCGTCGGGCTGGCGGCGATCGGCACCGTCTGCGACGTCGTGCCGCTACTCGACGAGAACCGAATTCTCGTCCGTTACGGCCTCGACGCACTTAAGGCCCAGCCAACCGTTGGCATCGCGGCTCTGCTACGCGCGACGAAGCTCATTGGTAAGTCACGTTTGGAGGGCGAAGATCTCGGCTTCACGATCGGACCAAGACTCAATGCCGCGGGGCGGTTGGGCCAGGCCGAGATCGCCATAGAACTGCTCACGACCGAGAGTACGGAGCGGGCCGACACGATTGCGAAGTATCTAGACGAACTCAACCAACAACGGCAGTCGTTGGAGCGCAGTATCATGCGTTCCGCCACCAAACAAATCAAGGCGACTCCCGAGTACGAAAACGCGCCGGCCTTCGTGCTCGCGGATACCGATTGGCACGCGGGTGTCATCGGCATCGTCGCGGGCCGTCTGGCAGAAAAGTATCATCGGCCAGTCGTGGTGATCGCGGGAGATCCGCTGGGCGTGAAGCCGGGGATAGGTTCGGCTCGCAGTGTGCCTGGTTTCGACTTGCACACGGCCTTTGCCCGCTGTAGTAAGTTTTTAGAAAGTCACGGTGGCCATGCCGCTGCCGCAGGCTGCCGCGTGCGTCCGGAGCAGGTCGACGCGTTTCGCGACGCCTTTTGCGCAGTTGCTGCCGAGCAGTTATCTCAGGCGAATCGCATTGCCGAGTTGCTCATTGATGGCGAGGCGACCCTGCAGATGCTCACGCGTCAGACGGTGGAGCAAATCGAGAGTCTGGCGCCATTCGGTCATGGCAATTCTCGTCCGGTGCTTTGCACGAGCGCAGTGCGGTTGGCCGGCGTTCCCAAGCGCATGGGCTCCACCGGGCGGCACCTGTCGGTGGTGTTCGACCAGCACGGCGTTAAGATGCGTGCCGTTGCATTCGGAGGTGGCGATTGGGAGGAAGAACTCGCCCAAGTCGACGGCACGCTGTCGATCGCCTTTCGCCCGGTGATCAACAACTGGCAGGGACGCGTCTCGGTGGAGATTCACCTGGACGATTGGCAGGTGGAATAGCTCGCGACCAGTCGCAGCCAGCTCGGTAGCCAACCTGCTAGCGACCCCGGTTGCTAGCAGCGATAGAACCGACATTTACACGTCTGACCGCTGCACGTATTCTCAGCCTCCCGAAAGCTACTCCGCACACCCGGTCTAGGAATCCTGTGCCATGTCCGTTCTCCGCCCTCTGCCGACAATCCTCACGATGCTCTCAATTGGTTTCGTTGCCCCGATCAACGCGGGCGAGCTACGCATCGAAACCGATGTGTACGAAGGCAGTGAAAGTGAGTCGCTCAGTCACACGGTCACGCTATTCGATTCCGGGACGGTCTACGATTTCTCCAAAGAACGTGAGGAGGTCGCCGTATTTCGCCTGCCGAGCGAAACGCGCGAAGGGCAGTTCATCCTGCTTGATTTGCAGTCGAAACGCCGCACCGAGGTCTCGACCACCAGAATCGAAGGACTGATGGACAAGCTGACCAAGTGGGCTAAGGAGCAAGAAGACGAGATGCTCAAGTTCTCGGCCGAGCCTGACTTCAAAGAGTCGTTCGACGCAGGCACGGGGCAACTCACGCTCGATAGCGAACAATGGAACTACACGGTCGCCACAATCCCCGCCGAAGATCAGGCGACACTCAAGGAGTATCGCAAATTCGTGGATTGGTACTCACGGCTCAACGTGATGATGCACGGCGCGCCACCTCCCGGGCCCCGACTGGCGCTGAACGCCGCACTCGAAAAGCACGGTGTCGTCCCGGTCGAAATCCGCCGCAAGATCGACTCGAAGGGAAGCCCCTTGCGCGCGACGCATTTGTTTTCGTGGCGTCTGTCACGCGAGGACCGAGCTCAGGTCGAAGAAGTTCGCAACTACCTGGCGAGCTTCGAGAAGGTCGACAACAAAGACTTCTTGGCGAGCCGCAGCGAAAAGGACGTAGTACGCGGCCAGTCGAAGTGACTAAGCCGCGTTTCTGTGCTTGCAATTATCGCTGGACGCACTCGTCAATCGAACGAGTAGCCGACGAAGTAGAGCTCTTTGGGCGAATCGTTTTCGTAGACCGTCATGTAGCGTGCCTGTCCACGCTCTAGTTCGTCCCAGAACATGTCACCGATGTCGAGGTCTTCTCGCGTCGGTCGCTCAGTGCCGAAGTACTCCTCGAGTTCGTCACTTGTAAACGGGGCGGCACAGCAGAAATCGGGCGTCGACGTGATCTGCTCAATGTCGAGTATCGATCCGGTACCGTCGGCATCCATCATTTCAAGCGCTTCCTCCGGAGAGGCAGGACCGTACTCAGCGCCGCGGTACTCGCCGCTAGCGAACACCTCGGCTCGCAGCTTTTCCAGTGCCGCCTGGACGTCTTCTTCATAGGCTACGAAGTAATCGTAAGGTTCGGCTCCCATCGCTCGACTCCTGCTGGTGTGGAAAGTGAAAATGCAACTCACTCAACGCAAGTCTAGTGCATTTTCCGGAGTCACTGCGCAAGACCACCGGTATGGCCGATCGTTTCGGTCGTAGCGAGTTTAGGACCGCGTCAGCTTGTGAAAACGCTCTTTCAGATCGAGCGTCACGGGGCCTGGTTTTCCGCTACCAATGGTGCGGTCGTCGACTTTCACGACCGGGATCACTTCAGCGGCGGTGCCGGTCAGGAAGCACTCATCGGCAATGAAAAGATCGTGGCGCGTGAGCGTCACTTTTTGCACTTCGATGCCCGCCTCAGCGGCGAGCTCGACCACCGCATCGCGAGTGACGCCGCCCAGAATGCCTGCGTCCATCGGCGGGGTCATCAGTACGCCATCCCGCACCAGAAAGATGTTATCGCCCGTGCATTCGGCAATTTCACCTTTGTGATTCAGCATCAACGCTTCGATACATCCCGCTTGCAGGCCTTCCATCTTGGCCAGGATGTTGTTCAGGTAATTGAGCGATTTGATGCGCGGACTGAGCGCCGCCGGATGATTACGAATGGTGCTAGCCGTGATGATCTCCAGACCCTTTTCGTAGAGTTCGTCGGGGTACAGGGTGATCGCATCCGCGATGATAATCACTTGCGGATTGCTGCAGCGGTTGGGGTCGAGTCCGAGGGTGCCAGCGCCTCGCGTGACGATCGAACGGATGTAGCCGTCCTGAATGTCGTTGGCGGCAATCGTCTCGTTGTGCGCCTGACACATTTCGGTTTCTGACAGCGGAATCTCCAGGCAGATCGCCTTGGCCGATTCGTAGAGCCTACGCACATGCTGCTCTAAGCGAAATATCTTTCCCCCGTAGGCACGCAGTCCCTCAAAAACGCCGTCGCCGTACAGCAATCCATGATCAAACACGCTGATGGTGGCCTCTTCTTGCGGGAAGAGTTGCCCGTTGATGTAGACTTGGCGAGACATGTAGTCGTGTTTTCTTGAGACGTGCAAAGAGGGGAAAGTCGAGCCGCGACCGCGAGGGATCGCGGAAGATTACATCCAGAGCGTTCCCTCACGGTAGCGGCTCCGTGATGGTATTCTCGACAGCAAAACAGCTAGATGGGTTCGCGGCGAAGTCACGCAGCTACAATCCGACCCTCGACCAAGCGTACTTCGCGATCGGCTTGCTGCGAAATCCAGCCGTCGTGCGTCACCATGACTATAGTGAGCTTTTGCTCGCGGTTCAACTCACGCAGCACTGCCATGATTTGCTCACCCGTGGCGCGGTCTAGATTTCCGGTCGGCTCGTCGGCCAACAGTACTTTTGGCTCTAGTAACAGTGCCCGAGCGATCGCCGCCCGTTGCATTTCGCCCCCAGAGAGTTCACTAGGCTTGTGCTTCGCCCGCTCGCTCAGTCCGACCAACTCCAGCAGTTCCATCGCACGCCGTTGATAATCACCCCGCCGACGCCAGTAGCCGAATGTGCTCTCGGCGATCAGTGCGGGGGCGAGCACATTTTGCAACGTCGTCAGCTCAGGCAGCAAGTGATAGAACTGAAAGATCATGCCGAAGTAGCGATTTCGCAGCACGTCGCGACTGCGTGCCGGTAGATTATCGATTCGATGCCCGTCGAAGTGCACCTCACCGGCATCGGGTTGGTCGAGTGTGCCCAACAGATGTAGCAAGGTGCTCTTACCGCATCCGCTCTGGCCAACGATCGAGAGAAACTCACCCTCGTACACCGACATGTTGATGCCTTGCAACACGGGGATCCCCAGCGATCCCTTTTGGTAGCTCTTGAACAAGTCGTGAGCGGCCAGTTGCTCCTTGGCGTGCAACTTCAGCGGCGTCGGTTGCGCGACCGGTGCGGGTGACGTCCAGGGAGCGGTCTGCAAATTACTCATAGCGAAGTGCCCTTACGGGATGGAGGCGAGAAGCACGCCAAGCGGGGAAGATGCTCGAGAGCACCGCGATCGCAATCGCACCGACGCAAATCCAGACGACGGCCAACGGATTAACAAGCGTGGGAATCTCGTGAAAGAAATAGACCGAAGGATCAAAAATCGGCTGCCCAGTCACCCAAGCGACCCAGTCCTTGACGGTATTGATATTCCGCTCAAGGAGGATCCCCAGGGCCAGTCCAGCGGTCGCACCGACCAAGCCTAACGTCAAACCATAGCTGAGGAAGATTCCCATCACGCCTCGACTCGATGCGCCGAGAGATTTGAGGATGCCGATGTCGCGAGTCTTCTCGACCACGATCATCAAGAAAATCGCGAAGATGCCAAAGCCTGCTACGGCGATTATCATGAACAGCAACAGATTGAGCAGCACGGTTTCCATCTGAATCGCCTGCAGCAGCGAGTTCTGCTGGTCGCGCCACGTGCTGACGCGAAACAGTTGGCTGGAGAACTCAGTTCGCAGCGCGTTGCGCACTTCGATCGCGTCGACCTCGTCCTGCAACTTAAGCATGATCGCATTAAATCGGGCCACACCCGTTGTCGGATCAACCAGTCCGCGACTCGTTTGCAATGCTCGGAGAGGCGCAAACGCGATATTTGAATCAAACTCGCCCAATCCGCTCTCGTACAGATCGACGACGGTGTAGTTTTCGCTGATCGCCTTGGGTGGGAGTGCGGCATTGGGAAAACTCACCGCCACGTCGAGCCCTGGCAGCGTACGGAAGTGATCGGCACCATTGGAATCTCGCCAGCTTGCCAGGCCGAAGCCAAGCACAATGCCGGTGTGCTGCTCGACGGCGGGGTCAAAGTCGCGACCTTCCGTTTCTCCGTTGGCTCGAAGCGCGTCGGCGAACGGATCGCCCGCATTAGCTGGTGTGGCGTTCTGTGCCTGCAGATAGCGCTCTTGCCGTTTCTTGAATGCAGCGTACTTGCGCCGACGATGCCATCCAGCGTCTTTCATGTCCGTGCGCGGCTTGGCTTCTGCGGGCGAGCTGGCCGTGTGATCGTAGACATCGTAGCCGCCTTCCTTCAGCTGAAAGTTGAGCTGCTCGCGGTTTTGCGGGTGTTGGAGGTACTCGCCGAAGATGCTCACATCGCAGTACGTCTGCTCGTCGATGCCAACCAGCATGATCTGTTGGGTGACGCTACCCTGCTCGGTCTCCGTGGAGAGAATCGCCGGTACGCGGACGGTCGGGGTGATTCCGACCAGCGAATCGCCGAGTAAGTGTTTGATGCGGGCAATCTTGCTCTCCGCGTCGAAAGCACCATTCATCGAGCGCGCTTCGATGATCACATCGCCCATCATGCCCTTCATACGGACTTGCATCTCTTCCGAGAAACCAGCCATCACCGCATTGGTCACAATGAGCGTGGCCACGCCGAGCATGATGCTAACGATGCAGATCAGCGCGATATAGCGAGTGCGAAGATAACGCCAGCAAAGCAGAAGTTTGTACATGGTCCCGTCCTTGGGAGTTGGGCTAACAGCTGAATCGCTGAAAGCTAGTCGCTTCCTACGATTTCTCCGGCCTGAGCAGCGGAAACAAAATCACGTCGCGAATTGATTGAGTGTCGGTCAGCAGCATGACGAGTCGATCGATGCCGATGCCTAGTCCGCCCGCCGGTGGCATACCGTAACGCAGCGCGCGGATGAAGTCATGGTCCATCTTGGCCATCGATTCTTCCTCGTCGAGGCCGGCCAGTTGCGTTTTGAACAGTTCTTCCTGCAGGTCGGGGTCGTTCAGCTCGGTGTAGGCGTTAGCCAGTTCCATCCCGTGGACGAACAGTTCGAAGCGTTCGGCGATCGCCGGATTGTCACGCTTGCGCTTGGTGAGCGGGCAGATGCTGCTGGGGTAGTCCATCACGAAGATCGGACCGATCAGCGCATCCTCCACCTTTTCCTCGAACACGTCGTTCTTGATAACGTCGGGATGCCGTCCAGCGGTGTCGATGTGCAGCGACTTGGCCAGTTCCGAAATCGCCGCCTCGTCGGATGGGTCCACACCGGCGTGCTCTCGGAACAACTCGTCGTAGGTTGCTCTTTGGAACGGTGGCGTGAAATCAATCTGCTTGCCTGCCCAGTCCAGAAGATACGGTTCGTTCCCCGCTGCCTGCCCCCTGCCTCCTGGCCCCTCGCGCATCGCGAGAATCGCATTGCAAATGCACGCCTCGGTAAGATCCATCATCGAGCGATAGTCACCGTACGCCTGATAGACCTCGAGCATCGTGAACTCGGGGTTGTGCGTCTGATCGATACCCTCGTTGCGATAGACGCGACCCAGTTCGTAAACGCGTTCGATGCCACCGACCATCAGCCTCTTGAGGTGTAATTCCAGAGCGATCCGCAGCGTGAGCTCGATGTCTAGGGCGTTGTGGTGCGTCTGGAACGGCCGAGCGGCGGCCCCGCCGGCAATGCTGTGAAGCGTGGGTCCTTCGACTTCGACGAACTGCTGTGCGTTGAGCGTTTCGCGAATCGAACGCACGATCTTGGTGCGATCGAGAAATCGCGGCAGCATGCCGTCGGTGTGGATCAGGTCGAGGTAGCGCTGCCGTTGGCGAAGTTCAGCGTCCTGCAGTCCCGAGTGCTTGTCTGGCGGCGTCTCGATGGACTTTGTGAGGAAATAGATCCGCTCTGCGAAAATGGACAACTCGCCTGTATTTGTTCGCCCAAGATCGCCCTCAACACCTATGATGTCGCCCAGGTCGAGCTGCTCGACGACTGCCCAATCGTCGCCAACCTGTTTTTTGCCGATCATCAACTGGATATCGCCAGTTAAGTCTCGAATGTTGATGAACTTCATCTTGCCCTGGCCGCGCTGGAGCATGATCCTTCCAGCAGCGCGGAACTTAGGCCCAATCATCTCTCCTTCACCCTGGTCGGCCTTCCACTGGCGGAAGTTGAAATCTTCGGGGGCGTTGTCAAAGTCGGGCAGCGGAATGTCCTTGCCGTCAACTTGATAGACGACTTCGCCTGCGCGGGCGCGGATATCGCCGATGAGCGTGCGATCGTCAAACCGTTGGCCCCAGGGGTCGATGCCCAGATCGACGAGCCGCTTCATTTTCTCACGGCGGGCGGCTTCCAGGGCGGAGGGTTCGTGGTCCTGATTGCTCGAAGGCTCGGTCATCAAGGTCGTCATCGGCGGGCGGGGAGCGGGACGGAAGGCAATAAAGTTAAGGGAGGTAAGATTTTAGTGCATCGGCAAACGCGGTCAACGTCAGCTCGCAGAGGCGGGCGAACCGGGAGTTACGTCGAGCGTGTTGACGGCAATTCCTTCGTTGGCACTGCAGCCAGGTGACCCATGAGAACTGGTTCAACGCAGCTGATGCTAGCACTTCTGTCGCGGCTGATCACCTGGCTCAGAGTTGGCTTGCGATCGCATCCTTAGCGAGCGACCACTCAGCCGCCGCTCGCTTGCTAGCACGTTCCCGCTCGACCTCGTGGGCGACCGTCGCATGCGCTGACGAGGCGGAGATGCTCCGTGCGAATACCTGGTCTCGAGCCGTCTCATCCGCAAGTACGACAGGCTGAAGCGCCACGCCGTCGCTCTCGTCTGACTCGGAATCGCCGAACTCGATGCCCAACACCGCATCCAGCGCGTCGGCGGGCGAAGTGGCGGTTCCCAGTCTTGGCGGGGCCGCGCCGTACTGTTGTCGCCAAACAGCCAGATCGTGGCTGTCCACGTCGCTGTCGTCGTCGGCATCTCCGTCGGTGGCAGTGGCATCCGCAATGCCGAAGCCGCGCTGCCATGCGAGAAAATCTTGGCCGTCGACATCACCATCCATATCGAAATCGGAACTTTGGATGCCTTGCACTTCATGCGCACCGATGTCGATCACTGCTCCACCTACACCATCGCCATCTGCGATACGGACGAAGGGCGCGCCGCGCTGATCATGAGCCGGTGGCGAGACAATCGCCGGGTCCCCCGCGTCGATGACGGGACTACCGGGAAGCGGGGAGTGCGTCTCTGTCAGTCCGCCACCAGCCAGCGGTCCCAGCAGCGGGTCCTGGTCTAGAATATTCGTGGCGGGAGGGATCGTTAATCCCGTCGTATCGCCGACGAGACTGTGCTCGACGGATAAGCTGCCTGTCCCCGGATCAATGTCACTAAACGTACCGGCAACGTTGTTAGCGACAATCGAGCCCGTGACATTAATGTCGGTGTCGGTGGTTCGTACGCCACCGCCGACGGAGCTTGCCCCCAAAGCGCGATTGTCGACGATCGTGCTGCGCGTGATGTTGATCACACCCTCGGAACTAACGCCTGCGCCACCCGCCGTATCGGCAGTGGTTTGATTCCCTGAAACGGTACTCTCAGTCATCTCAAGGCCCGCAATGGCCAGAATGCCGCCAGCGGACGAACCGGGACCGAGGACCTCGTTGGCTGAGACCGTACTGCTGTTCAGCGTGACGGTCCCATTCGCGCTCACGCCACCGCCGCTGGAAAAAGTCCCTAGTGTGCGATTGCCGTTGATCATGCTGTTGGTGATGGTCATGTCACCAAATGCAAACACCCCTCCGCCTGCCGACCCGGTCCCCTCCGTGCGATTGTCAGAAATCTCGCTGTCAACCAGCACGACCGAACCTTGTGTCCAAACCGCACCTCCCGGGGCGAAATTCCCGGTCGTGCCGTTGTCGAGCAAGTAAGAGTTGCGAACCTCTATCGAACCGACCGCAAACGAACGGATGGCCCCACCCTGTTCACCCAGCGCGGTGTTGAGTCCACCGGTGAGCGTCAATTGGTTGAAGACGTAGTCGTCGTCGTTTTCGGCGATGTCAAAGATGCGTGAATTTTGCTGGGCGTCGATTGTCAGCAGGTTGTTTAGTGGACCGGCGATGGTCACTTCGCTGGTCAGATCGAGTTGCCCCGCTGTGAGCGCGAGCGTTTTGGGTGCCCCCAAGAAAAGGGCCCCACTAAACAGGATCGTATCGTTGTCGCCAAAGTCGCCTGCGATCGGATCGATGCCGTCGACGGGCTCACCAATGTTGATTGCCTCCACCGCTTCGCGCAGCGAGAGTTGGCCGTCGCCGGCCAAGTTCGCCAGGGTATCGTCTCCCAGGTCAGTGACCACGAGGATCGCCAACATCCGACGATCTTCAAGTGACTCGAGTCGCAAAGTTCTCGAGCGGTTCGTTCCGTCGCGCATCTGCCGGTGTGTCGTGAACATGGTGTCTCTCAAAGCAAGATGGACAATGTGAAACCGTCCCCCTTCTGCCCGGGCCGCGACTCATGCATTGTGAGAATAGGAGCTGCAGCCCTGCTGATTCTAACCTTTGCGCGTGGCCGCCGCAAATGTTTAGGTGAGATCTTCACATAGCGAGAACGCGTGAATCTCGCGTTGCAAAGGTTGCAACTGCGACCACAACCGGCGCAATATGTACTTCACGCACGCGCTAGCATCCGGTCGACATCCGCCAATCGCTTGCATCTCGCTCAAGTCGAACGCCGCCAACGAGTCGCTCACCACGGAGTTTGATTTCGATCACTGTCGGCGATTCATCAATGACTTCGAACTCGCCGCGGTCGCACCGCGTTACACTGCCGCGATTGCCAGTGAGTGCGCCTTCAAAATCCAAATAGGCAATGCGATGATCGGCAAGCGGTGCAGCTAAAACTTGGTCAGATGATTTGGAAACCCCAATAACCTTGGCCCATTCTGTCGGCAGCTCGGGCAGCTCCCACGTGCGCAGTACGTCGCCCCACTCCAACATGAAATCCCAGTGGCTGGGCCGCTGGCTGGATGGGGGACACTCGTGACGAAGGAGAACGAAACGCGGCATAACCGGTGCATTGTCGCCTCTGCGAGCAACAAAAACCAGCTGCGGCAAAGAATCTGGGCGAATCGCCTAACCACCCAAGATCCGGATCTCCTTGGAAACCTGAATCGGCTCCGGCATGTTGTTGCTTTGCAGCCGCGCTACGATATTCCGTACCCCAGGCTGCAACACATTGCAGCGAAATCGGAGATCTAGCTTCTCATCGTTGCGGAGGGTACGGATCGGATCAATTTGCAGCTCGCCGTTATTGTTCAGTTGCGCTCGCAGATTGTTGTCCTGCTGAAACGCAGCGACGTCCGGCCTTAGCTCTGCGGGAAACTGCACGCTCAGTCTTACTTGTTGATCTACCACCGTCGCATTATTTTTCAGGGTGATCTGAAATCTGGTTCCTGTCCCGGCGGTTACCGGATTGCTGAATAGAACGATCTCCATCGACAGACCGTTTGGATTGACCTGCGCGGCTGCACCATCTGTCGGTGGGACGACCAGCGGTTGGTCGTCCTCTTGTGGCGGCACCACATTCGGCGTGACGTTTGCCGGCGGTGCCAGGATGTCGAGGCAGTGGGTATCGGAGGAAGTCAGAGCCGGAACCGGAGTGCCAGTGTCTGCGGTCACCAGTACGGTACCGCAGACTTGCGATTTGGCTGCTCGGCAGAGGCAGGTGATCCTTTGTTGCCAGGTGTCATTGGGCTCGATTCTCGGGATCCGCCAACGCAGGTTACCATTGAACAACTCCGCGCCTGAGATCGGCTGAGCCTGGAGTTCCGCGTCGTAGGAGTCCACGACCTCGACGTTCAGAAGCGGCGCGTCGCCGACGTTGCGAACCGACAGGGTGAACGTTGCGGTTTGGTTCACGTTGGCCGATACCGGGCCTTGCTTCGTAACGAGCAACCGCCCTTGCCGCTGTACTTGAGGCTGTGGTACGTCAATACAGTAGCGAGCCGTAGCAGGACTGGTGCCGTTGTAGGTCACGGTCACGTTCTGGCACAGCCGCCCCGGCTTTTGCACACCGAAAGTCTGGAACAACGAGTAGGACGAGCCGGCGGCGATATCGGGAATCGTGCCCGGGTTGGTTTGGATCGTGTTTTGTCCCAAGCTATCGCCGACGTTGGTCAGGCCGAGATCAAACTCATCACGGAGAATAATGCCGGTCGCGGCGGTGTCTCCGGTGTTTCGCAGTACAAATTCGAACCGCGCGGTGCCGCCGACTTGAATCTGTGAGCCGGGATCGTCCAGTATCTCCACTTCCAGCCTGGGCCCAATCTGTGCGCGATCGGGCACAACTGGCGGCATCACGTTATTGGTGGGCGGCTGATAGGTTGGCGGTTGAATGGGGGTGGTTGATCCGCCCGGAGGGAAGTCGCTCGGTGGGACGACATCGCCTAGATCGTCGGGCGGCGGTACATAGTCGCCGTCAGTCCAGCTGATAAGGGTGCTGCCACTGGCGATGTCGAGCTGTGGCGCGCTACTGCCACCGAAGCCCGCTGGGCGAACGAGTTGGGCATTAATGCGGGTCGTCGATCCCGCGCTGCCCGTGGGCGTGACATCGATGCTCGCACGCCCTTCGGCGTCGGTGCGCACCTCGACGACTTGGCCTTCCTGGTTGCCGCGGAGCGCACCCGCCCCATCCGCGACCTGGTAGCGGACGACCCAGCCTTCCAGCGGCGTACCATCGGTCTGCCGCAGCACGGTGGTCGTCAGGACCTGGCCGCCACCGGCAGTCACCGCGCTGGGTGGAAAAGTCCACTGGACGTCGACCCAGTAGATCGTGGCCACCGCGCGTCGATTCGCCCATTCGACGATCTCCGGCGCGACGGCAGTGACGTGACTGACGCCTTCGACCGGCGACGTCACGCTTGCCCAGGCTTCACCCGGTTGGACTTCCACGTCGTCAGTCGTATTGGCGGTGCCGCGCGTAATCGAGAGTGGCACTTTGGCGGTGTAGCCAATGGCGTACTGATTGTCGATCTTCCGCGGCTTGTTCCAGGGCAGCCACGGATCTTTGCACCAGCCGCGTCCCCCCAGCTCCACGAATTCGCCGGCCTCGTCGCGGGCGAGGAGCCATTCGATTTTCGAGTCGGTGAGCAGATAGTTTTCTCGCGTACACAGTCCTGCCCGCAGGATCACCTCGCTCCCTACCGGAGCGAGCACACGCTGCGGGGTGATTCGCAACCGATCTTGCGGCACTGGCGGTACCACGCCACCGACTTGCGGTGAGGCCCCAGCCAGGGCCGGCTGGGGGAACACCGGATCGGTGTATACCGGCGGGGCGACTGGATTTGCCGACGCGGCGACCGGAGGCACCTGATCCCGCGAGCAGACGAATAGCCGCTCGCCGCTGGGATCGATGCGCGGACATCTCAGCCCGGCGCAGCCAGCGAAGCCCGACATCGCAATCGCGAGGGCGGTCAGCAGCCAAACTCGAGTTTTGACGCGGGCAAGCATCGGAACGGGTGGGTTAGGATGTATTTATTGGCGGCATATCTGTCGCGCTACGGGCGCGGAGCTGCTGATAAAATGTAACGCCTAGGGGATGAATGATGCGTTTTTTCAACGCTCCCGTGGAGTTTTGACGACATCTGCGGGCAGCTTCTGCGGGTTTTAGCGGTCGAGTGGTTCACAGAAGCCCTGGCCCGGCAAATGAGCGGGGATGTGGCAGCCTGGGCGCCGTAATTCCTTGCTTCCCGGCACCGAGGGAATTAAGATCAAAGTTGGCCCCAACTGCCCATTTTCCGCAGACAGGCTCTAGCTACTTCAAGCCGCTTCAGGCGGTGCGGAACAGATTCTCAACGTAATCCCGAGGTCATCATGATTTCCCGGTTCCAACATCTCCATTGGACTGCTTCCTGCCGCGCTGTTTTGGTCGCGATGGCGTGCTGTAGTTTTCTGCTCGTTCCTGGTCCACGTGCGACGGCTCAGATCGGCGGCGGTGGTGGTGGCGGCGGAGTTGGCGGCGGCGGCGCTGGCGGCAACAATAACACGGGCGTGTTCTCAGGGGTCGCGGTCGACGCCGATGGCGTATTGCGTCAGCTAACCGTTCGTGACGCGAGTGGACAGCTCACCCGTCAGCGGATCCAAGACTCTATGGCGCGGTTGGATTCCGACATCGCGCAGCGCAGCGCGATGCGGAAGGTCTCGCTGACCCGCCTCGCCCGGCTGATCGAGAAGGCGATCGACGAGGGGCATGGTCCCAACGATGCGATGCGACATCTGGCTGGATTGACGCGAATCAAATACGTCTTCTACTATCCGGAAACCCAGGACATCGTGATTGCTGGGCCGGCTGAAGGATGGATGGACACGGGCACCGGCCGGGTCATTGGTTTTCATACCGGACAGCCGGTAATGGAACTGCAGGACCTGGTTGTTGCACTACGTGCCTTCCCGCCTGGCGGAAACACCAATCCGCTCGTGCACTGCTCGATCGACGCGACGCCCGAAGGGCTGCAACGTATGCAGCAGTTCATCAGCAGTCTAGGCCGACAAGTACCCAACGGTCGCGAGCGAGAGTTTGAGCAATATGTCGTTGAGGGGCTGCGTGAAAATCTCGGCCTGCAAGTAATCACGCTAGGTGGCATTTCGAGCAAGACGCACTTCGCCCAGGTGATGGTCGAAGCCGATTATCGGATGAAGCTGATCGGCCTGGGCCTGGAGCAGCCACCGGCGCGATTCCGTAGCTACCTTGAATTGGCAAACTTTACCTCGATCGCTCGCAACGCGATGTGCCGCTGGTGGTTTGTGCCCGACTATCAACGCGTCAAGGTCTCGGCAGACGGCAGTGCGGCCGAATTCGTCGGCAATGGGGTGAAGTTGGTCGGCGAGGATGAAGTCGTGGCCCGCGATGGCACACGTAGGCAGTCGGGAACCCAGAACCGCGCGAGTCGCAAGTTCACGCAGAGTTTCACCGACAAATACGCTCAGATCGCCGAGAACGCACCGATCTACGGTCAGCTGCGTAACTGTGTCGACATGCTTGTCGCGGCGGCCTTCGTCCAACAGCAAGATCTCTATGGCAAGGCGGGCTGGGATCTTTCCGTCTTGGGCGACGAAGCAATCTATCCGGTGGAGACCTACAACTCTCCGCAGCAGGTCGCGTCAGCGGTGAACAGCATGTGGAAGGGCCGACATTTGGCCACTCCCGTTGGCGGCGGTGTGCAAATCGAGGCGCACCGAGCGCTCGACACGGAGAACTTGCTGGCCGACGAGAAAGGCGAACTCGCCGAAGCACGCAACGCCGTCGACCTCAGCGACTTGCCCGCCGACAAGTGGTGGTGGGACTGAGTTGGAACGATGAACTATGAAGTGAGAACGATGAGCACCCCAGCGTGGACGTTCATCGTTTATCTCTTATCGTTCATCGTTTCTCCCCACGGTAATCACGCGCAGGTCGCACACGTTGGTCCCCGAGGGACCTGTCTTGATCAAGGCGTCTAGCTGCTCGAAGCAATGGTAGGCATCGTTGCGCTGCAGGTATTCTTGCAGGTTGAGTTCCTTTTCATTGGCAGCTTTGGCGATCTCTTCATCAACAAACGCTCCAGCGGCGTCGGTGGGCCCATCTTCGCCGTCGGTGCCGCCTGAAAGCAAGGCCAGCCCGCGCCAATCCTCGAGCGACGCCATCGCCGACAGCACAAGTTGCTGATTGCGACCGCCCTTGCCGCGCTTGCCTTCTGCCGCCAATTGGACGGTCGGCTCGCCACCGGAAATGAGACAATCGGGACCTGCGTCGCGCCGCATCGACTGGGCCATCGTCACGAGATGTTGCGCCACCGATTCGGCCGTGCCCTCGCACTCCGTCGCCGAGATCATCGCGTGGCTGTAGCCCAATTGCTCCGCCTGCACGCCGGCCGCATCGACCGCCGTGGCGTTGTTGCCAATCAACAGATTATGGACTTCGCACCCTGCCGCGGCTTCGTCCGGAGCTTGCCGGCTCCGCGTCTCCAGCAGCGTTACGGCCTCCGCTCCTGCCGGATGGTCCAGCAGTTGCAGTTCGCTCAACGCCTCGAGGGCACGCTGAGGAGTCGGCTGACGAAGCACCGTCGGTGCCGAAGCGATGACCTCCAGGTCGTCTCCCAGCACGTCCGACAGAATGAGCGAGACGAGATTCCCAGCGCGGCACGCCCGCGCGAGACCGCCACCTTTGATCGTGCTGAGTTCTCTGCGAACCGCGTTGAGCTGTTCGATCGTCCCGCCGCGCGCCGCTATCTCCCGCGTCAACGCGATCTTCGATGCCAGCGGCAGCCCTTCGATCGGTGCCGGCAGCAAGGCGGAACCGCCGCCAGAGATCACGCACAGACACAAATCACGCGGCCCCAGACTGCCGACGAGCTTCAGAATCTGTTGCGAGCCCTCGGCTCCCTCACTGCGCGGCTCATTAACGCCCGCGGGACGCGCGGCATGCAGCGTGACACACTGCGTTGGGAGGATGCAATCAGCCGGTACATTGACCCAACCGGTCACGTGCTTTTTGCTGAGCAGGTTTGCTCCGAGCACCGCTTCGAGCGCGACGGTCATGCCGGCGCTCGCCTTGCCAGCGCCCACGATCACGATCCGCTCGATCTCGTCCAGCGCGAATTCCAATTCGCCCACGACGAGGGTCGTTGCGTCCCGCGTCACAAACTCGGGAACCAACCGCGCCGGCTGCACCGCCTCAACGCCCGCCCACCAAATACGCCGAGCATCTTCGCGAAGTTGTTGAGCGGTGCGTTGCATGTTTGCCATCTGAATGTATGTCAACGCAGACGACAAGGTTTGTTCGTTCAAATTCTCCGCGGTGCCACACACCAATCGGCTGCTCAGCGAACGTGCTTGTGCTTAGCCGAACACCTGCTCCAGTTCCTGGTCATCGAGCCACAACAGGTCTTCATTATGGCTGGCTTTCTCAGCTGAGTTGTTAAGAATTGTCGCCGTCGGTTGAGTCGCGGCGCTTTTTGGAACAGCGGAGAATTCTGGCATGTTGATCACGGACTCGATCGCGACTGGATCGAAGCGTGTTTCTCGCACGCTTGGCGCGCCCGGGTTGCTCCATTCGAGAGCAAATGCTGCATCAAGCGGCTGCGACGCGGCTGCGGATTGCATCTCGGCAATCGCGGCCGGCGCTTGCGGCTGGCCATAGGAGACCTGCCACGCCGCCAGGTCGCTCGCATCGACGTCGCGGTCGTCATCGCTATTGCCATCTTCGCGTCGGGCAAACGCAATACCGAACCCTCGTTGCCAGATCAGGAAGTCGGATCCATCGACGTCGCCATCGCTATCGAAATCGGCCGTTGGGACAACCTGCACTTCGTAGGCGCCGACATCGATCTGGCCAACGATCCGGTCAAAGATCATCCGACGAGACGGTCTCCCTCGTTGGTCACGCGCCGGAATGTCATCGACGCCGGCAGCCGCACTGGGATCGCCCCGGTCGATCGCCGGGCTGCCGGGCAGCAAGGCATGTGTCTGCGTTAGACCACCATTGTCGGCGAGTGGGCCGAGGAACTCGCTACCGCTGTCGATGAGATTGAAACTACTTTCGTAAGTTCCAAAGACATTGTTCGCGAAGTTGCTCTGTGCGTTGTTGCCCGCGACGATCGTGTGACTGAGCCTGGCAAGTTCGCCGAAGAACACTCCACCACCGAAGTTGTCGCCGCTACCGTCAAGATCTGCAAAGTTCTGTGTGATCGTACTGTGGCGAATCGTGAGTTCGCCTGGTTCTTGATTCCCTAGGTTGCCGCTCTGAGACTGCGGAACCAGATAAGTGCCACCGCCCGAACCCATCGCGGAATTCCCACTGACAGTCACCTGTTCCAGCAACGCCGAGCCACCAGCCAGACGAAGCCAAATTCCGCCGCCCTCTCGTCCGGCAGAATTGCCGCTAATCGTGGAACTGGAGACTTCTAGCGTATGACCAGCGCGCACATCAGCATTCAGGCCGCCACCGCCCTCGACGCTTCTGTTGCCCGCGATCGTCGTGTCGATGATCGAGACAAATGCGGGTCTGTTCCCTTGCAGCAGGACGTCCATCCCTCTGCCCATCGCATCGGTCGACTGGCTGGTAATCGTATTTCGCTCCGTCTGAATCCTGGCACCATCGGACGCGATCAGGGTCACCCCGACTTCGTTGTTCTCGACGATGGAGTTCTCAGACACGGTGGTCGATCCGCTACCTGTGACAACGATTCCACCATCGTTTCCTGTTATCCTGTTGCCCGAAATGACCACCGCACCACTGTCAAACGTCCTCGTAGCGATTCCTCCGACTCCCCGCGCCAGACTATGGGTGTTCTCAAGAATGTCATTGTCAATGATCTCGATCGTGGCATTTTCCGCCCTGGCGAAGATGCCGTGTCCGGGATCCCTGCCATCCGTGGAATTGTGGGAAATCGTGTTGCGAGCAATCCATGCCGTCCCGGTTGGACGGAGGTAGATGCCACCTCCTTCCGTCGAGTTGCCATCGGTGTGATTGCGCGCGATCTCGTTCTCAAGAATAGCCACACCTCCTGCAAAGACAATTGCCGCACCGCCACCTTGGGCAGACGTGCCATCGGTCCGGTTGTCCGCGATGGTATTCCCGCCGACGGTCAAGATACCGCTGGCCGAGACGTACAATCCTCCTCCCGCGGTGCCATTGCCTTCCGTACGATTGCGGATGATTTGATTATCGACGATCGTGGTGCTTCCCGAGAGATAGAGGGCCATGCCGCCTCCTACAGCGGAAGTCGCGTCGGTCCAATTATCCATGATCGAATTGCCACTTATGGTGAGCAATCCGGTTCCCGAGACACGGAGCGCCCCGCCCGTACCGCCATTGCCATCAGTTCGATTGAACGTGAATGTGTTGCCCTCAACGCTTACGACCGAAGCAGCGGCGATGGATAGGCCACCTCCCCCAGCAGAGGTGCCTCGCGCCACGTTCCGGGAAATGACGTTGTCGCGAATCGTGATTAATGCGCTGGAGCTAATGTAAGCCCCTCCGCCGTTTTCACCTAAGTTATCAGTGATCGAGCTACCGATGATCTCGACGTTCCCAGCGCTCGAAATGAGCGCTCCACCTCCACGTCCGTCATCGGATCGGTTCTCAGCCAAAGTCGAGTCAACGATCGTCACGCCCCCCGTCGATGAACTGACAAAGATCCCGGCACCACCACGGTCCGCGACATTGCCGAGGACTGCACTCGATTCAATCGTCAGGCTTTCGGCAGAACGAATCGCGCCCCCCTGATCGTGTCCGACATCGCTACCAGTAAGGGTTGCCCCAACCACCGCAAAGGGCGCGTCCGTCGAGTCTTCGCCGTCATCAACATGGAAAATGCGATTCCCATTGCCGTCGATCGTGAGCAGGTCGGCCCCGTCCCCGCGTATTGTTAGCGCGTCAGTGATCGCTAACTGTCCCTCGGTCAACACGAGTGTCACCGGTCCATCGATACCGAAGTCAAACTGGATCTCGTCGGGTCCCGACAGGAGATTGGTGGCGAGCACGGCCTCACGCAGCGAAGTGAAATCGTCGCTGAAGTCCACCAAGTCGTCGACCGTATCGACCGTGACAACAGCCAACATGCTCCGCTCTTCCAGCGATTCAATTGTTAGTCGTCGTGAATAAGGAAGAATAGACAGGCGCGTCCCCGAACGCACACTACCGAAACTACTCCGCAGAATGCACCTTGGTCGATATTGACGATACATAGAAAAACCCTAATACAGTCGATTGTTATGACGGCTGAATTCCAAGCGATAGGGGTCGCAAAGTCGAAGGAACAGCGGACAACACGGTTCTTACCCTATTTTGGACGTGGAACGTCGGCGCCTATCAGCTACTGCTTTGACTTCAGACGACTCCGGCAAAAGTAGAGATCGACGCCACTCCGTTAGACCGTAAACTGTTCCCGCAGGCCATCACCGAAGCCCAACGGACGCCAACGGC
The DNA here is from genome assembly GCA_028285205.1 of Bythopirellula sp. Lineage (GTDB taxonomy): Bacteria > Planctomycetota > Planctomycetia > Pirellulales > Lacipirellulaceae > Bythopirellula. The sequence goes on along the minus strand of JANQQA010000343.1, from coordinate 26,753 downwards.
GTTGGCCGGAGTTTCGATGTGGACGGTCGATGAACGAGAGACCGATGGGCGCCTCGGGGTATGGACTAGGACTGTACTGACGTAGAGCGACACGTCGCCGTGCAGCGGCGTTCAAATGTGTCAGCTTGCCAATGGCCAGCAGTCGACGCGAGTAACTTTGACTTTCGACTTGAAGAGAGAGTTCCCGGAGCGATTCCACAAGTGTGGGATTCCTGCGATGAGCGCCGTGCCTTGCGTGTAGCTCAGCTGCCTCGATCGGCTGCGTTGCAATGACAGCCCTGCACGGAGAAATCAGGCGAAGCTAGTTGATGAAATTTGGCCACTCGGTTTGGTAAAATCCAAGCTAAGGCGATTGCTAGGTGACGTCCGATCGGCGGCGAAGCCACGAGTTTTGCTTGCGCTTATTGGCGGCCAGAAGCATGAAAACAAGGGGTGCGGCGCACCCTTTTGCTCGATGAAATGAAGTTCGCTGAGTCGTGCAAAGCGGAGCGCGCCTCGCGAGGACGTTGAAGCGGTCACTTCCGCACCACGCGGACCGCGACGTCATCGACTTGCGCTCGGCCCACACCACTCAGCGCGATCGTTACCGACACGTGGGCGTCGCTGGTGGCCGCGCGGATTACTTTGAAGGGTTGCCAGGTGGGGGCGTCCTGGATTCGCAGGGCCATTTCGGTACCACCAAAGGAATCGATGATCTGTAGTCCGTCGACGCTGCCGACCAGTGGCTCGGGCAGGCGCGCGACGCCGGTGACTTCCAGCAAGTCGCCTTGACGTACTTGCACCGGATGCGAGGTAATCCACACTGGCGCGGTGGGCACGATGGTCACCGGTGCCGTTGGGTCAATGGGGCGGGCTTCCAGCTCCAGGCAATACGAACCGCTGTGCGGGGCATCGGGTGACAGACGCACCGTTGAGGTAATTCCATCGACGGTGAGTTGCTTGTGACGCCAACCGCTGTCCAATAGCTTCGCCAGGTCTTCGAAGCCGCCACCACGTAGTAGGTTCGTTGTGAGCGGAGCCCGCGCGAGCTTGCGTTGGAGTTGCAACTGGTCAGCCAACGGTATTGAGACATGACTAACCATTGCATTTCCGCGGGACGGCGACGCAGGAGCCTTGGCCAGTAGCGATTCCAACACCCGATCAATCATCGCGTCAGCCGAATCGGCATGCAGGTAGGCAAGTGTGAAGCTGTTGGCCTGGATCGCGCGATCGCAGGAACCAAGTTCGGTTTGGACTTGTCGCAGCAGAGCGCGTGTCTGGTTCATATCGTCGGCGAGGTGGTCCAGGTGCAGGGCGATATCAACGGCTTGCTGCAACCGAAGCCCCGCCAGTTCGCGACGGATCTTTGTGGCACGCGGAGCGATGCGGCGCACATACTGAGTGATCTGGGCGATTGCCTGGCGATCGTCGGAAAGCAGCAGGAACGCATCGAGCGGCAACTGTTCCAAGCTGATGCGAATGCCTCCAGTAACGCGCTTATGACGCACGCGTTCGATACCGCCCAACGTGACCAGGAAAGCCTCGGACGATTCGCCAACCCCTGGCACGACGAACGACACCGGTCCGGCCTCACGTGGATGAACCTCAGACTGCATGCTCTGTGACCACCATACAGGCACCAGCAGGTGCGACCGCTCAGCCTGCAGCACCAGCGCGGACAAGTCCGCCTGCGAAGCACGCGCGGACGAAACCTGCCTGCCGGTCCCCAACCAGGGTTCAGTCAATTGCACGCGCAGATTGGACAGTTCGAGGGTCATCGCCCGACGCTGCGTAGCGGCATCGTCCGCATCGAGCGGCGAATGCGATTCGAAGTAAAAGCCGCTGGTTTTCGTGCCTAGAGCGGCCGAGAGCGAGGCAAGCTGCTGTGCATAGCTGGCCTGAGTATGCCGAGTTTCCGCGGTACTCAGCGCCGCCAATTGCAGGCGATACCTGGAGCTTGGCTGCGTCTCAATGATGGTCCACGTTGGTGTGCCTGGGCGAGCCAGCTGCTGACGCTGAGTGAGCCAGGCCGCATGTTCGCGAATGGTCAATTCGGTTCCCAATAGCGGTCGACCGATGAGGATAACATCGCTGATCCGGCTGGATTCGAGCGCATTGAGCTGGGGGGCGAGTACCGTAGGACGCGCGCCGATCGGGTCGTAGCGTGTGATGAGTCGCTCCCAGTTTTCAACCTGCTCCAGGTCGCCGCTGGAGAGCAACTCGCCCAGATTCCATGCCAAGATCGAATTGTGTTTGGCAGTGATCGCCTTGGCGGTCAGCAAGTCCGGAGGCGGGGGAGGGCAGAACATTGCCATGCCCAGCCGTTCGACTTGTTGGAGTTCCTGTTCAGTTGGCATGCGATCCAAAGCAATGGTGTTGAATCCCAACTGCTGCAGCTTCTCGAAAGGCTCACCCTGCCATTGAATGATGCGCGGAACACGTACAACTCGTTTCTTAGCGCCACGGGGTCGTGTGCCGGAAGATGCAAGACTCGTATGATCGGAATCGGAGGTAGCGGACTGCGGGGATGTGAACTTGGGAACCCGCGATGCCAGCGGCGCCGAACGGGCGGGGGTCACAACACCAAATGTACGGATGCGATCAACGAGCAACTCTGTGGTCCCGGCACCGCCGGGAGTGAGAAAGACGATGTGCGAGACGTACGCTCCGCGCTCGTCGAGCGCCTGGCGATGTTTCGCCCGCGCGACTCGGGCGTGGCTGGCCAGCTGTTGTGGGATATTGTCAAGCGTCAGCTGTTGCCAGCTACTGCCTGAAGTCAGCATGCTACCCCGCACCAACAACGCGAAAGGCTGCCCTGTCGAAGCATCGATCGAGCGGGGTAAGACGATTCGCGCCGCAAGTCGCACACCTGCCCGATTCGAGGTCAGGTCGGCACTAAGCCGCAGCTCGCGGATCACGGGTGCTTTGCCAATCGAATAGGCCACCTGTGCGGATTCTCCCGCTGGACCGCGCAGCTGGAGTCGTTCTGCACCTGAACCGAAGCGAAAGTTCCGCCGGTCAATCGACCGGTGTGCGACTCGGAAGTTGGAACGACTATCCAGCAGCAACAACTTGGTGCTGGCACCGTCCATATGGTCCACTAAGGCCGGAGCGGAGGTAGTCGCAGCGGTCTGCGCCGGAGCATGGCTCAGCGGCAGGAGCCACGCGAGCACCAGGAGCAAGACGCATTCACCACCCAACAGGGCGAGATTCTGTGGCCCGTTTCTGCAGAGTAGTCGCCTCGAACGTGGCATTTGATTACGATTAGAAGTAGGACTTGTTGCAGAAAGGTGCGCTGGGCGAGATACCAAGTGCCCTCAGACATCAGTCACCGGAACACAGTACCCACATCCGGCCAGCCGACCTGCACTGCCCGTTTCCCTAGGTCAACATGGACCGTTGACCCGCCAAAGTGATGTAAGTCGCGCTTATATCAGTATTTCCGCGCATCAACCAGTTCGATCTGTGGCGAAAACGCCACATGATTCGAGCTGAGCTAAAACTGCTATCGCGCCCGTTGATTCGTTGCAAGTCATTACGATATAATTACTTGCGTCGGGCGGCTTGAGCAAACTGCTCAGTTCGGTATGCGCCATGCTTTTGAACGCGTCGACCTTCCATTTTTCCAGGAGACGCACCCATGAGTAACCCAACCGAGTCGCCCACCACCACCGCTGAACAGATTCCAGCGGACCTGCAGAAACTGGCCATCGCACTCCACGATATTCCCGATGAGTACGCTGCACAGTTGGCTCCGCTGGTCGACGCGGTGGTGGAAAGCACGAAGCGACGTCGACGTATCCTGACCCTAGTCCAAGACGCACTTGGTCAGCTTCGCCTCGACATGAAGTACCTCATGTTTGATCTTGAGGCCACGCGACGTGAACGTGACGATTACCGCCTGAAACTTGAGGAGTAAGGACTTTGCGGCCAGCTTCTGGTCGCCGACGCTATCGCTGGTCTCAAGGGACAGCGGTTCTTGTTGCTGAGGTGTCGGAGATTGGCTATGCGGTCGGATCTTGACCTGGTTTGAGGTTCAGCCACAGAGCATTCCCTTAGCCTAGTGGCATAAATCGAAGTTTATTGCAGTTGGAGTTTGGGCGATCCCGCGACATGGCCACTGAATTGACCGCAGACGAACTCGCCCAACGCGCGCTCGACGTCAATATCGTGTCGGAGCGCGACATGCGCTCGGTGTGGGGTGAACTTGGCACACGCAATGTCGAGTTCGAGCAGTTCAAGCAATTGCTTGTGCGACGTGGTTTGGTGACCAACTTTCAGTTGGAGCGTCTGCAACAGAACTTCCGCACCGGGTTCTTCTACGGCGAATACAAAGTACTGTATTTGGTTGGAGCGGGCACTTTTGCACGCGTCTATCGGGCCACACATCGCGATACCAACGAACTATTTGCCGTGAAGGTGCTGCGGAAGAGCAAGGCGGAAATCCCCGGCGAAGCGGATCTTTTCCGTCGTGAGGGCGAGTTGGGCATGAAGCTCAAGCACCCCAACATCGTGGCTATCCATGAGGTGGCTTCGGAGGGCAGATCGCACTACATCGTGATGGATTTCGTCGAGGGACATAATCTACGCGACTTTTTTAAAGTGCGAGGCAAGTTTGAACCCCTGGAGGCGAGCCGCATCACCTCCGGTATGCTCGCTGGGCTGAATTACGCATTTCAGCAAGGCATTACGCACCGCGATCTCAAGATGTCCAACGTCATCCTCTCCAGCGAGGGCGAAGCCAAACTCGTTGACTTCGGTTTGGCCGGGTTAGGTGGCCCAGACGAAGAGGGAGACGGAGCGAACCCACGCGCAATCGACTACGCTGGGCTGGAGCGGGCTACCAATGTTCGCAAAGATGACACGCGAAGCGATATATTCTTCTCTGGGTGTATCTATTATCAGCTATTGTGCGGAAGGCCTGCGATCGCTGAGACTCGCGACCGTGTACAGCGCCTCGACAAGCAACGCTACAAAGAGATCAAACCCCTCGTGCAGATCGCTCCAGAGTTGCCGTTGCCGCTGGTCCGAATTGCCAACAAGGCACTGGAATTCGATCCGGATCGTAGGTATCAGACGCCAGGTGAGATGCTGGCCGATCTCAAGCTCACGATGAAGCGACTGTCGGAACAATCCGCAGAAACGGCCGAGGCGTCCGCTGACGCGACTCCGTTGGAAGGCCATGACGAGAACGGCGAGCCCCGTAAAGTAATGGTCGTCGAATCGGACACGAAGATGCAGGACCTGTTTCGCAATCTATTCAAGAAACGCGGCTACCGCGTGCTTGTGACTAGCGATCCTGACAGGCTTTTTCATCGATTCTACGAGAACAACAAGACGGCTGAGATCATTTTGCTCAGCACCGGGCAAATCGGGTCGCCTGCAGTCGAGGCGTTCAATCGCCTTGGTACCGAAGCGGCCACCAAGACCGTGCCGGTGGTGTTGCTGCTGGGAGAGAATCACGGAACTTGGGCGAAACAAGTGCAGCCGGAAAAGCACCGACTTGTGCTGAAGATGCCTGTAAAATCCCGAGAGCTGCGGCAGGCATTCCTCAAAGTGCTGAAACACAAGTAGGTGTTGCCACGCCTAACAGTCTTCATTCTCGGATTCGATGTTCTGAATCTTCTCCACGCGACGGAGATGGCGTCCGCCCTCGAACTCTGTTTCTAGCCAGATTTCGACCATCCGCTCGACCGCCCGCGGGCTAAGCATGTCAGCCGAAAGGCAGAGCACGTTCAGATCGTTATGTCGTCGGCTGATCTCGGTCGTGACTTCGTCGGTACAAGCCGCTGCGCGGACGCCGGGAAACTTGTTGGCAGTGATGGCCATACCAATGCCAGTGCCGCAGATCAGCACCCCACGATCAGCAGTCCCGTCGCTGACCTGCTGGGCGGCGACCGCCGCATAGTCTGGGTAGTCGACCGCATCGGTCGCGTCGGTGCCGACGTCAATGACTTCGTGTCCCTTGGTGGTTAGGATGGTGACCAACTTTTCCTTGAGGTGGTACCCTCGATGATCACTCCCGACGGCAATTCGCATTGTTTCTCGCCTTTCCGTTGGATTCTAAAATCTCGCTTCGAGCCCGGTCTTTTGCTCCGATGCGTTGGCTTTGTTCAGCGAAAGTAGTCTACGCTATTTCAAATCCAACTCCTCGATTCGCATACGTAATGCATTTTCTATCTGTTGTGCGCACTCTCGGTATACCGTTACCGGGCCGCCGATCGGATCGCTGATGTCGCCAGAATTCGGTAGCAGCGTCTGAGTGCGCGCTGCGGCATCAGGCCAGCGCCGCAAGATTGCCTGTCGGTGTCCACCGGTCATCGTGTAGATTGCGTCCGCGTGTCGGACGAGCTTCTCGGTGAGCGGTTGCGACCCGTGAGCCGCCAGGTCGAGTGATTTCTCTCGCATGACGTCCACCGCTTCGGCGCTAGGTGCGCATCCCGGTGCGGCGGCGATGCCCGCGGACGTGATGATCACTCCCTGCTGTTCAAGATCATCCTCGGTGCAGCCAAGCTGTTCCGCGACCAGCTTTCGCATCATCACTTCAGCCATCGGACTGCGGCAGGTATTTCCCGTGCAAACGAACAATATGATCATGCTAGAGAGTCGTTCCAGTGCTGACTGACTTACTACGCCTTCTCGCAAACATGTGATGCCCTCAGGCGTGGCCTTGACGACCGTCGAGGGCTGACCGTAGCGACAAGGTCCTCCGTCTAGGACGAGTGCCACCTCGTCGCCCAGGATTTCCACCACATCCGCGGCGGTGACTGCCGCGGGTTCCCCCGTCCGATTCGCACTGGTTAGTGCAATCGGACCCGCCAACATGTGCAATATCGCCAACAGCGTGTCATCGGCGGGAACACGAAGCCCAACCGTGCCGTTAGGCGCTACGGCGCTAAGTACCTGGGCGGGTAGTCGGCTGACGAGTCCACCTGGCGAAGCCTGTTCCTTGCAGCCGTACTCCATCACCAAGGTGATCGGGCCCGGCCAGCAGCGTCGTGCCAGTCGTTCGGCAACACGACCGGGACTCGGCACATAATCCATCGCTTCTTCGGCACTTTTAATGGCCAACGCTAACGGTGTCTGCTGTGAGCGGCCCTTGGCACCAAAAATCCTCTGAACACCCGCAGCGCTCAGAGCACTTGCCCCGACGCCGTAGACGGTTTCTGTTGGGAAGACGACCAGACCACCTTCCGCGAGACTTTGCACCGCGCGATGAACCACATCTCGTCGATCGTCTGCCCGGCGAAGGTCGATTACATGAGGTGGCATCGGCTCGGTTCTAATGCTCCATGCAGACTCGTAAGGGAGGCTGGTTGCGGGAACAAACCAACGGCTTCGAATCCTAAACCAAATTCAAGCCGCGTACCAATCGGCAGGAAAGTCCCACGGGATAAGTTTCAACCTCCTCTACGGAATCGAACCGTTAGTCAGCCGAGGAATACGGTTGGAGCAGCAAAAAAACGCTGGCTCGCGTAGTCTCCGGATGCACGCAATTGTGCGGAACTGGTTATGATGTTCTAGAGCGGTTGAGGGAAATTGGAGTGTCCCCGGTGCTCAACAATGATATGTTAATATTTAGACAAATATAACGCTCGGCAACAAACTCGGTCAAGCGACCGAAACTGGGCCGTTGGTCACGGAAGTCTTGTCGAGATCTTGGCTTACGAACAGTTTGAGGCACGTTGGGGTCCTAAGATGGCGAGTGCACACTTGGGTCAAGCGAACCGTCGCCCCATCGACGGACGGACTCCCATAGCATGCACCGGTAGACTGCTACTGCTGCTTGCTGCGTTGCACGTGATCGCCCTTGCGGGTTGCACGTTTGGGCCGCAAGCGGAAGGGACCGCCGATCTGATCTGGGGCGAGGCGGGGATCACCGAGGGCAAATTGCAGAAGCCGCGCGCGATCGCGATCGACGAGCAGGACCAACTCTACATTGTCGATATGACCGCCCGCATTCAGGTGTTCGACACCGAGGGCAAGTATCTTCGCGGGTGGAAGACGCCGGTCAGCAAGAATGGTCGGCCTTCGGGACTGTCCATCGACCGCGCCGGACGACTCTTGGTTGCGGACACACATTACTATCGGATGCTGGTCTACCAATCTGATGGAACTGCCGTCGAACCCGAGACAATCGGCGGAACGATGGGGCGCGAGCCGGGGCAGTTCGGATTTGTCACCGATATCGTCGAAGACTCGCAAGGAAACTACTTCATTGGGGAATATGGGGACTACGATCGTATCCAGAAATTTTCGCACGATGGCGAATTTCTCCTACAATGGGGAACGCACGGCAGCGAGCCAGGTCAATTTCGTCGGCCACAGAACATGGCCATCGACGAGCAGGACCAGATTTGGATCGTCGACGCTTGCAATCATCGCATCCAAGTTTTTGACACCGATGGCGAGCTCATCCAGCTCTGGGGCGAAGAAGGCAGCGCGCCGGGGCAACTGTACTATCCCTACGATTTAGCGTTCGATGGAGAAGGTCACATCTACATTTGCGAGTACGGTAACCACCGCGTGCAGAAATTCACGCTGGATGGCCAGCTAGTAGGAAGCTGGGGAAGACAAGGTCGCGGACCGGGTGAGCTACACAACCCGTGGGCGTTGGCACTGGATAGCCAAGGGCGCCTGCATGTTTTGGACTCGAACAACCATCGCGTGCAGCGAGCGATATTTTAGGTTTGGGGCATGAGTCGCGAGCATACAGATTCCTAACTCCACGCCGCGATGTGAGACTCGCGACTACAACTCATGTTCAATCACAGCATCGCCTTCGACAGTCCCGGATATCTGCTGCTGCTCGCACTGCTGCCGGTGATGTGGTGGCTGAGCTACGCGGGATTGTCGGGCCTGGGTACGTGGCGGCGGTTGTTTGCACTGACTTTGCGGTCGGTAGTGTTTGCCGCGATCGTCGTTGCGCTCGCGGACGTGCAGTACCAACGGCGCAGCGAGAAGCTGTCGGTCATTTATTTGCTCGACCAATCACTGAGCATCCCGATCGAACAGCGGCAGGAAATGGTCAAGTACGTCAATGCGTCTATCCGTGAGCATCAGGATACCACGCAGGAGGACCGGTATGCTGTGATCGTGTTTGGCCGTGACGCGGCGGTGGAAATGCCGCTGGTCGAGCTTGGGATCGCACTCAACGAGAACGTCGAAACAATTCTCGACCCTGAGTATTCAGACTTGTCGATGGCCATCCAACGCGCTAAGGCGATGTTCCCGTTTGATTCAGCCAAGCGCATTGTTCTGGTCACCGATGGCAACCAGAACGTGGGCAATGCCCAGCGTGAAGCCAAGGCCGCGACTGCTGCGGGCGTAAGCATCGACGTTGTACCAGTGATGCTCGCGCCACGTAGCGAGGTAGCCGTCGAGAAGATCGATGTCCCTTCCAGCGCGCGGCGCGGTCAGCCCTTTGAGATGCGAGTTGTGCTGGGCAATGATGCGCCCGAAGGTAGCGAACGCTCAGTTCCCGGCAAACTAACGATTTATCGCAAGACGGCAGAGCATACCGAGGCGATCGTCACGCAGTCTGTTGTGGTGCCGCCCGGCAAACGAGTGTTCACGATTTCCGAGGAGATCGACCAGCCAGATTTCTACACCTACGAAGCGCGGTTCAGTCCCGACGATATCAATTCCGACGGCATGGCGCAGAACAACATCGCCTCCGCGTTTTCACACGTCCGCGGCAAGGGCCACGTGCTGTTGATTGAAAACTGGGACAAGCAAGGTGAGTTCGACTATCTGGTTGAACGATTACGCAACGAAGATATCGCGGTGACCGTCTTGCCGAGCAACCGGTTGTTCAATTCGCTGGCTGAACTGCAGCGTTACGATTGCATTGTGTTGGCCAACGTCTCGCGCAGCACCGGTACCGATGCCGACAATGTGAGTAGTTTTTCCAACGATCAGATCAGTATGCTCACGCGCAACACGCGAGAAATGGGCTGTGGTCTGATCATGTTGGGCGGGCCCGACACCTTCGGGGCCGGGGGCTGGACGAATACGGAACTCGAAAAGGCGATGCCGGTCGATTTCGAAATCAAGAACACGAAGGTCACTCCGGTGGGAGCGCTCGTGCTCATGATGCACGCTGGCGAAATGGCCAGATCCAACTATTGGCAGAAGCGGATTGCCTTCGAATCGATCAAGATCCTGGGCAGCCGCGACTATTGTGGACTAATTCAGTGGAACGGAACCGATCAGTGGCTCTGGGGTCAATCCAAGGGCGGACTGATTCGCGTCGGGCCCAACCGCAAGATGATGCTCGCGCGGACCGATCGCATGACCATCGGGGACATGCCTGCCTTTGACGGCGCGATGAAAATGGCGGCGACTGCGTTCGCTGGCGTGAAGGATGCGGCGATCAAGCACATGATTGTCATTTCCGACGGTGATCCCTCGCCTACCAAGACTTCGACGCTTAACAACCTGAAGACGCAGGGCGTGAAAATCAGCACCGTCGCGGTTGGTTCGCACGGTTTTTTGGGAACGCCTGAGATGCAACGCATCGCGCGTGTTACCGGCGGCAAATACTACAAAGTCAAAAGTGCCAAGGCGTTGCCGAAAATCTATCAACGCGAAGCCCGTCGCATCGCCCGTCCACTGGTATACGAGCGCGAGAATCCTTTCCGACCGAACATTACCTCGCAGCATGAGATGCTGCAGGGCGTTGAAGGCGGCGTTCCGCCGATCACGGGCTTCGTGCTCACCTCGGTCAAAGACAATCCACTGGTGGAAGTCATCTTGCAGTCGCCGCAACCGACGACGCAGAAGAACTCGACGATTCTGGCCAGCTGGACATACGGCGCGGGGAAGGCCGTGGCGCTCACGACCGACGCGGGGAACCGCTGGGCAAATCGTTGGTCGGAATGGGACGGCTACGACAAGCTATTCAGCCAGATGGTCCGTTGGGCGATGCGGCCCACCGGCGACCTGGGCAACTTCAGCGTGGCCACGAACGTACGTGACGGCAAGACCCAGGTGGTCATCACCGCGGTCGACGCCGAAGACGAGTTCCTCAACAACCAGTCGATGACCGGTTCGGTCGTCGCACCCGACATGGCTTCGTTGCCACTACGCATCGAGCAGACGGCACCTGGTCGCTACGTCGGGGAGTTCCCATCCGACACGGCGGGTAGTTACTTGATCGTGGTCAATCCGGGTCCTGGCCGTGCTCCCATTCGAACAGGTGTAAACGTCGGGTACTCAGCCGAGTATCGCGATAACGAGACTAACATGGCGCTGCTCAAAGCACTCGCCGAAATGCCTGCCAAAGACGGACCCGAGGGCGTGCTCGTCGAGACAGGACTCGATCTGAGTCAACCTGAGCAGATTGCGAAGGCGAATCCATTCCGGCGTGATCTGGAACCAGCGATTTCCAATCAATCGATCTGGCCGTGGATCATCCTCATCGGCAGTTGCCTGTTCTTCGCCGATGTGTTCGTGCGACGTGTGCAGATTAACTTAGATTGGTTGGTGCCGTTGCTAGCGCGCGGTCGCGATTGGGTGTTGCGGCGAGAGCGCGAACAGCCTGAGCCGCAAACGATGAGCCGACTGCAAAGTCGTAAGCGCGAGATCAAGGAACAGATTGAAGAACGACGTGCGGCTACGCGCTTCGAAGAGCCCGCGGAAGCGGTCGAACCCGCCGATGCGACCGACGCGATCGCACAGGCTTCAGCGGCCGCGCCACCGGAGGCTCGCCGTCCGAAACAGCCCGCCGACGATGCCCCCGACGAACCCCAAGGTCCCTCGTACACCGAGCGATTACTCAAGGCAAAACGCGAGGCACGACGCGACCTCGACAAAGGGTCCGACGACAAGAAGTAGATTGATGGACAATCGGTTTCAAGCTCCGGCTTCGGAACAGGAACACAAATAGCAGAAAGCGAATTACATGAGCATAGGCGAATCGATTGAACAGCGGGCGCAGGAGTTCGCCGCTCGATACAAGGCGGTCCAAGAGCAGCTTGGGCGCGTCATCGTAGGTCACAATGACATCGTGCATGGCGTGTTGACCTGCTTGTTCGTGGGCGGACATTGCCTGCTGGAAGGTGTCCCCGGTTTGGGGAAGACGCTTCTCGTGCGAACACTAGCGCAGACGCTCGACTTGGATTTCTCGCGCATTCAATTCACACCTGACCTGATGCCCGCCGACATCCTGGGTACGAACATGGTCGTCGAAAACGAACAAGGGGGCCGGGAGTTTCAGTTTCAAAAGGGACCGATCTTCACGCAAATCTGTCTGGCCGACGAAATCAATCGCGCGACGCCAAAAACCCAATCGGCAATGCTCGAAACGATGCAGGAGAAGAAGGTGAGCATCGCTGGCAACGTATTTGCGATGCAGCCGCCGTTCTTCGTGATGGCAACGCAAAACCCGCTGGAGCAAGAAGGCACGTACCCGTTGCCCGAAGCACAGCTCGACCGCTTCTTCTTCAAGTTGGTCGTAGGCTACTCAACGCGCGAGGAGCTGGCCGAGATCATCGACCGCACCACGCGTGGCGTGACGATCGAGCCCGACAAAGTGATGGACGGCGCCGAAATCGTCAAATGGCAGCAACTGGTACGCGAGGTGATTGTCGCACCTCATGTGCAGGACTACATCGTGAGGCTCACGCTCGCCACTCATCCCGATGGCCCGTTCGCACAGGATAGCACCAACAAGTATTTGCGCTGGGGCAGCAGTCCGCGCGGTGCGCAAACCGTCACCCTTGCCGCCAAGGTGCGAGCGTTGCTGGGTGGACGCTACAACGTAAGTTTCGACGACGTCCGGCGGGTATTCCTGCCGTCGATGCGGCATCGAGTGATTCTTAACTTCGAGGCCGAAGCCGAAGGCATCGATCCCGACCAGGTACTCACCGACATTGTGAAAAAAGTTCCCGAGAAGAGTGAAGATTCGAAAGTTGCATAACGACGATCGTGGACTGAGGCATCTGGATTTCGGAACGGAAGGGATCGCTTGAGTACGGCTGCTGAATCAAAACTGTTGAGCCCAGAACTGCTAGCGCAGTTGGAACGGTTGGAGTTGGTCACGCGCAAGGTGTTTCGCGGACGGATGAAAGGCGAACGCCGCAGTAAGCGCAAAGGGCAGAGCGTGGAGTTCGCTGACTTTCGGAATTACGTCGCCGGCGACGATCTGCGGCTGCTCGACTGGAATCTCTACGCCCGGCTCGACAAGCTGATCATCAAACTGTTTCTCGAAGAAGAAGATTTGCACTTCTACACGCTTATCGATTCGAGTCTGTCGATGGACTTTGGCGATCCCTCCAAGCTCGAATATGCCAAGCAACTCTCAGCCGCACTCGGCTTTGTGGGACTGATTCGCGCCGACCGAGTGCGGATCGAAACCATCAATCAACGCGTTGGTGAGCGTAGCCCTGTATTGCGCGGCCGCTCAAGTGTATGGAGAATGCTGCAGCATGTCGAGTCGATCCAGCCGGATGAGGATTCGACCACCTTGGCTGATGGCGTGAAAAACTTCTGCCTGCGCAACGCCGGTCGTGGCGTCGTCGTGCTGATTAGCGATCTGATGGACAAGGCCGGATACCAGCAGGCGCTGCGCTATTTTGTCTCGCATCAGGTCGATTGCTTTGTCATTCACGTCCTGTCACAAGAAGAACTGGAGCCTGATCTGCAAGGTGATCTCAAACTGGTCGATTGCGAAGACCAGGACGAAGCCGAAATCACGGTCAGTGCCCCGTTGCTAAAAAAGTACAAACAAACGCTGAACTCATTCGTCGCGGGCGCGCAGGAATTCTGTTCTCGCCGAGGCATCCACTATCTCCTCGCCAACAATCAGATGCCTGTGCAAGACCTCGTTGCCAAACAACTCCGCCGTCGGGGGTTGGTGCGATAGATGGATACGTTGTTTCGCAATTCGTTAGGGCCGACGGGGTGGCTGCTGTTGGGGCTGGTGCCGCCGGCGATTTTTGCGTTGTACTTTCTCAAGCTCAAGCGGCAGCCGATCGAGGTGCCGAGTACGTATTTGTGGCATCGCGTGATCGAGGACCTCCACGTCAATAGTTTGTGGCAGCGATTGCGAAGGAGCTTGCTTCTGTTGCTACAACTGCTGATGGTCGGGTTAGCGATGCTTGCGCTGTTGCGACCGGGTTGGCAGGGGCAAGCACTCGATGGCCAGCGGTTCATTTTTCTTATCGATCATTCGGCCAGCATGTCGGCAACCGACGCGAAGGACGACGTCAGCCGTCTCGACGAAGCAAAACAACGCGTGGCGAGCCTTATCGAGCAACTCGATTCTGACATGTCGGCGATGATCATCACCTTCGCCGAGCAGCCGGACGTCGTCCAGGAATTCACAAATAACAAACGCCTACTCCGCGAAGCCCTCGACCGCATCGAACCCAGTGCTGGTCAAACCGACTTGCGCGGTGCGTTGGAGTTGGCGGATGGTTTTGCCAATCCCGAGCGGGTGATGGACGAGACCACTGATCAGGCGTTCGAGGTGACTGAGCAGCAGGACGTCGAGCTATACATTTTTTCCGACGGGCGTTTCCCAAGCATCGAGGACTTTTCGATGGGCAACCTACGTCCTCAGTTTTTGCCGCTGGGGAGTTTTGAGGGCGAGAATCTTGCCATCACCGCTTTCAACACGCGACGAAACGAAGAACGTCCCAATCTGCAGCAAGCGTTCGTGCAGGTCGCCAACTTTAGCGATGCGGAACAGACGACCGTGGTTGAGGTCCACCTCGACAATCGTCTGCTCGATGCGGCGGAACTCACAATTCCGGCTGGCGAAGTCGCATCGTCCACGTTCAATCTCAGCGGTGAGACCGAGGGATCTTTGCATGCGAAACTCGACGCCCCCAGGGACTTCAACGACCGGCTTTCTCTCGACAATGAGGCTTTTGCCATCCTCAGCAAACGCAGCGATGGACGGGTGCTGCTGGTGACGCCGGGCAACACGACGCTCGAGTCGGCACTCGCAACCGAGCGTGCCAATCGTTTGGCAATCGTCGATAAGGTCTCGACCGACGTCTTGAGCACGGCTGATTTCAAAACACAAGCGCAGACCGACTTCTACGATCTGATCATTTTTGATCAGTGTGTCCCCGAGTTTATGCCGCAGGCGCATACGTTGTTTGTGGGTCGCATTCCGCCGATCGATAGTTGGAAAGAAAAATCTCCGACCGAACCGATCTACGGTCCGCAGATTATCGATTGGCAGCGCGGTCACCCATTGCTCAATCTGTTGGAGTTGGGCAACATTCAAATCGCCGACAGCTTGCAGGTACGACCGCCGTTGGGTGGGAGGCTGCTCATCGATTCGACACTTGGGCCGTTAATGGCGATTGCCCCGCGCGATAGGTACGAAGATGCCGTGCTCGGTTTCGAGATCGTGGGAACTGAGCCCGACGGGGCGAAGACGTTCAACACAGATTGGCCGCGCAAGCACAGCTTCCCAGGATTCTGGCTGAATGTGCTGGAGTACTTTGCGGGCAATGCTGGCGCGTCGCTGACTCATAACCCGCCTGGTCGGTTGGTGGAGATGCGTGTTCCGGGATCTGCGGAACAACTGGAAGTCGAAGCCCCCGATGGTTCGCGTCACACGATCACGCCCGAACAGCCCGGACGGTTAGAATATCACGACACCAGCCAGTTGGGCGTCTATCAAGTACGCGAGGGAAGTCAAGTGAAGCAGCGGTTTGCCGTGAATCTATTTGCGCGTGACGAGTCGGATATCGGTCTACGTGTGCGCAAGGACAGCGAAGACGGCTTGCAGGTGGTCGAATCGCTAGCGATCGGCTACGTCGACGTCGATGCGCAATCGCCTACGTCGCAGGTACGCCGCGAACTTTGGAAACCTCTGCTTATTGCCGCTCTGCTGGTGCTTATGCTAGAGTGGTACATCTATAATCGTCGAGTTTATATCTAGCAAATAGGCTCGACGAACAAGTGTGGTACCTTTTGTCGGTTGAATACATCGCGATCTAACAAACGTGAACACAATCGATATCGAATGGATTGAAGCCGAAGATGCCAAGCACGATTAGACAGAATAAGTCGAGCCGACGTCGAGCACGACGCCAGCGACGACGGCAGGCGCTCACCAAAATCATCTCGAACGACCTCATCACACGCGTCAGCGATGACGAGTACAAACGCAAAGTTAAACGCGTTTACGGTGGACCTCAGGGAGCGCTGCTCTCGCTAGCAAGTACGCTCTCGTTACATATCCCGTTGGGCGAGCGCCTGTTTCGTACACGGAAGTTCGACTTGCGAGGCGTGCGCTCCGTGCTGGATGTTGGTAGCGGGGCAGGGCAGATTGCTCGACACCTGATCAAATATTGCGATCCTGAGACAACCATCACGTGTACCGACTTGTCGCAACCGATGTTGCGTCGTGCTCGCGTCAAACTCAAGAGCAGTGACCCCGAGTTCGTCACGGCCGATCTGACTCACCTGCCGTTTGCGGATGGCTCGTTCGATTGCGTCACCTGCGGCTACGTGCTGGAGCACCTTCCCAACCCGGAGCCGGGACTCGCCGAGATGGCCCGCGTGTTGCAGCCTGGCGGTCGTATGTTCCTGCTCACGACCGAAGACAATTTTGGCGGCGCCATGACGAGCCGCTTCTGGTATTGCCGCATGTACAACCGCAAGGAACTTCTCCACACTTGTGAACACCTCGGCTTGGTCTGCAAGCAGGAAATCTGGTTCACCAAAATGCACAAAGCTATCCGCGCAGGCGGGATTTGCGTCGAGATTGAAAAAGCGGCGTGATCGGCAAGGCCTCATTTTGAGCTAGTGCTAGAGTTGCAATAGCCCTCTGAGCATGCCACGTCTATGCGGCGACCGATTGTTGAGGGCCCGCCGTTGTTCCTCGCTTGATCTGGTATAATCTTGGAGAGGCCTCCCACACGAAGCTCTTAGCGTCTAGCTGGACTCCGGCTTGTCGCAAACCTCGCGTGATTGCCAGTTTACCCCAGGTCGCGAACGCAACTTCGTGAAATTTTTCGAGAAACGCAACTGAATGGAAATAAAGATCTTGGCGAAGACGATTCGACTGGCAGCATTTGTGGCGGTTGGGGCTTGCTATGGATTGGTTACACACGTTGTAGCAGTTGCTCACGAGGCAGTTGCAGAAACGCAAGCATTCACGGAGGTCGAGCAGCATCGCCCCACTCCGCTGCCTGATCGAGTGGTTCTGACTTGGAGCGGCGATCCCACCAGTTCGATCGATGTCACCTGGCGTACCGACCTGAGCGTCGGCAAGCCGGTTGTGGAATACGTCCTCGCCAGTGAACTGCTGGGGGATTTGCGGGCCGAGGTTGCCGGCCGCGAACAGGCTACAGGGACTTCTAACGAGTTTTCGTCGGACTTGGGCAAGTGCCTCTTGCACTCCGGTCAGATAAGCGGGCTCCAGCCGGACACGATGTATGCTTATCGCGTTGGCGATGGCGAGCACTTCAGTGAATGGTTTCAATTCCGCACGGCAAGCACGTCGAGCACGCCGTTCACATTTGTTTACTTCGGTGACGCCCAAAACGATGTGCGTTCGTGGTGGTCGCGAGTCGTACGCGAGGCAAATCAGCATGCTCCTCGTGCGGCATTCATGCTCCATGCGGGCGACCTGGTCAACAATGGCAATCGCGACGCGGATTGGGGCGAGTGGTTTGGGGCCGCGGGATGGCTAAATGGGATGATTCCTGTGGTTGCTTGTCCAGGGAATCACGAATACATCGACGGGCTCTCACGCCACTGGCGTCCGCAATTTGCTTTCCCCGAAAACGGTCCACCCGGCCTGGAAGAGACGGCCTATTGGATCGACTATCAGGACGCGCGGATCATTTCGCTCAATTCCAACGAGAGAATCGAGCAGCAGAAAGCATGGTTGGAATCCGTGTTGCAAGATCCCAAACGCCCACGGTGGACATTCGTGACGTTCCACCACCCAATCTTCTCCGCAGCGCGGGGCCGCGACAATCCCGTCTTGCGAGCCGCTTGGCGAGAGATCCTAGAAGACAATCACGTCGACCTAGTGTTGCAGGGACATGACCACGCGTACGCCCGCTCTGGACTTGGCGGACCAAAGAATGTGCCCGAAGGCCTGCGTCGCGCCAACAGCAACACCGTCTACGTCGTTAGCGTCAGCGGACCGAAGATGTATCCGGTGCAGGAAGCCTGGGATGTCAGCCGCAATGCTTCAGGTGCCCAGTTGTTTCAGGTCATCCATGTCGAGCCGCATCAGGTGCGCTATGAAGCTAGACTCGCTACCGGCAAACTCTACGATGCGTTCACGCTCAAGAAAGATAACAATGGGACGAGTGTACTCGTCGAGCAGTACCCACCAGGAGAAGAAATCCGTCGTTAGCGCGTGATTCTCCTTGTGTTTCCGGCAACGAACCATACGCGAACCTACGGCACGGAAAATGCCGACCTCCGAATTGCTGAACGAGGTCATAGAGTCGCCTGGAAGCCCGAAACCGGATCGGATAGCATAGGGCCTTGCCGTCCGGTGTTCCGTGTGCGGATCAGAACCGCCATCTGCGTTAACCTGTGAAACAGCCTCCGGTTTGATTTTTTTCACGGGATATTTCGCCATTCGTCACTTCCATTGCCATGCCTGCTTCCTACGACGCTATTCTTTTCGTCTCCTTCGGCGGCCCAGAGGGCCCCGACGACGTCCTGCCGTTTCTCGAAAATGTATTGCGTGGCAAGAATGTCCCCCGGGAGCGGATGCTTGAGGTCGCTGAGCACTACCAGCACTTCGGCGGTGTCAGCCCGATTAACGAGCAGTGCCGCGAGTTGATCACCGCATTGGAAGCTGAACTTGCTGAGCACGGTCCAAACCTGCCCGTGTACTGGGGCAACCGCAACTGGGATCCGATGCTACCCGACACGATGCAAAGGATGGCCGATGACGGAGTGAAACGAGCGCTTGCGTTTTTCACCAGTGGATTTAGCTGCTACTCAGGTTGCCGCCAGTATCGTGAGGACATCATGCGTGCCCGCGAGCAAGTGGGCGATCTTGCTCCCGAAGTCGACAAGATTCGTGTTTTCTTCAACCACCCGGGTTTTCTCGAACCTATGATCGCGTCGGTGCGTGAGGCACTCGACAAGATTCCCGCACACCATCGCGAGCAGACACCGCTCTTGTTTACCGCCCACAGTATCCCGATGTCGATGGCGGAGAACTGCAAATACGAAACGCAGCTCAACGAAGCCTGCCGTATCGTGGCCGACCAAGTCGACCACGCGAATTGGGATCTGGTGTATCAGAGCCGCAGCGGTCCGCCACAACAACCGTGGCTCGAGCCCGACATTTGCGATCACATCGAGGATTTGCACAAGCAGCGTGAGGAACAAGGTGATCGGCTGGAACACCTCATGATTTTGCCGATAGGCTTTATCAGCGATCATATGGAAGTGTTGTTTGACCTCGATACCGAAGCTCAAGAGCTGTGCGAGAAGCTAGGCATTCATCTGCAACGCATCCCCACTGTCGGCACTCATCCGCGTTTCGTGCAAATGATCCGCGAACTCATCACCGAACGCATCTCCGACGATCCCCAACGTCTGGTTCTCGGCAACATGCCCCCCAACCATGACGTTTGTCCCGAAGATTGCTGCCTATATACTCCGACGCGACCGCCTGTGGCGAGGTAGGCGTTCGCAGGCGAAAATTCCAGCTATGTCTGACGAACGTTTCATTCCATACCGACCGAAGCGGCTCGACGAAAAGACAATGCTCGCTCGGGCTCGCGAATTCCGCGAACTGATGGAGTCGCGACGCAGCGTTCGATTCTTCTCTGACGAGTCGGTCCCGCAAGAGCTAATCGAATTGGCAATTATGACCGCCTCGTCGGCTCCTTCGGGTGCGCATCGGCAGCCCTGGCGATTCGTAGCAGTGAGCGACCCCGCAACCAAACGTGAGATTCGCATCGCCGCTGAAGAAGAGGAACGCATCTCATACGAAGAGCGGATGCCGCCCGATTGGCTCGCAGCAATCGCGCCAATGGGTACCAACTGGCAAAAGCCCTACCTCGAAACCGTGCCGTGGCTTGTCATCGTGTTCGAGGAACAACACGGTGTTACCCCCGATGGACAGGTGATCAAGAACTACTACGTCAAGGAGAGCGTCGGCATCGCCTGTGGCGTATTTGTCGCGGCTCTGCACAACATGGGACTGGCTACACTTACTCATACGCCCAGTCCGATGGGTTTCTTGTCCGAGATTCTCGCTCGGCCAAAAAACGAAAAGCCTTACATCCTCTTTCCCATCGGCTACCCATCCGATGACGCGGTCGTACCCGACCTAACGCGAAAGTCACCAGACGAAGTCACCGTCTGGAATCCGCGGCCCGAGTAGCCGAAGACTCAGACTCGGCCCAATATCTGGCCGCCGAAAGGGCACCCCCAAAACCATGGTGTCTGCCCGAAGAAATGCTGCCTCTATACGCCAGCTCCGCGGATGGCGGCGCGGCTCCGATTTTATCGCTCATCGAGGACGATGAGCCATTCTGTCGGTCAGGAATACGGCCACGCGGAGCGATCCTGCTGCACCCACAAAATTGACTGTCTGCACAAGCAGAATAGAATAGATTAGGAACGGCACCTACTCTATTCTTGCAGATTCTCGGGGCATTCATGACAAATCAGGCGGACGATCCGCAGGCGGAATCAGGTCTGGATGACGCAGGTGCAGGCGACGCGATTGGAACTCCCGCCGGCGATGATTCCGAGGACATCACCGTCGTTGGCACGTCGACGGCGTTGGAGGCCGAAGAGTTTCCGCAAGGCCTCTCGCCACGTGAGCTAGCACTGACGCTCAAAGGCCAGTTGCTAGGGCATTTCCATCTGCAGGAGTTTATCGGTGGCGGCGGAATGGGCGCGGTGTTCAAGGCGCTCGACACGACGCTAGACCGAATTGTCGCGGTGAAGGTCGTTGCTTCTCAGTCGATCAGCAACGAAGACCTGCAACGCCGGTTCTTGATCGAGGCGCAATCAACCGCGCGGCTGGATCATCCAAACATCGCCCGCATTCACTACGTCGGTCGCGACCGCGGGTTGCCCTACATCGTGTTTGAGTACATCGACGGAGTCAATCTCCGCGACCTGATCACCAATCACGGACCGATTCCTTTGGGTGACGCGTTGAGCTTCACTTGCCAAATCGCTCACGCGCTAGCGCATGCGTGGGAGAAGGAGGTCGTCCATCGTGACATCAAACCGTCCAATATTCTGATCACGCGTGATGGGCAGGCGAAACTTGTCGATATGGGTCTGGCAAGGTTGCACCAAGTTGAGACAACGGACGACGAGTTGACCAACACCGGCGTGACTCTCGGAACGTTTGACTACATCTCGCCCGAACAGGCTCGCGACCCGCGCGAGGCTGACACACGGAGCGACATCTACTCGCTTGGCTGCACTCTGTTCTACATGCTGGTCGGCCGTCCACCCTTTGCGGACGGCACGGCCGTACAGAAGCTACTAAAGCATCAAGATCAGGAGCCGCCGAGCCTGTCGCAACTTCGCCCTGAATTGCCCGAGTCTGTGTCGAAGCTAGCGAGCAGCATGCTAGCGAAGTCACCTGAGTTGCGACCTCAGACGCCGGCTGAACTGTTACAGCGATGCTATCTGATTTGCCAGGAATTGGGTATTCAGCCACCCGCGACGCTGACTCCATTGAAGATCAGCGCGCCGGCGCCAGTCCCATCGCCGTGGGCAATGCACCTGCCTTGGATAGTTCCGATCGTGCTGTTGCTGCTGATCGCGATGCTATGGGAATCCGGCGGTCGGGATGCGGACGCTTCGGTTGAGTTCACGCCGCTAAGACGCCCGGCGGAGTCTGGTGCAAGCGTTGCGACGACGCAGCAAGAAAGCGTTGCGGGCGAACAGGAGAATGATCGGCCACGCGACACATTCGAAGCAGCCGAGAATTCGCCGACGGACAGTCCGAACGGAGGCGAGACGCCGATCAGCGCCCCGTTTGGTACCCCAGACTGGCCTTTCTACTCACCCCAGTCCAGTCAACCCTTCCAGTCGTCGATTTTCGATTTTCCATCAGGTGACACGCTAGAGAATGAAGATGTTGGGGAGTTCAACGAGGACACCCTTAGATTGGACGAAATTATCATTCAGTCCGATTAATTTCTTCGCGTGACCGTCCTATACATTGCTTGACATGCCAAAAAACGGCAGTTCTACTGAAGAGCCATCTCAGGGGGTAACTCAGCCTAGGTTGAGGCTTTTGCCCGCTTTCTGAGGTCGGTGTTTTCCCAGCTAGAGAGCAAGTGAGGAGTTCGATAGATGCAGAAACTAGTTTTGACGATGTTTGTTAGTGCGTTCGCATTCGCTGGTCTGTCGCAGCCTGCCTTGGCGATTAAGCAGTTCAGCGACGAGTTTATGAAGCTCTACAAAGTCGACAAGTCGGCAGACGTGCAAACCGAGCTCACCAAAAAGGTGCTCGAGGCGAAGTGCTTTACCTGTCATCAAGGCAAGAAAAAGAAAGATCGAAACCTCTACGGCATGCATCTTTCCGTGCTGTTGGATAAAAAGAAGGACGCTAAGAATCCGAAGAAGATTGTTGAGGCTTTAGAGAAGGTCTCCAAGATGTACTCCGACCCTAAAGACAAAGAAAGCCCAACTTTCGGCGAACTCATCAAGGCTGGCAAACTGCCTGGGGGCACGTTGGAAGATTGTAAGAAAAAGCCCGAAGAACGCTGGCCTGATGGTGCACCCAAGCCAGGCTCAGACACGAAGGGCGCTCCCAAGTAAGCTTACTAGAGGCGAAACCGCTCGCACCTATTTCTGAAGTTTGGAAACCCAGCAGCCCTGGGGCGACGCTATCTTGGCGAATCGCTCCAGGGCTGATTTTGTTGGGATGCGGGTTGTGGGGCTTTCCGCTGCCGACTCACGTGTTGCCTTGAGTGTGGCGGTCATAAGTAGAACCAGCATTGCCAGGACCCATGTGACCCCGCGTAAGTCGGGAGGACTCGGATCTCCGATGGCTATACCCAATAATCTTTGCAAGAGCACGAACGTCAACAACATTGCAGCCAGCAGTCCAAGGCTGGCAGTGAGATGCGCGCCCATCATCGCCGCGAGCTCGTGCTTGGGAAGCGAAACCATCAGCCAGATACCAACAGGTAACTGGAGTGCGGTTGTGATCAGCGCGATCCAGGCATTGCCGCGCGCAAGCGGGAGCGCATTGGATTTCCACAGGTCGTTCGCGTCTCTACTCAAAATCCACAAAGCCGCGACGGCAGAAACCGCAATCGATGCCAGCACAAAATGCATCGAGAGCGCAACTATCTCGGTCCGCTTCATCAGATTCAACAGCTCCGGGCGATCGAGCACTGCGGCCCGCGCCCATGCCGGATCACTCGCGACGCGACCGATCACACCCATGAATGGCGGAAAATGGTAGAGCAGGTTGGTGCTCGTAAGGATCGCGAGAAAAGCGTGCAACCACCGCCGGTTACGTTCTGCGTTCCAGCACCAGAGGCAGCCCAACATGCAGACCAGAGAGAACACCAATTCCACCGCAGCGAACCACAACGCCCGCACAGGCAGGCGGGCAACCGCTGCTCCCAAGCCCGCCGAGTGCGTGGCGAACCACAACACACCACCGAGCAGGATTCCCGACAGCAAGGCCCAAATCGAGAAAGATGCCAGTGCCCTCCCTGTAGGTTGCTGACGCGGCAAGCGACTCTTATCCTTGCCCCACAACCACATTCCTATCAGTGGCCCGGCGCTAGCCACATTCATTGCCAGGAGGTGAACGCAGAGCACGCCTGTCAACAACCAATCAATCAATTTCGCCTCAGGTGTATGGACATCACATTGACACTTCGCTGTTTCAGCAGCTACCATCATGGCTTGCCCACAGGGCAATTCAAGGGCGATTAGCTCAGTTGGCTAGAGCGCTTCCCTTACAAGGAAGATGTCGGGGGGTCGGGTCCCTCATCGCCCACTTTTGTTCTTTTGCCTGCAACGCTGTGCTGGACTGTGCTTATTTTCCGGCGGTTTCTGTAAGGCGTGCAGTCGTGTGCCAGTTAGTCCTGGCCGCGTTTTGGCTACATTTTCGGACTGCTCGCTCGTCGTGGGCGTCAAGAGATTGAGCGTAGTGCTTCCTGGCGACTGAGTCGTCGTGGCCTATCCAGGTGTGGACAACTTGGGCCGGATAGTATTCGCGCAATTCTGCCACGCGTGACGCCCAGAGAGCGTTCCACAGCGTCGGCCAAGGTTTCAGCTGTGATGCCTTGGTGGCGGCCAATAGCGGCTTCCTCAGTGCCGCCCCCGTAATGTCTCGCCAAAATGAGAAGACACACTCGCACCCCGGTTCAGCAATCTCAAGTACCTCTCGGAGCAGTTCAGCCAAATCAGGAACAGCGGTATCTATCGCGTGTACATACCGTCATGATGCTCCTTCTTCGGACTGCGGAAGTTGATGCTGTTTCGGTCAAAGTCGATATCAGACCTACGCAGCAACTCCGGCTCAGAGGGGACTCGCATCCCTCCCCATCGGGCCATAGCAAACAGCAAACGCCACTCTGCGCTGCGAAGCTTGTCCATGATGAGCAAAGCATCTTCGGGCGTAACAAACTGCTTCTGCACGTTGTTTGGTGCAGTCGTCGGAATGGTCTTTGAATCAAACGGATTCACGTCGATTTGTCAGTTCCGAACCGCATCCGCAGCGCCGTCGTACTGTCGCCTCAGACAGCGGCTCGGCTTTTCAAGTCCCTCCCTGATCACCGGTGCGTGCCAGCAGGTAGTTGCGGAAATCTCTAGCATCCCCGGATGATATTGAACTGATCACCGGCGTCGACGGAAAGCACTTAAGAAGTAGCCGCTCGCATTGCCGCCACGTCGTCGGTGCAATTTGCATTCGTGCACGGCCATCCCGAATTCATGCTCTTTGCCTGCGGAGCCACGTGAGTTTTTGATGGGGACGTCTGTACTGTGGTTCGCTGGGGACGTTGGTGGGGGCAATGAGCGTCAATAACCCCTGCCCTGCGACCCGTGAAGTCACGAAATCGGTCAGGCAATTATCATCTAAGTGCGATCCTACCCAACACACGGTCATACCAAAAAGACCGTTTTACACGTTCCTGGAGGTCAAGACATGCCGATTAGAGCGATATGTCCAGGCTGCAAAAATGCTTCAGCGTCCCCGATGAGCATCTGGGCAAGAAAGCTCACTGTCCAGCTTGCCACACATCGTTCGTGATGGCGTCGACTGAAGCGATGCAAGCTTACCTTGAACTTGATCGACCGATTCGCATCAGCAATTCCGGCCATCGAAGCCGTGGGGGCACAAGCAGTCTACTTGCCACCTTATTCACCATACGTGAATCCGATCGAATACGTCTTCTCGAAGGTCAAGCAACTATTGCTTGGACTACGCTAAAGACGCGTCCAATAGATCATCGCAGAAGCAAGACAAGTGCCCACCAAAGATCACCGTCGTGGACATCTAGGCCATATTTCCACAATGCGGTTACGCCGGAAAAAAGAGAAAGTCGCTCTCCAACAGCCCTCTACTTGGCAGCGCTGGGTCCTTGCTACCGAAGCCAAGTCTACAAGTGAGAATCAGCCCGATTCTTGACTCGGAGTACGCAGCTGACGCGTTGATCTGTGGTCACGACTCGCGTGCAGGCCCTCGGCAGCGCGCATCGCAACCGCACGAGCTACAAAGCGACGGTCAATGCAGTAGTGGTGTGCCTAAAGGTCCTATCGAATCGTAAGTCCGTTGTTCAGGCGATAGGTAAGCATGCTACGCACGGAGCGCATCGATAAGTTAGCTGCATACAACCTGCCTCGAGGACTAAGTGTACTCCACGGGACGCAGCCGATCCGAGTCCTAGAAATCACTCGAGTCCAACCATGACTCTTCGCCGCCCAATTCTTCAAATATCCGATCGATGTCGACTTGGTTGTCTCCGCGGTCATCCTGTGCGTCGACTGAGATCGCGTGTTGTTTCAAGGCGAAGCTGGCGACCGCTCCGAAAGCACCGTCTACTGGTGCGTAGTCATTGCGAGCAGCGGGTCGTGTGATTGCACGCGCAGACTCTGTGCTGCCGTGCTCAAACACGGAGGCAGCCACGACTGTTTCAGGCAGCGAAATTGCCGCCGCTTCACTGGGAGCAACAGATTTCTCGATAGTCTCGATCGTTAGAGCACCTGCCAAAAGCGGCGAGGGAATTGACGGCAAGTCTTTGCCGAAATCGATTTGCCAGAGCAGGAAGTCCAATCCAGAGACAGCTCCGTCATCGTTAGCGTCACCGTCCGACTTGTTCGCTCCACTTTGAATACCATAACCCGACTGCCAGTGTCCAAGGTCGACATCATCGACGTCGGCATCTTGGTCGAAATCAGCGTCACGCTCCGTAACATCGGTGATATTGATAGTAATGACCGCGGTGTCTGTTAGAGACCCGCCGTCCGTCACCGTCACGTCGAGGGTGAACTCTGGCGTACCAAGCGTCTCAAAGTCAAGCAGGCTATTATCGGTTACGGTAATGTCGCCGGTCGGACTCACACCAAATATACCGTCGCCGCTTCCTCCTGTAACACTAAAGGTCGGGATGTCACCAGCGTCGGGATCATTGACGACAATGCTTCCCACTGGCGTACCATTGCTGCTGTGCTCGCCGACCGAGAAAATCTGGTCCTCGACATTAGGGGGTTCATTCTCGTTGGTCACCGAGACCGTGATGGTCTGCGCGGTCGTGCCCCCGTTACCGTCGTCGGCGGTGACCTCTACCTCATAGTCGTTGTCGGTATTGGCATCTCCAGGG
>JANQQA010000337.1 GCA_028285205.1 Bythopirellula sp. | reverse complement strand
CCGGTGATTCCCAGAAAACAAAAGATGTTAGAAGTGGCCATCATCTCGAAACTGCCCACCATGCGGCAGCAGCTGCGAGAGCTTCAGCAGCAGGTGCAGCGACTGCAATCGCAATCTGATCATACGGACGATGCATCACAGCGAGACGCGGCCTAGCGGCCGGAGATGAGTGACACGACGCGTGGCCGCGCCATCAACTGGAATCTGGTCCCATGACACATTCCCATGAATTGCCCGCCGACCAGTCCAAAGTTGGGCTCATTGCCGGTTGGGGCAGTTTTCCGGTCGAAGTCGCTGAACATTTGCGACAACAAGGTCGAGCTGTTTATGTGGTGGCGCTCAACGGCCACGCCGATCACCGACTCGCATCGATCGCCACGCACGTGCAATGGATGGGACTGCTGAAGATAGGTAGCCACATGCGCTACTTCTCACGCCATGGGGTTCAGCAAATCGTGCTGGCCGGCAAGCTCTTCAAGGACAAGATCTTGTACCACGGTCGTGGCTGGATATCGCACCTGCCCGACATCACCTGCCTGCGAGTTCTGGGGCAGAGCTTCATTACCAAGACGCGCGACGCGCGGGACGATACCGTCCTAAACGCGGTCGTAAACGCTTATGGAAACCGCGGCATGAAGATTCTACCCATCACCAAAGTTGCGCCCAAGTTGTTGGCCTCCGAGGGTTGCCTGACTAACACGCATCCGAACCGTTCGACGCTCTTGGACATCCGCTTTGGCTGGCAGATTGCCAGACAGATGGGTGGCCTGGACATCGGTCAAAGCATTACGGTTCGGGACCAAGTCGTGTTGGCTGTCGAAGCCATTGAAGGTACAGACGCCTTGATTACTCGCAGCGGGCAACTGTGCCCCCGAGGCGGATTCACTCTGATCAAAGTTGCCAAGCCCAACCAAGACATGCGGTTCGACGTGCCCACCATTGGATTAAAGACCGTGCAAAAACTCGTTCGGGCAGGCGGCAACGCGATCGCGGTTGAAGCTGGAAAGACCATCTTTGTGGACCGCGAGGCGACATTGCGCTATGCCAATCAGCATGGAATTCAAATTGTCTCACTCCAAAGTTCTCTTGCTAGCATTCAAGCCTCGGAAGCTTCACATTCCCTGAATGCTTTGCCCAAGCTCGAGCGCCACCATCGAGCGGCGTAGCCGTTGCGTTCTACCGCGCCAATGCTGCTATCAAATCAGTCGTTACGACGCTCGTTTTCTTGAGTATCTAACGGGTTGGTTTCAAGTTCTAGCGCTTGCCTTCGCGCCAGCCGGACCTACGATTGCAGCGCACGACTTGCGAAAAACATGGCGGGATGTGCGCGCCGTCAAAATCGTTGCAATCCTACCTACTAACGTTTGACCAGTCGAAATTGTTTGGCTTTTGGTGAAGCGTCGTGGTGAGTGCATTGACGAAACCGGTGGCGCTGGCATCAAACATATAGCAGCGATCGCCGCCGACGTTAGCCAAACCTTTGGAGAGACGAACCCATGCCGAGTGCCTTGATCAAACAGTTCACCGCCTGTGTGGTGATAAGTGCTGTGGGCCTGTCCTCTCCAGCGCAGGCCGGGCCGCTCATAGACTGGCTCTTCGGTCGCTACCGCGCCGCGCCCGCCTATCCGGTGGGCCCTCCCGTGGCCGTGGGCGGAGCAACGGCAGCAGGCTACGCGAATTATGGGCCGGGCTATGCGGCCAATTATGGCAACTACTATGGCTCACAGCTTCCAGTCATTGGACCGGCGGGCGCCGGCTACTCGGCACTTCGCCCAACGGGTGTGACCGCTGCGACGCTTCCGTCGACACTGTCTTACGTACCGAACTACCGCACCAATGCGTACCGCGCACCGGTGACGTACTATCGGCCTCTGATGACCACGGATCCCAACACGGGAGCTCAGGTGGTCGCTATGGCACCGTGTACATCGTACGAATATCAGACGCAACGAGTCCCCACCTGGGGTCGCTCGGCCTTGTTTGGCTCGAGCAACTTGCCCAGTATTGTGCCAGCCGCGCCGGCGCAACCGACTTATACCCTGCCGCGAGGTGGAATTCCTTTGGCGCAATCCGGGCCCGCCCTGTCCCCTTATCGCAGCGGCTATCCTGGCTACGCAACTTTGATGCCCTCTCCTGGATTGACGGGTCGACCAGGAGCCTATCCGACGGTGCCGCTCGGTAGCACATCGTATTACGGTGGAACATTTTCGGGTGGATCCTGCGGTCAACTGCCTCCATCGGCGGCCATCGCGCCTGGCTACGCCAGTCCGCCGCCTGGATTGAACGCGCCGCCCGCTCCCAGTCTTAACCCTGCGCCGGGAACGACGATCACGCCCGCGCCAACTTACGGACAACCGACCAGTCCGCCTGCTGGCTACGACGGTAGTGTGTTGCCTGGTACAGGAATGCCCGGTACAGGAGTGCCTGGTGCCGGAATACCTGGCACGGGAGCACCTTCGCCTGTGTATCCTTCACCGGGAGCGCCCAGCGCTGATCCGCGCGCCAGCCAGCCGCCGTCGTTACCGTCTGTTGGAACGCCTCCCGGAATCAGTTCTAACCGGCCACCCCGGTCTCAACTGCGCAGCGTCGTACGTCAACCGATGTCGGCTGGAACGCAGGCACCACCTGCCAACTCACGCAACAGCAGCTCCTCCCCTGCCCTGTCCCCAATTCCTGTGCCTGAGGGCTTTCGTCCTTCGCCACGTTGGAACCCGGGTCTGTTGAAAGAAGAGGACCTGACCGCACTGCGTCCAATTGCACCCGAAGTTGCGCAGTACGCGGGACAATCAAAACGGATTCATTGGGCCAGTTTCGAACAGCCCGTTGCCTCGCAGCCTCCGATCGGTTCAGGCAATCGATTGCGCTCGATCGCCCCTGCTCAACAACCCGAGTTGCAACCTCGTCAGCCCGCCAGTCAAGCGAATCGCCGATCGCAAGATCCGGCGTATGATTCGCGAGGTTGGAAAGCTAGTCGTTGATTACCAGAGAGTTGCTCGCACCTCGGTCGAGTAGTGACTGAGGCGCTTATGGTGGCACGTTTGTAGCGTCTTCCATCCTGTCGGGATCGGTGCATCCATACAGGCCCACCGCACAAGCACCGTAGCTCGGTCACGTTTCGTTCCTGCTCTTGGATCAGCGGCGACGTCTGCCCAAAGCCACAGCTCCCCAAGCAAGCAGGCCCAGACCGGCAGACGACGGCTCTGGAACTGCGACGGTGCCTGCAGCTACAAAATCAAATGTGCCCGACCCGACGGTCAAGTCGACGGCCGGTGCTTGCGTTGTCAGCAGTCGCCGGAGATCCATTCCAATCGTGGTGACGCCTTGGGTAACAGGATGCGGAACAAAGTCCGGAGTGAGAGTAATACCGTTACCATTATGAAGCGAAGTGCTATAGGTCAAACCGTAGGGGGCGACCAGCGCACTAAGGTCATCGTGGTTGGCGCCTGTTGCTCCGTCACCGAAGAACATGGCACTGCCGGCTCGCTGTCCGACGAAATCCACCGCATTCGTTAGCAGTTGCCGGTTGTCTCCGAAAGAGATATCACGATCTGAACCCGCACCGGTATCGGAAAACATACTCGCATCGCCAAACGCGACGAAGTTTCCAGATACGAAGTCGTGGATGTCAGCGATCTCTTGTACCGAGAGTGTCACGGCACCGAAGCCTCGGTACGGCTGATTGATCACAAGAAAGTCTAGGGCCGCTAAATCGGCGGCCAGGAAACTCGATAGCGGCACGATGGTATTTCCGCCGGACGACAACTCCGCTCGGAATTCGTCGAAACTTGACGACGAGGCAAAAGAACTGTCGGGTGCCGGAAAACGGTTGTCGACTCCGATTATCAGACCGCCCTTGCATAGGCTTGCCGGGACGAAGGCTGTTGCCAGTAGGGCGATCATGAGAACTTGAGAACAACGGAAGTACATCATTTGGGGTTTTCTCCAATCAAAAAGAACGGGACGCCGGAGGGAGCTAATCCGATCGCGGCGGCTGGTGGCACTGCTTTTGCGACCACCGGCGGGATTTGCATCGGTGGGCTGATTCGCAACTATCGCCAACACTGGCGTTTCGAAGGGGAACGCAACGGTTGCCAAACCGGAAGCTAACTGCACATGCAGCAGTGCCCTGCCTGTTGCGCTGACAACTGCCCTTCAGTTACTTAAGGGCCTAGTGCATCCGATAACCCAAGATGTTTACGAGGATTTCTTAAGATTTGCCGTGAATAACGATGGCCTATCAGCTCTCTTTGGTCCGCGTGGCCGGTTGAAGGGGGAAACGGTAACGCTCACAAAAAAATCACCTAACTTTTCTTCCGAGCGAACCAAGCTCTCGGTGTCCGTTCGGCAGTGGCGTCAACAATTCGAGCTACTACAATCACACTGCGCGTCGATCGAATTCATTCCTCTCGGAGTTCCAGATGCCGTCGGATGACTTCACCTCTCTCTATCTCTTAAGGGCCGCCCGCGACGGGGACGCGATTGCTGAAGGCGTTTTGGTGGACCGGTATGTAAGCCGTTTGTTGGCGGTCGCAGCCAATCGACTGCCCAGTGAGATCCGCGTACGCATCGACCCCGAAGACATTGTCCAATCCGCCTGCCGAGTGTTTATCAACCGCGTGCGAGAGGGAGAGGTAGTCGTCCGGCAGCGCGGCGACCTGTGGAATCAACTGCTGTCCGTTACCTTGAACAAGATCCGAAGTAGTGTGCGCAAGCACCGGCGGAAGAAGCGCAATGTCGGTGCCGAGCAACCGACTTGTGAAGAGGACCTGCTCAGCCGCGAACCGACACCCGATGAAGCCTTGCATCTAGTTGAGACGATCCACGAGATTCTGTCGGGGCTACCCAAAGAGGCTCAACGAAAAGTCGTACTGTTGCGCCTGCAAGGCTACTCCACTTCCGAAATCGCTTCCTCCGTTGAACTCTCGGTCGAGAGGGTGCGGCAAATTCTCCGTTGGGTTAGGAACTTGCTGGAACCGCCGGCTACCAGCCAAGATGAATGCTAGAAGATCACTTTATAACGGCCTCAGCTGGCTAGAACACAGCGATGCACCCTCTTCTCGATCCTCGTGTCGACAGATTTGATTCGGCCTGGCGCGCCGTACAGACTTGCGGGCGAGAACCGCCTCAGCTGGAGAATTTTCGAGGTCAAGAACATGGTGAGGAAGAATCGACCGAGTTGTTGGTCGTTTTGATCGCCATCGATCTTTCTTGGCGTTGGAAGCTAGTCGGCTCGGACAACTGCCAGGTTGCCATTCAAGAGGCTGGGCAGTACTTCCAGGCATTTCCACAGCTGTCACAGAATCCGGAGCATGCGGTAGAGATCGCCTGTGCTGAATACCGCGCCCGACGTTCTGCCGGCGACTCGGTTTCACCAATGGAGCTGGCGGAACGTCACTCGCACCTCGATCGTTTGCCTGCGGCCCTACTCGCTGTGGACGAAGAGCTACACCGAGAAGGCGCGGACTTAGGCAAGCCGGAGATTCAGGGCTTCGAGCTCCTCCACGAGCTCGGGCGTGGGGCACGGGGCGTCGTCTACAAGGCTCGCGATACCGCACTGCAGCGGCACGTCGCGATCAAGGTGTTGTACCGACATTTCGATGCGCAGCCTCAAGATCGCCTGCGTTTCCAACAGGAGGCGGAAACACTTGCCCAGTTGCAGCATCCGCATGTCGTGACCATCCATTCAACGGGAGAAACTTCGGGACGACTCTATTTGGCCATGGAATGGGTGGAGGGCCGCAATTTGGACGACCTGCTGACCGAAGGAGAGTTGCCAATCCCCTATGTTACCTCGTTGTTCATCCAAGTCGCCGAAGCAGTCCAGCATGCCCACGATAACGGCGTCCTGCACCGTGATCTGAAACCCGCCAATATCTTGGTTGACGAGCACAACAACGCTCGAGTCACCGATTTCGGTCTTGCCAAACGGATGCCGACCGACAATCAACTATCCAACCGGTTGGCCACCCACAGCCATGCGATCGTCGGGACACCATGTTTTATGCCTCCAGAGCAGATTGATGCATCACGGGGCGAATTGGGGGCTACAGCGGATGTCTATGCGATCGGAGCAACGCTTTACTGCCTCCTTGCCGGCCGGCCACCTCTGCGTGGTTCGACGAATTGGGAGACCTACCGACTGGTACTCGAGGCGGATCCGGCTCCGCTTCGATCCCTGAACCCGCTAGTTTCAGTCGATTTGGAAACAGTATGTATGCATTGCCTGGAGAAGAACCCCAGCCAACGCTACCAATCGGCCCATGATGTGGCTGAAGAGCTCAAGCGATATCAAACAGGAATGCCGATTCTTGCTCGGCCAACCAGCAGGCCGACTCGGATCGCTAGGTGGATCGCCCGCAATCCGCGCGAAGCTCTGTTATGGGGTGGTATATCGCTCTCTCTTTTGGCCCTATTGGTTACAACCACCGTCGGCAGTATTCGTTACAGCCGCTTGTTCTACAAAGAGCAGGAACAACGACAAGAAGTCGAAAAGGCGTTGGATCGCTCGGAAAACAATCGCTATATCGGTTTCGTTCAACAAGCCCTGCTGCAATATCAAGCCAACAACCTTGCTGAAGCGGAGCAAGCCCTCAAGCTGGCGGCGCCGGCGGCCAACGAGAAAGACCGCCGCGATTGGGAGTGGTTTTATTTGAATCGCCTGCTGAAGCCAGGCAAGCATCGATTCACAGTCGGCGATGAGCAAGCTCCGTGGATCGGCTCTCTCGCTACTACAGCTGATGGGCGGTACATTGCCTGTGGGACCACTGTTCCTTGGTACGAATCGATGGAGCAGACGGAACAAGTAAGTGTACGCGTCTACGATCTGCAAAATAGCCAGCAGGTTTTCAGTGCCAAGGTACCTGGAAACTCCGCTACTTCGGTAGCGCTTTCGGATACAGGCGATCTGCTCGCTGTTGTCTCCCACCACGTTGACCGCGAGAATATCACTCCGCAGGAAAGAGCCTTCGTCACTTCGTCGGGAACCCTGACGCTATTTGATGTCGCCACATCTCAGCCGAAATGGCAAACTGCCGACTTGGAACGAAACTTCGTCCGGCTCGACATCACCTCGTCAAACAAACAGCTCGTCACCTTATCGACTGCCGGGCTGTCGGTACGTTCGCTGGAGACGGGCATGCGCGAGTGGCACGCTGCAGGTATCTCGGCATTCCAAGTACGCGGCGACGTCGTTCTGGTAACAAGTAAAGCAGACAATAGCTACTTGAATTTGCAAAGTGGCGATGTCCTGGAGTCGTTGCCAACCGACCCTGCCACTCCGACCGAGCCCTTCCGGGCGGTTCGTGACATGCACCTGTTGGCGACGGAGGAGAACATGGAACAAAGCAGTCGCACAGTGCTCAGTTGGGACGGTCAGCGAAGGGCTCAATTGTATGATCAAAAAGTTGTCGTGAGCGACCTGGCGAACGGCACGACCGACATCATCCCAGTCGTAGGCATCATGGTCGCCGCCTTTGCCCCAGACGGTAACACGCTGGCGTTGGCGTTGGGCAGCGGTTCCATCCAGTTGTGGAACCTTGAAGAAGATCGCCTTGAGCGGACACTGTCTGGCCACAAAAGCCGATTGAGCCAACTCAGTTTCACTGCAAATGGTCGACAGCTCGTTTCCGGCGACTGGAGTGGACAAATTGTCGTTTGGGAACTCGATCGAATGCAGTCGACCGTCGGCTTCGGGGAGCTCAGTCGAGCGGAGTATCCCGTCGAAGCGGTCGCCTGCGATGCAGCAGCCGAAAACTTCGTAGTAGCTCGCGTTGGCAAGCTGGCGGCCGTCGGAGTAAACGCTGTTAGTCGCGAAACCTGGGAGCGAGGCGAATTCTCAAGTGCGATTCCCCAAATTGCTCCTGGCCGATCCGCTGCCATCAGTCCCTCCCAAAGAATACTAGCCGCGACTTCTGAGGACGATCGTCAGCACGTCCATCTGTGGGATTTGGCCACAGGCCGGCGCATGACAACACTAACGCTAGAAGCGCCCATTCAGTTCCTTTGTTTTGACCCGAACAGCCGTTACGTCGCTGCAGCCGCTTGGCGCCGACGATCGCCGGATGAGAGCGACATCGCGGACGCCTACGTCACTGTCTTCGATTGCAAGACGCAACAGCGTGTATACAAAGAGACTTTCGCCGACACGCGTATTTGGCGCATGAGTTTGGCCGCCGAACGTCCTCGCCTGGCGATGGTGCTCTCATTGCCGAAGAAATCCGACTCTGGCATCGTCTCCAATAAGCAAAACAGCTTGGCCCTCGTCGACTTTCTAACCGGCGACCAGCTGTGGCAGCGCAGCTTGGACGATGCAATCCTATGTCTAGGCGTCGCATTGAATGAGGCAGGCGACTGTGTGGCGGCGGGTACCTTAGCTGGTAAGCTGCAACTCTGGAATGCAGACGACGGATCATTCCGGGCCGATCTCGAAGGCACCATGGAAAACGTCGAAGACATGACGTTCAATCCAAGCGGCACGCGGTTAGTAGCTACAACTCGCAAGCAGATAACGATCTGGGGTTTGCAGTATGGCCGTCGCATACTGACGTTGCCCAAGCCGGTTGAAACGTTTGACCCCATATTCAATCCGCAGGTTTTCTTCAATCAGTCCGGTGACGCGCTGCTGGCCAACAACTATGACGACACGATCAGCGTTCTCCGCGGCGGTACCCAGCAGACCGCCGATTAGAGCGATCTACCTTTGCGAGTAACCTTGTTTCGGCCGATTCAGGCTGTGTTTTCGTTGATGATGCAAGCCATATACCCGTTCGGCTCGCCTAGCCCGCGGTCTTTAGAGAGTTTATGCCGCTCCGACTTCGAAGTCTCTGTTCTGACAGCAGCTGGCTTCAACAGCTTTTCTTCCTGCAGGTGGATGCATCATCCGAGGCGGCTGAGATTTCCACTGGGGTGCCGCCGATCCATCGCAGCTTGAGACGGTCGTTGCTGAAGTTGGCATGACCGCCGTCGGTGGGTTTCGATCCCCGACGCAGAAGCATGTCCAACAGCCAGCACGAAGAACGTCAACAATTTTGCGGGCGGTCGACATCATCGACGCACTTTCGGTCGTCATATGATAGGAAGCTCGGAGCGCACGGACGCCTTCGCAATCCTCGCTCGCGAAAGCACGCTAGAGTTCTTAGCGCGAGATTTAGTAGGTCTGTGGCACCCTCAAGCCCTACTTGCATTCATAAACTCCGGCGCGGGGAGGCCGACATTGGGCATTTCGTTGATGTCGTGGGTGCCGTGTGTCCAGAGGACTTGGCCCGGGGTGCCGGTGAGGTGGCCGGAGAGGTCCCAGAGGGTGGAGAGGTTCTCCGGGTCGTGCCAGTCGGCG
Source organism: Bythopirellula sp. (assembly GCA_028285205.1). Classification (GTDB taxonomy): domain Bacteria; phylum Planctomycetota; class Planctomycetia; order Pirellulales; family Lacipirellulaceae; genus Bythopirellula. The sequence continues at coordinate 3,147 of JANQQA010000337.1, read as the reverse complement.
TCGGTCCAGTCACGGAAGCGTTTGGACCAGAGTTCAAAGCGGGGAAGCAGGCAGTAGATGTGCGGCACTTGGAACGTCTCTTGGAGGAACTCGGAGTGCGCCGGCCACACGTCGTGCAGGGCGGGCAATAGGAACGGCGCGACGCCCAGCGGTCGGTACCACCGGTCGCTGCGCCACTCACCGCACTCCCGACGCAACTGGCCCAGCGGCACCGCCGTCATGGGAAACGTTAGGTCGTAACCAAGGCTGACTAACTCTCTCGGAGCCCCACCACGAGGGTCGGCGAACTCTACGATGTCGTCCTCAGTCTGGAACTCGATGATCGCCGGAGACAATAGAGTCGCGTCGCCGACGGAGCCTTGCAGTGCGAAAAGTTCGAGAAATGGCCAGCTGCTCTGTAGGTTCGGGAAGAAGCTCTCTTGAAGTACTGCTGCCAACTCACAAGCTGTAAAAGTAGGTGACCAATCTCGGTTGCCACGCCTGATGTAGGCGTTCTTCACGGCTTTATGCAGGTCGTCGATGCTATCTTGAAATCTATCGGGCTGCGAGATCAGTTTCGGCGCGGTATTCGTAGATAACAATCGTTCTAGATAGGCGTCTATCCATCGACTTGGTTCATTTAGGAATCGCCTCTTCGAATTATCAAAATATCTTGCTTGAGAGAACTCGCCTTCGGATCCGAGATGGTACTCCCTAACGACTGGACCGATTCGCGAACGCTCCATATCCATAGATTGCGCAAAACGCAGAAAAAGCAGCTCTAGCCCCGTAGGGTCACTCTTTCCCGTCTTGGCGTCAATGAATTCGCAGAGGTTAAACTCTGTCACGGTCTTCGTAGCATCACCGTAGTGATCAAAGCATCGAGGCCAGACGGATAGCGAAAGCACATGGCAATTTGGGCTGTCGCTCGATTGTTCGAATTGAGAAACGATACCAGCGAAGGCTCTATCAGTGAACTCACTAAGCCGCAAATCCCAGTCGGATGCATTCCTCGGTAAGACCGCGGATTTCCTGTCTGCGGTCAAACGCGGCGCAAGTGACCCTCGAAGATCGAGCCAGATGCAGCTACCAACAAGATTGACCGCAACCGGAATCCGATTCCAATGGTCAAATAGCGTTTTAGTTGGAACGAACATGCCGTTTACCATTGTTTTGCTGCGAATTTCTGCAACGTCATTTACCGCCAGCGCTGATTCCGCAATTGCCGGCAACATCGCGGAGAAGTCACTTGTGTCAGCAGATGAGTCGGGAGATGGAAACCAGAGGCGTAAACGAGATCCGGTCGCGTCTGGTCCATCCGCATCAACCCATTCCACATGCGACCACCTTGCATCCGGCGACAACCGTTCATCACATTCCCAAGAGTCCTGCTGAGTTTCCTCAGACGCTGAGGGCGGGAGCAGCAAATCAAGGTGAAGTAAATCGTCAACCCTGATCTCTTTCGCCGGAATTTCTATGGCGTAATGCGGCCAAACGGCGTTTGCTATCGTCCAAAAAAGCGGGTCAATGAGGCGCGCCTCACCGTCTCCTACTGGCGGGCTTTTGTACCCGCAATAACCAAAGTGGGAACGAAGAAATGTCCGCAAGTCATGACTATCACTTGGCCGAATGCAATACGGTTGTTTGATATATAACGTAATCTCCGTTCCCTGGTTGGCCCGCGAACCGTGTTGCAGCCAGAACAAACTTCCAGGTCCAGAGATGAAAATGTCGCTAGGTTGCCGCTCGTCGTTTCCGTTGGTACCAGGGTTTGTTCGAACCACAAGCCGATCCGCGATCATGAATGCGGAAAGGATTCCGATTCCAAACAGCGATATTGGCGAGACGACTTCGCCGACTGCTTTCATGGCGGCTCGTTCCCGGTTGAACTCCGGGCTACGATAAAAACTCTTGCCGATCTGCGTGAAGTAGTTCTTGATCACCTCGTCGGTCATGCCCACGCCATTGTCGGTCACGCGGAGCCACTGCTGGCCGGTCTCCTCGTCGGTGCCCCAGTCCAGCGTGACGCGCAGTTCCTCCTCGCGGCCGTCCGGTTCGCGGACCCAGCCGGGGCGGATTAGCTCGCCGTCGACCGGCTCGCGGGCCTCGCCCTTCTGCTTCATCTTTAGCCGCAGTTCGCGCAGCTCCAGGGCGTCTAGGGCGTTTTGCAATAGCTCGCGGATGCAGAGACCGGGGTCGCCGTAGAGCGACTCGCCCATCAGCAGTTGTTGGATCTCGTCCTGGTCTAGGCGGAATTGCAAATCGTGGTAGACGTATTTTGGCTGGTCGGTCAGCGGGTCGCGGGCGGAGCGGATGTCGAGGCGGGTTTGGCTGGGCAGGTGCAGATCGTAGCGGGGCTGAGCGGTCGCGGGGAGCTGGCGGCGCTGGGCATCCAGCTCGATGCGCACGGCGGACAGCTCGGCGTCGATCCAGGTTTTGAATTCGCGGATAGCTTTCTCGTGGACGGGATGCTGGCACTCGGCCGAGTAAAGCAAGTCGGGTTGTTGCTTGCCGTCGGGATCGACGTCCAGCCGCCAACCGACGATCGACAAATGCTTGTTCCACTCCAACACGCTTTGGTCGTTCTCGATGCCGAAGTGCTTGAAGAGGATTCGCGGCGCGCGGCTGGCGTCGAAGTCCATCACGTCGGCCAGACGGAGCAGCATGCCGGGAAAGGCCAGGTTGGCCGACTCGCCGGTGGCCACCGGTTGGAAGAAGCGGTCGTCGGGGCCACCATCGATCAACTGCCGCCGTAGCCAGGGAGCACCGCGGCCGTGGCTGATGCCGATCAGGGCCAGCGTGCGCTGGTAGTCGAAGTTGCCGTAGCGGAAGAGGTTAGCATCGCCGGTTTCTTGTTTGATGGCTTCAAGCCAGTGGCGAAGGCGGCGGATTTGGTCGTCTTCCGTGTGGGAATCGCGGAGATAGCTGGCCAGGATATGGCCTTCAATGGAGTCGATACGGTGTTGGGCTCGGCGGACTTCGGATTCCGGCAGGCCGGAAGCCTGCCCCACCACTTTTCGCCACCGCTCGAGTTGGCGAAGTTCCTCGTCGAAGCGGGTGCGGTAGCTAGCGAAATGTTTGCCTTGGTCAGTGGACTCGTCGAGCAGCGCGTGGTGCTCTTCCTGTGACATCGCCATCCCGAGGTCGTGCGTATACGCGGCGAGGATC
>JANQQA010000326.1 GCA_028285205.1 Bythopirellula sp. | reverse complement strand
GAGTTGCGACTACCGGATGGAAGGTGCAGTCGGTTAGCGGCGAATTGAATGGCAAACATGCGGCCGCGATGGCATTCGACGGCAAGCCCGAGACTTCGTGGCAGAGCGATGCGAAGCAGGGTGATCGACATCAGCTGACAATCGACCTGGGTCGATCGGTCTCCGTGGCCGGAATCCAATACCTCCCCAACCAGGATCTGCGACGCCGCGACGGGATGATTTCCGCGGCGGCGGTGGAGACCAGCGACGATGGATCGAGTTGGAATGCTGCCGGAAAATGGAGTTTCGGAAACTTGATCAACGACCGAGGGCAACGAACCTATCTGTTAGATCGCTCTCAACTCGCACGCTACGTTCGCATCGTTGTTGATTCGACGGCCGAGGATCGACCTTTCGCGGGCGCGGCTGAAATAGGAATTTTTGCACAGACAGGCGAATAGCCTCGCCAACCTGACCTTTCGACAATCCGTTTCGTACTCGACTCTTGCTGCGTAATACCATGCATCTGATCCCCCGCAGACGGCGCGTTGAACCTGCCAAAACCTGCCCTCGTCAGACGGAAGGTGACTTCGTGAAGCGCACGCTTATTCGGTTGCTAATCATTGCAACCATAGTTGCGACCGGTCCCCAGCTGGCCGTTGCGCAGGATGACGAGGTTTCGCCTTACGGCGGTGCCGAAGGCTGGAAGGAGACCTACGAGGAGCGCGTCGCGTGGTTCAAAGATGCGAAGTTCGGCATGTTCATCCACTGGGGTCTGTACAGCGCGGCAGGCGGCTACTGGCCACCCGAGCCAGACACAGGCAAGCGTTTCGATCAACATTACGCGGAGTGGATCCGCAATTGGGCTCGCGTTCCGGAGCCGGAGTACGGCAAGACACTTAAGCCGTTGTTCACGCCGAAAGCCGGGTGCACACAACAATGGGCAGACCTCGCAAAGAAAGCAGGCATGAAGTACGCAGTGCTGACTGCGAAACATCATGAAGGCTATACGTTGTTCAACTCAGACGCCAAGTATTCGCAGGCGAATGACCAAACCAACGGTACGAACATCTCGCCAGCGGGACGCGACCTGTTTTCAGAATACGCAGACTCGATGCGGAGTGCTGACGTCAAACCAGGCTTCTATTATTCCATCATCGACTGGCAGCACCCTTCCGCGTACGACCTCAGTCGTCCCTTCCCGGTGCCGGCCGGCGCTGACCACGATCAGTATGTGGACTACATGTCAGGCCAGCTCGACGAGCTCGCCAGCAACTATGGCGAGCTGGCAGTCGTATGGATCGACTACTCCAACGCCAAGTGGCAAGGCTCGACGTGGAAGACAAGCTCAAACCTGACCAACCTCTTGCGGAAGCAGCCGCACATCATTACCAATAATCGCTGGTGGAACGATCTCAGCAACCGCTACGGCGACTACTTCAGCCCAGAGAAATGGGTTCCGACCGGCAATCAACACGATCAGCCGTTTGAAGTCTGCCACACGATGAACGAGTCGTTTGGCTTCTCATATCATGATGATCAGTGGAAGTCATCAGCGGACGTTATCAAGCTGCTCTGTGACATTGTCGGCAAGGGCGGCAATCTGCTGCTGAACGTCGGGCCTGATCGATTCGGTGCGATCCCGGAACCTTGCGTGAGCGCATTGACGGAGGTTGGCGAGTGGGTCGAAGCCAACGAAGAAGCCATCTACGGAACTTTCGCCAGTCCGTTTCGCTACTACGACTTTGGCGGGTGTTGCTCGACCAGGCCGATCGACAGTGGAACACGCCTTTACGTGCATCTGTTCAGCCCACCCGAATCGGGCGCTGTCACCCTCACGGGACTTCAGAACGACATCACCAGCGTCAAGTTGTTGGCAGAGGGAAAGAAGCTGACGTTCGACTCCGACATGAAGAGCTTTGAGGTGCCCAAGTCGATTGCGAACGATTCCGTCGTGGTCGTGTGTGTTGATTTGCAGGGCGAATGCAAAGTCGAGAACGACTCGGCAGTTAACCAACGTAGCGACCGAAGTATCGTCATGCCGGCCGCCAGAGCCGAGCTAGAGGGCCCAAACATTCGATTGGAACAATCCAATCAGAACATTGGCTGGTGGACCAGCGCCGACGCGGCTGCCACCTTTACGTTCAATGCGACGCGCCCCGAGTCCGTGCAACACTTAGGAGGCAGCGTCAAGAGCACTCCCGGTGTGTACGACCTGATCATGACGATCGGCGTCGACGGTGCTGCCGGCGGCACGATGGTCGCCACGCTAAACTCGTCGCCTGAGCAACAAGTGAATTACCAAGTCACACCAACAGGTGGCTGGCACAGCTACCAGCCGGTCACCATTGGCAAGATCACATTAGACGAGGCGCGTACGTACTCACTAACCGTCAAAGCCTCCAGTTTGAGGCGTGGTGGATTCATGAACCTGCGCGAGGTTCGCCTGCAGCCAGTGGAAACACCGGCAGAGTGAGCCATTGGGCTTTCAGCAATGACCTCGCAAAGATTTTCGGTGGCGAAGCATAGTCGAAGTCCTAGCTGACTTCATCCAGTTTTCAATCTCTCCTAAAATCAGTTTCTAGAAAATCATGATGGCACGTTCGATTATCTTCAGTTTGGCAAGTCTCGTTGTTTTATCCTTCTCTTGTTGCAAGCAGGTCAGTTCCCAAGAGAACCGCGCGGCTGTGGACAGTGCCCGGGAAGGACAAGAGGTGCAACAGGCGACGCATCCACTGTTGGACCTCGAAGGCCCTTACCAGCCGACTTGGGAATCTTTGGAATCACATAAGACACCGCAGTGGTTCCGCGACGCGAAAGTCGGCTTCAGCATGCACTGGGGCCCCTATGCAGTCCCCGCCTGGGCGGCCCGCGATTCAGGCATTGGTCCGGACAGCTACTCAGAGTGGTACATGAATCGCCTTCAGTCGCCGGATAGTGCGACCCGGCGTCACCATGCCGAAACCTACGGCGCGGATTTCGCTTATGATCAGTTCATTCCGATGTTCACCGCTGAGAATTTCGACGGTGATGAATGGATGCGCATGCTCGCTCGAAACGGTGTGAAGTACTTCTTCATCACGTCCAAGCATCACGATGGCTTCTGCCTGTGGGATACGAAGTACACTGATCGCAATGCGATGAAGATGGGGCCCAAACGCGACATTTTGCGCGAGTTGGTCGACGCGGCTCGAAAGTATCATGTGAAGATAGGCTTCTATTACTCGTTATACGAATGGTACAATCCAATCTACATCCGTGAGTTTCACGGAAACGGCTGGCTTGGGGATCGGGAGGCCCAGCTGAAAACCATCGAAGGCAAGACGTACACCGGTCTGATCGAGCATGAGAACTACGTCGATGATTTCATGATTCCTCAGATCGTCGAGCTTATCGAGAAATTCCAACCCGACTTGTTGTACTTCGACGGCGAATGGGACTACCCCGAGTCGTATTGGAAAGGCAAGCAGATCGCCGCTTACTACTACAATCAGGCCGCTGCGCGTGGCCAGGAAGTCGTGCTAAACGATCGCTTAGGCAAGGGAACCCGAGGAAACCGGGGCGATCTCTTTCACGTCGAGTATCACGCAAACGTCGACCGCAGTCTACCTTGGGCTATGTGGCGTGGCCTCGGCAAAAGCTTCGGACACAACCTCAACGAAGACCCGGATGCGTTCCTGACCCCGACCCAAACCGTGCGAATGGTTGTCGATTGCGTGTCGGGCAACGGGAATATCGAATTCAACGTGGGGCCGACGAAGGATGGCCGTATCGACCAACCCGAGTGGTCGCTGATCCAATACATGGGACTGTGGCTCGAACGCAACGGCGAAGCGATCTACGACGCGCAGGCAAGCCCGCTCCACGACTTTAAGCAAGGTAGAGCTACTCACAAGCCCAACGAAAACATGCTCTTTCTTCACGTCTACGACTGGCCTGAAGATGGGGTCTTGTTATTGCCCGGCGTTACGAACAAGATCGTGTCAGCGCATCTGCTTTCCGAGCCTTCGAATGAACTGAAAGTCGAGAGAACGGATGAGACCTTGGTGCGAATTTATGCACCGAAACATCCTTCGGATCCGCTGGTAAGCGTCGTCGCTGTAAAGTACGACGGACAACTCGACGCGAAGCGTCATATTCTTGTACAAGAGCTCGCCGCCAACGGTGCGACGCAACTCACTGCCAGAGACGCAACTCTCACTGGGAGCATGATTCGAGTAGAAGATCGAACCGATGCCCTCGGATTCTGGACCAACGCCGGTGATTTCCCCACTTGGCGCGTTGAAGTACAGCAAGAGGGTGAGTACGAAGTCGTTCTCGAACGTGCAGCACCAGACGGATCCCGTGGACTTGAATTCGAGTTTCGAATCGATGACGCGGAGGCGCTACGCTCGAAGGTTAAACCTACGGGCAGTTGGGAGGAGTTCGAAGCACGATCGCTCGGAAAGATTTCCTTAGAAAAAGGGCAAGTCGATCTCTCCGTTCGCAAGCTGGGCGGTAACTCGGCGCTGATGAATCTAAAGTCGATCCGACTTAAACCGATCAAAGACTAAGGTGGCCAAAAACTTTGCCCACAAATTCTAGAGGTCGATAGCGTCACAGACCGAGTGAGGTTTTCTGGCAGACTCTGGTCAAGGCGAGCCTTTCGTAGCACTACCGGAATTTGATTTTCAAGATAATGCGAGAGTAATCCGCGTCGCTTGCCGAGGTGCTGTCACGGTCGGGTTGATTTGCGCTGGAAAGTCGACGCACATACACGTTTCGAAAGTGCATCTCCCCGCCGTGTGTTTGCAGCTGGATAGGACCTCGGCGGTAGAGCTTGTTCTTGCGGTCGAAGTAGTTGTGCATCACCGCGTCATCCACCACGAGCTGGTCATTGAGATGGATAGTTGCTCGGTCTCCCACCAGCCGGATGCGTAGTGTATTCCACTGGCCGACGGGCCGATCGGCCTTCACCAGCGGGTCTTTGCCGGGACTGCCGGGGTTGTTGTTCCACAGCCCTCCAGAGCCCAGCTGGGCACCGTGCTGGTGCTGCGATTCGTTGGCCGGATTCCAGATTTGCACCTGCGGGCAGCCACGCAGATAGATGCCGCTGTCCGCGACGGGATCGACCATCTTCCAGTCTACGAGCAACTCGAAGTCCTCGAACACTTCGACGGTCGTTAGGTAGGCGCCGTGTCCGTCGTTAACGATCACTCCGTTCTTCACGCTCCAGTGAGCTGCGACGCTTGCATCCGCTTTGTTTTGCCTACGAGCTTTTTCAGGAGCCGCCAGGTCGCGAAACTCTACGGGGTTAGTGTGAACTCTGCCGCACCAACCAGAAAGATCTTCGCCGTTGAAGAGCGAAACAAATCCTTGCGGTACTGCTGCGGATTCTGCCGCAACGATCGGGGAACTGCAGAAAACCACAACGTAAACCAATAGAAAACTATAGAGCGTGCTGTTGGCTACGCGCTCACATATTGCCTCTATCATCCGCATGCCGCAAGGTTAGAGAGTGTTGGATGGTTATTCGTCAAGCGTTTAGCTTGGCTGCCGTACTCTCGGCAGGAGTGCAATGCCTATGAGAATGACACACATTCCGGAGGGCTCCGGCACGGTGAGCGCCTCGAACGGGAACGACAAGCCGTTGCTCTGGAGCGCCTGATGTAGCGTGAAGACGTCTTTCAGGTCGGTTGTATGGTTGCCATCGAAATCTCCTCTTAGCCAAGCCTGAGTTGCGGTGAGGCCAGAGTGATCTTGCTTCCAACCCGTCATCAAGTTTTGGACATCCCGGTGGTCAAGGATCAAGTCGCGATTGGTATCCCCCATGAGTTGAGGTACTGGCTCGCCGTCTTGAAAGAACCCAAAGTGATTGGTTTGCCGGCCGAACTCAATTTGTTCGTAGTAGGCAACTGGATTGGCCCAGATATCGAAGTTGTTGAACAGCACTGCGGCCACACCGACGATGGAAAAACTGCCATCGTCCTCCTGTACAAAAAGGGGACCGCCGCTGTCCCCGGAGTTTAAGATTGCTCCGAGTTCGAATGCAGACGCATTCGACCGGATAGCCTGTGTTTCGCCGGTGTTACTGGCGGCAGTTATCGTATTGTGACCAGCCGAGCGTCCAATCGTGCTGTAACCGACTAGGGTTCCTAGTTGTCCGGCAACGCCGTCATTATTGGGTCGAATCTTACCTGAAATGTAGTTTGCCGGTACGTTTGGCGTTTCGGCCAGTTGAACGATCGCCAAATCGTTCACGTTGGCGGCAAGATTGGAGGTCCAGTGATTGATCGACCCGTAAGCTTGCCCGTTCGGAAATGTGAATGTGATGCTGTTGGGGCCGCCGCCGCAGTGCCGTGCTGTCAGCACCAAGTCGTCACCTATCCAAGCCCCGGAACATGAAGCCCCTGGCACGCTGACCAACCCGACCGAAAGAAAATCATTCGTATTATTCGCCAGATCGAAATAGTCTTGGTTGTCGTTGCTTGTGCCCACCGGATTGATCGCGGACGCGCGGCCAAGCAGCAGCAGGTTCAGGAGGCAAATTATGAAGGAACAACGAAGCAGAATGGTCATAGCGTTTAACTCCTAAACTTGCTTACAGACTGGCCGACTGCCAGACATCAACTCATAGACTTTTTTCCGGGAATCGCCACCTCAGGTTCGCGCATATCCGACCAGGCGTATTCCGTGGGGCCAAGCCGTTCATCGCTTTCGAAACACTCTTCCCAAGTTAGCGTCTTACCCGAGTAGGCCGCCATCCGACCCATGACACCGATCATGGTGCTGTTGCACATGTAGTGTCCGTTATTGATTGGCTTGCCATCGCGGATACTCATGAACAACTCTTGATGCTCGACGCGGTACATGCTGGGCTTGGGACCTCGATAACGCCACCGCTTGCCCTCGCTCGGTACGATAAGGTCCCGCAATATTTTCGCGTGCCCTTGTGTGCCCAAGACACGGTCGTCGACGTGTGTTGTTGTGTTGTCTTGCTGTCTGCAGGTGAAGTAGACGTGCTGACTGGTGGGGTACTCGTAGAAGACCGTGAGGTGGTCGTAAATGTGTCCCACTTAGGATCGACGCGTTGTTGACGGCCGCCCATGGCCATGGCGCGCAGGGGCTGAATGTCGCCCAGTAACCACGCCGATTTATCCAGCGAATGAATCGCCTGCTCCAGAATATGGTCTCCGGCCAACCACGTGTAATAAAGCCAATTGCGGAGTTGATATTCCATCCGACTCCAAGCTGAATCATCGCCGCGATGCCAAAGCGTTCCCCTGTTGTAGGAAGACTCGATAGTAACAATATCTCCGATTGCTTTCTCTTCAGTCACTCGGCGCATCGTTTCGCGTACACCAAGATCGTGCCGCCAACAAAGGCCGGAAACGATCGAGAGCTTCTTTTCTTCAGCCAGTCGACAAGTTGCCATCACTTGCCGGACGCCAGGAGCATCGACAGCAATCGGCTTCTCGACGAATGCGTGCTTGCCTTGTTCGACGGCATAGCTGAGGTGCTGAGGACGAAAGTGCGGTGGCGTGGCGAGCAACACAACGTCGCACAAGTCGATGACTTGCTTGTAGTTGTCAAAATCGCTGAAGATGCGATCAGCAACCGCAGTCACTCGCTTGCCGAACTTCTTGTCGCCCTTGAGGCTCTTCCAACATGCCTCGGCGCGGTCATGAAACGCGTCGCCTACGGCAACTAACTCAGCCTGCTCGTCAGCCGCCAGGGCATCGATCGCCGCTTGGGTGCCGCGCCCGCCGCAGCCGACGAGGCCAACACGCAAGGTCTCGTTGACGCCTGAATGCACGCCGCTGGAATCGGCAAGCACGCTGCTGGCCTGGTTGACGGCACTCAGACCGGTGGCAACAGCCGTTGTTTTCAAAAAATCTCGTCGAGACGATGACATATATCCGAAAGCTCCTTAGGTCGAGAGAGCTGGGTCTTCATGCTCATGCTTGCGGCCGTAAGCTGCATAGAGCCCAATGACCACGAAGCACGCAAGTGGAAGCAGGTAAGATTGACTAACTCCGCGTTGATCCACTAACCACCCCTGAAGTGGTGTGATGATTGCACCGCCAACAATAGCCATAATTTGACCTGACGAGGCCAGCTTCGTGTCTTGCCCGAGATTGGCGCATCCTAGGCCAAAAATAGTGGGGAACATAAGCGACATAAATCCAGAGATACAGACCAGGGCGATGACTCCCGGCTTTCCACCGACAAACACCACCGTCACGGTCATTGCACATGCCATGATCGCGGCGAAAATTAGCAAGCTCGAGGGGCGGAATCGCGACATCAGCCCCGTGAATACCCATCGTGCACACCCGAATAGAATCAGAGCCCCAGTATGCCACTGCAGTGCGACTTCCTGAGATACTTCTAGCTGTTCGGGGATATAGAAGTTTGTGTACGTCCAAACAGAAATTTGTGTTCCTACATAGCAGAATTGGGCAAAGACAGAGAATACGTAGTTGCGGTTAGCGAGTAGGCGACTTGCGGTGTCAACAAAATGGATTTCATCGTCGTCGTCGGAAGCTTTGGGCATTTTGGTCGTCAGAATCAACACCCATACGAGTCCAAGAATGGCTGCAACCGTTAGGTAGGGGTAAATTACCGTATTCAAGGACTCAGACGACTGCTCTGGCGAGATGGAAAGCGCACCGCTTTCGTCCTTCGGAAGCTTCGCCATGATCATCCACTGGCACATGACGATCCCAATTACAGAGCCGATTGGATTGAACGACTGTGCGAAATTCAATCGCCGAGTGGCCGATTCCTCCGAACCCAGCACCATCACGTAAGGGTTTGCATTGGTTTCCAAAATGCCCAAGCCGCAGGCCAGGACATAGTACGCGAAGCAAAACAGCGCGAACTGCTGGACGAGCATTGCAGGATACAGCAAGAAACATCCCACCGCGTAGAGACCAAGCCCAACAAGAACGCCCGATTTGTACGAGGACCGACGAGCAATCAGCGCGCCCGGCAACGCCATGCAAAAGTAGCCGAAGTAAAAGGCGAACTGGATTGCCGACGCGCCGAAGGTCGACATTCCAAAAATCTCTTTAAAAACTCTAACGAGAGGGTCGGTCAAATTGTTCGCGATCGCCCACCACAAAAAGCAACTAGAAAGTAGGAAGAAAGGCCAGACTGCGCCTGGAGGAATCACTCGGTGTTGATCGTTCGGACTTTCAGTCTCAGAGTTAGAGGAGATAGTACTCATTCGTGCCTGTTGAACAGTGAGTGTTGACTTGTGAGAAGCGTTTAGAAATGTCAGTTGCCCAGAGCAGCTTCTATTTCATCTAAGGAGACTCGCAGCATCTGCTGAGCCAACTTGTCGAGTTGTGCTCGCGGTCCGACGATGTGATAGGTCTCTTGAATGTGACTGCCGGTTTCTCCGGCCTTGAGTGCCAGGGCAGGGCTGGACGTTTCCAGTTCGTAAAACGGTCCCAGCGGCTCCTCGCCGGGCTCTGCGGGGCCGTCGTTGTAAGAATTGATCACGTCGCCTGAGTACGGTTCGTCTTGCAATTCCCACATCGAGTTGACGTAGTCGGTCGTTTCCGGCCCAGGTTGATTATACTTGACGATCGTAAGCACGTTGCCTTTTGCGTCGTAGCTGCCGCAGATGTCGGTGGCCCGCTGAGGAGTCAGGCCGATCTTGCTGCGGAACTTGCCATCGCCCGAAAAGAACAGGACGTCATCACCCACCTTGAGACGCTCCGCGGGCACTTTGCCGAAATACGTGTCGTTGACGATTGGTCCCAACTCCTGCTCGGAGCCTTTGTTGAACGGAATGACGACCGTGGTCTCGGGACCATGCTTGTACATCCCCAGTAGCCAGATCGACAGCAGGCCCGTCTCCTTCGACCAGTCTTTCTTGCCGGTATTGGTGAGCTGATTGACCGTGCGGTAGCCCACCCATTCGAGTTGACCATCATCAATGCCGAGGCTCCCGCCGCTTTCGATCAGCTCGACAGTGCGCTCGATACGGAGCTGGAATCGAGTTTTCGAATAGTTGGCGATCTCTGCTTCGTGACGAAAGGTAACGCTGTTTTCGTTTTGCTCGGCGACCGGATAAGTAACCGAATCGATCAACGGAGGGGTTTGCCAGTCGGAAAATTCAAACTTTGCACTGGGAGCGAAGTAGATACTGAACTGACCTCCTTCGGGACCTAGCCAGAAGCGTTCTTCGCCACCGAACACGTTGATGTGAGGGGTGCTCTCGCCCGACTCGATGTGTGCGTAGTTGATCCAACCAAAGCTTGCCCCGTCAGGACCGGCGGCTGTTGAGGTCATGACGCGACCTTGGTACGCGGGCACAACAGCAACCTGCGCTTTGCCGGCGGCACCGAGCACGATCGTGTCCACGTGTCGCTTGAGAAAGTCAACGTCCTGGCCAAAGGTATCAGGTTCATGCATTTTTAGACTTGTCCTTGTTGTCTCCGAAATCTGTGACTCTTGCGCCATAGAACGGACCAAAGGAGCCAAGGAGAGTATCGCACCAATCGCAACTGCGATGACGAACGAGACCTTGCTCCTGACACGCCGCTTACCGTGAAGTCGCTTCAGTGCGTCGTTTCTTTTCATTACTATCTAAACCTCATTGAGTCCGACGAGCGGTTTTTTGAGTCGCCAACTGGCTGCGTCAACTACATGAAGACAAATGCAAGACCAGCTGACCAATCTCTTGCCTGACAGATAGGGCTGTGAAACATTTGCCACTTGCACACATCAGAACCTCTGGGGCCTCCCAAAGATGGTTAATCGGCGACGTAGAAGTTGCCAATGCGCTCGTAGCCCTCGAGTGAATAACCAGTAGCGTCGAATCTCTAACCGCAGTACTTCCTTGGTCTGAGCAAAGAAGTGAGTTAAGGCTTTTGAGCGAACAACTGCCCGTGGGCTACCTTATACAGGCAGTTAACACTGAGTCATCCGAGGTGTTTGGAACTCTTTTCTGATCCGCTGTCGTCGCCAAATTTGAGATAGGATATTCTCGAGAGACCTAGCTCTTGCACGATGTCAGACGGCTCGATTCCCTACCGGGGAAAGACGAGGAGTTCTGTTTCCATAGCATAGCATGAGACAGTCCCTTTCCAATGCCCTGATTAGTCCATACCGATTGGGAGTGCTAAAAAGTCCATGCACAGATGGGAATGTCCATGCGAATGTTCTGAGCATATGTACATGGAGAGAGATGCATCGCCGGACATTGGCAGAGAGCTCATCGGCGGACCCGCTAGTGGGTATGGTCAAGAAGATGGCAAGCATCTTTGATGCCCATACAAAATGGAGCATCGCCCATCAGCTATTAGTCAAGATAATCCAGAGTGAACGATATGTTGCAGTTGCGCGCGTCGGCGATCACCTTCGAGCTTGGAATCCACAGCTAAGGAGACCATAACTCCATTTGGTGGCGTCAATCGAAGTTGACTGGAGAATTGCTAGGCGAGCGCGGACTTACTCGGGGCATCCAACTGGGTTCACTTTGGTCGAACCGATTTGAACTCGAAATTGCTTCGTTGAATCAGATTGAAGTTGCAGAAGCTGCTTCGCATAGGCGTTCGGCGTTTACGGCTGAGGCAGGTTGGAGCTACCGCCGGAAGAGCCCAATATGAGTTAAATTCGGTAAAGCTTGAAGTTGCTGAGGTCGTTTTCACCGCCTTCAGTTTGAGCGGAGCCTTCGAGTCAACGGTTGATCCAACCGCTGGCTGAAAGGCACTACTGAAGCTGCAAGAGGTCGGATTCCTACGTCCGTCCCCGAGAACCGCCATCGACCAATACCGTCAATCCAATTCCCGCCCTGCTGAACCGGAAGTCGAATAGACCTGAGTGTAGGATCTAGCCGTCATTTGGAGAACACGGCAAACCACGAGATTGCAATCAGACGCCCGTAGACTCAAATTGATACCACCTTTTGGAGTTACGATTTAAATACCAACGATTCCACACGCGAAGGTGATCACCGCTGCGCGCAATCGCAAGGCACACATTACAGATAAAGCGGAGCTAAATGATACGTTCGCTGGTCGAGAGACAATCGACCAAACAGTTGCTACTCAAGGGTTGAGGGCGTCAAGTTGCCTGAGACCGTCGAGTGCTTTCGTATTTCGAGTTTTTCGAAGTGATGTCCGATAGGACTCGATTGCTCGCACCCTATGTCCCTGGGCCAGAAACGCCTCGGCGAGACTGCTGTGTACAATCGACGAATACGGGTATTGGCGAGCATTGAATTCAAAAACTGCTATCGCGTCATCGATCTTGCCTGCAGTTAGAAATCCGTGTCCAAGCTTATCGACGTCGTCCATGATATATATCCACTTGTTTTGGTGATTGTGACGAAATCGCTTAATGCTGTCGATGACCCGGTCGGCTGTATTGAGCTCACTAATACCTCCGGCAACGTCGAGAAGAGAATCCACCAGCTTAAAATCGACGATTGCCTTTATGGCTGGGTCGCGATTGTACCTGTAATCGTCGGCCGTGATCTCAGCAGACAAATCGGGCGTAATCCATGGGCGTCTGTCTGGCAGTGCTGTGGGCTGCATGTACAATGTCGAGCATCGCATAGTAAGCCCTGAGTTTGGCAAGGTGAATGTGTAAGCATTACCAAAGCCGTTGGGGCGTCCGGCGGTGGGCTCACCAACAATTATCGCGTGCGATAGATTTTGGAGGCGGACTGCCGTGGTCGGTGCTGCAGACTTTGTTCCGCGGCCCACGATCACGAAGAGCTTACCTGTCTGGTTAATCTTCTCAGTCATCGCAATTTGATGAATCAGCGGCCAGGCCAACTCGGGGTCGCCGCCAGGATTCTGGCGAAGGTCTAGTATAAACTTGCTGATCAGCTGCGCATCGACGCACTCGAACAGTCGCTTAGTAAAGTCGTACATCGATTCTTCTTCCGCGTTGCGGATCCGGTTGCACTGGACATACACAAGCTGATGCTCAGAAACTACTTCGAACCAGTAGTCGCGACCGGCGTTCTTTCTCCATAAAGGTAGCGGCGACTTGGCGGCATCAAAAAGCTCAAGTAATTGCGAGCCATTGACTTGAGCACGTGCTTCAGCTGTCACCTCCATCATCGTACCGTCCGAACTCCTTAGTCGATACGTGATACTGTCACCGTCTTGCAGCACTCCTAGCGTATGAAGCAGCGCAGCCCGGTTTAGTCTCTGACCAGCGTGAGTGCGCCGGTTGATTAGATTGTCTCCAGAAACTAGGGGAATGATCATCCTTATGACATCATCAACTCGATGGCCACCAACGTGAGTCAGGTGCCACCCGAGATATCTGGCGTACTGCTCCGTTGTAGCCATGAGAAACCAACCATCTCGTCCTGCGTAGAATCGGAATGGCGTTTCTTTCGCATTGAGAATCCTCTTGTCGATGGTTTTCCAATCAGTACCGCTATGAGCGTCGTTCAACATTGCCTGGAGCTTGAGGACTTCAAGCAGGAGCTCCGCATCCCCCAGGTCCGGAATCGATTTCAGTAGAGCAGTGACCTTCAGGTCGTACTCTTCGCGTGTCGGGCCATAGATGGTCGGATCCGGATGACAAGTCCATACCATCTTACTCAGATAGGTTACGTCTTCGCGCCATTGGGATACGCTGAGCACAACAGGCTCGGTTTCTGCGGCATGCAGCAGCGGAGTCGCAGTGCACATCAGTGAAACTACGACGGTCAGGAAGCGCTTTCTTGGGCTGGAAGGTATCGGTCGCTTACACATGGTGATTGTGAATTGGTTAGCTAGGGGATGACTGCTCTCTCAGAGCAGCAAATCGGCATGCAGCTTCACGAATCGAACTGATGCGGTCATTGTTCACTTATAATGAGGCTATTTGCTATCAGGGTGTTCGAGTGAACTGACCAGCTCGCGAAAAGCGGTAAGTTTGTCTTGTGTGCCGTAGCCAGCTCGATAGGCGAAACAGATGCTGCGCCATTGGTATTCGAGCGCTAGCTCAATTCTGCCGATCTCCGCCAACAGCCGAGCCGTCTCAGCGCATGCTTCGATGGTCGATGCTTGTTCCTCGAAACCAGAATGATCTGCCACTCTACGAAAAGCGTTGAGGGCATCATCCTTGAAGCCTTTGGCTTGAAGTCGTCTCGCGATATCGAACTCAACCTCAGGATTGTACGGCTTTGCACGAGTCGCTTTCACAAAACGCTCGGTTGCCGAATCTAGCTCGTCATTGGGGTGGTGAGACAGGACGTTCATTAGCGATGGATTTGCGTCGTCGAGTCGCCTGCTATCGACCTCGACTAGAAGACGCAAAAGCTGCTCGCTATGCAGATCCTCTCCAATTCTCCGTTCGACGAACGTCCGGCAAAACACTTGAGCACATAGCTCATCTCGAAAGATCGCCTGACTCTCAAAGACTCCCTCTCGCAGAGTTGAAGGGCGATCGTAGTTGAGCATCTCCGGTTGCTCATCCTTGGGAAGTACAAAGTGCTTGACGAACGACACAACAAATGGTGAGTTCAACGCATTTCCCGAACCAAATCGAAATGGGGCCGAAGCAAAGCTGCAATTTGACAGCACGACGAGCGTCAACTTGAGTTCCGGAATCCTCAACAACAATGCCGAGTCGGAATCTCCAAGTCCGTAGGCCCAATGCATGGTGACACCGTGGGCCTTCTGAACGAACCATCCCAGACCATACGGGTGTTCAATTCCTCCGCGATTTCGCATTGGGCTGGTCATTTTTTGGTACGTGGCGCTATTCATCAGCAAATCGTTGTCCAATGCGGCCGAATACGTTAGTAAATCATCCACACTGGAAAGCAGTCCAGCGGCAGGAAAAGCCGTGTTCAATTCCCGCATTCCCAGATTCGGAACGAAGCTTCTCTTCGATTCCTCAAATCGATATGGGGTCACAATCCTCATAGCCCCTGGATTGTCTTCGCTCGGATACCCGGCAAACGTGCTATCAAGCTGCAACGGTTCAACGATTTGCGATTGCAATTCACTCACGAACGACGATTGGCTGGCGCTACGCAATGAATTGAATACACCGGAGAGGAAATTGAAGCGGCCGCCGTGATAAATAAACGTTTCACCTGGAGTTGACTCGGAAGTATGGCTAAGAACGTGCTTTAGCTGAACGCCCGGAGTTACCCTGTTCGGAAAGAATCCAACCGACGTAAACGGATAGGATGTGATACGATCACTTAAGCGGATCTTTCCTTGTTCGACATATCGCATCAACATTGCAGCCGAGAAGGTCTTTGTAACGGATGCAAGCCAAAATATGGAATCGTCACGTAGAGGTTGCCTACTTCCTAGATCTGCAAATCCAAAGTTTCTGCGAAACAATACGTCTTCGTCCTGCATCACCGCCACCGCACACCCTGTAAGGTGCAGCATAGCCGTGTGCTGTCTCACTTCCTCGCCAAAGGCCTCTACGTGAAGTGCTTTTGCGACCGCGTTATCTGATCGCAACGCACACCAAGAGAGGGCTGCGATCAATAAGATGATACCCCAAGTCCTAGCGTTCATCGGGCTGCCTGTTGTTATGGGATGACTTGCTGCACCAATAGATTAGCGAGTGCGAACGAAGTTGACTCCGCGTACACGACTATCACCGATCGCGAGGCCGACAACGTCACCGGATGAGTTGCGACGAAATATGATCTCTCCGAACTTCACAAACACCATGTCTTTTGAATTCCAAACGACGGATTCTCCCGGAGGAAACAGCTGGCGGGGTATCGCCTCGCCCATTTTCAGGATCAGTGCATCACCATTGAGAAACAGCTCGTACGTCACATCGAGTTCTTCGCTGTAGTACTCCCCGACAAACTGTTCGACTTCCTTCGTTGCCTCGGGCGGTGTAGGATCGTAGCGAACGGCGCGAAAATCACCGACGGAACTACTGGACGAGTATTCCAGCAGCGCTTCCGCTCCACGTTTGCGGAGAGTGACTAGTCCGATAGGTACGCCGTTTCTGATGACACGAAATCGGTCCGGCGAAACAGCTACCAATTGGTCGCCGTCCGTCTGTGGACCCCAATCAAGAAGTAGACGACCATCAGCGATGGTAAGCCGCCGGTACATATTGCTGGAGGCTATCCAGTAATGCCCGAGGAACTCCGTTTCGACAGCGACGAGATCCGTTTTCGCAGTAGCATCTGGCAACGCCATTGGCTTTTCATGAGGGATAGGTAGCACTTGATCAATGACTTGGTAAACAACACCGGCCGCTTCCGATGAGTTACCAAGAACGATGACTGAGCAGTCGTCGTCTGGAAAACGGATGTAGTCTGCTCGGTAGCCAAGCATTCCACCGTTGTGCTCAATCGTCGACCGTCCGCGATAGGATTTGGATTCCAGTCCAAACGCATACGGGATTTCTCGACCATCAATGAGGCGGCCCTTGGATCCCATTAGTTTCAAGAATCGATTGCCGCCAATTCGTTGGGACCGGAAATTCGCATCCCACTTTGCCATATCTCCGACGGTCGTGACGAGTCCACCGTCACCATAGACGTCAAAATGCTTGAGAAAACGCTCGTATTGCCCATTAGACGTGCGACGATAACTGTCCACGCGTCCCGGGAGTAGCTCCGCATAATTGTCCTCGAAACGCGTTTGGTCCATTCCCAGTGGCTCGAAAATCTCCTCGCGAGAGAATTCACGGAGTGATCGTCCAGACACTCGCTCAAGTATTGCAGTCAGCAAGACATAGCCGCCGCTACTGTATCGATACTCCGAACCTGGATCGGAGTTGAGCTGGTTTTGTCGACAGAGTAAACGAAAGACATCGTCTTGCGAAATGTGCTGTTCGTAGCGTGGGTCCTCACCGCGAAACAGGATCAACGAACTCCATTCGCGTACACCGCTGGTATGGTGAATCAGATGATCTACTGTGATCTTGTGCCCGTAATCTGGAAGTTCTGGAAGATGCGTCCGCACATCATCGGACAGTCTTAGTTGACCTCGTTCGACAAGTAGAGCCGCACAGGCAGCCGTAAATTGCTTGGATGCCGAAGCGATGTAAAACGGAGATTTTGGCGTGATAGGCGAACCTTGTTCAATGTTTGCCATGCCAAATCCTTTCGCGTAGACGAGTTCTCCGTGCAGAACTACTCCGACGGCCACACCAGGAGCGTCCTGTGCGGTAAACCTAGACAGCGTCTCGTTGAGCCTCTGCTCCAAGCCAGTATCAGCCGACGATCCTGGGTTGCCGAACAGTGTGCCCAGTATTAGCGAAGCGATACGCAGATGAACTCTTATGAGAACGACCATTGACATAAGCAGGCGGTTAATTTGCCGAAGTCTGGCAAGTTACTGTTTGTCTAATCGGAGTGACACGACGTTGCTACCAACGACTTCAATGTTGCTTGTCGAGTCGCTGTTTCGTACCAACGACTGAACGCTGCCAATAGATATCGCCGACTTTCGTTGCGCCGCGACGACTGCCGCCGCAGCCGTCATCTTGCTTCCCAGAAAAGTGCTCGAATTGTCAGCTGTCACCGTAAGTGATTTGCAATGCCCATCGGCCACGACCTGAGAATGCTCTTCGACGGCAACTACCAGTACCGGAGCTTTCACTTTAGCAACGGAAACTGCCGCGTTCGTCTTTGCTTCGATGGCGATCATCTTGGGTGTCGTAATGACAACCTTCGGTCGCTTCCGCTTGGCGCTCTGGCGAATCAGTCCGTTCAAAGTAATCACCAGCCTATTCTCGTCATCCACGATGAAACTCGGTTCCGATCCACTTATGTCACCAATCGCGATCTCTTGTTTTGGACCGAACTGTATCGCGACATCAATTCCGCCGATCACTCTTAGGCTCTCAAATGCGTCCGGCACTGTAACGGTCTTGTATGTCTCATCCTGTAGAGTTGGCTCTCCAAACCCCGGAGAAACACCAAGTGCGAGCAAGACGACGAGGCACAGTGTTACGGCAACTCGCTGTGAAAGAGCGTGCATGTGATCTCCCTCCAATATGAAGTTGATACGCTGGCGAAGTGAATCAAATCCCGCCATTCCCGATACCCCAAACTGGAACCGAGAACTGCGCCGTTGCCCGATAAAATCGATAGTCTGCATACATGCTCGTGCGAGCGCCGCTCTTGATTCCAGGCCTGACGATAGGGCCAGACCATCACAACAGCGTTCTTCATATCGATGCAGCTCGCGTCTAGCCCACCAAAGTACCGGGCACCACCAATGCGTCACGGTAGCCAACGCTTCAACTACTCGGACCCAATGGTCACGGCGTGCAAGGTGAGCCAATTCATGCCTAAGTATTGCTCCCTTCTCTTCGTCAGACAGTGTTTCCCAGAGTTCCTTCGGCAGCAGTACTACTGGGCGACCGAACCAGGCCCACACCATTGGGCTAATTCGTGCCGGTACGAGCAGGGCTTTGGGTGCTTGCCGAAGCCCCATTTCCGTACTCAGCCTGCGAACTTGGAGCTGAAGAGCTTCCGTATATGTTCCGGTACGTTGAGTGAGGAAGCGAAGACGTAGTCCTCGCACCATGGCTAGTGCGAGAACCAGGATTGAGCCGGCCGCCCAAATCCATGTCAACAGCCGGGAAAACGGAATCCGCGACTCTGGAGCAATTGTCGCCGTAGGCTGGTGGGCAATATCTTGCAGTTCTCCGGTTGCATCGCGGTGCAGCCCGCCTGGCGTGGTGGTCACTCTGGATTCCGCTTCTAGAAATGATCCACTGAAAGGGATGTCCACCAGCGGCGGGGCCAAAAACCTCAGTAGCACCACTACCCAAAGTAGGTGAACTATGCGAGCGTTGCGAATGAAATGACTGCACGCGTACACGACCGCTGCCAGAGCACTCGCAAAAACGGCATTTAGCACAAGGTAAAGTGTGATCATCGCTTTCTCCGACCCTTCTTTTTGGCATCTGATTGGAAGTCGGAGATTAGTTGCTCGAGTTCAGATCTTTGCTTCTTGCTCAAGTCAACTCTCTGGACAAGAGCATTGACTAGCGGCGCAATCGAGCCTTCGCAAAGCCTATCAACGACATTCTCCAGTTCATTAGCAACAACAGATTCGCGGTCAATGATGGCCGTGAAGCGATGTGCCCGATCGTCCGCGGACCGTTGGACGCATCCCTTGGACTCCAGACGCTCAAGCAGTTTCTTAACCGTGGTGTAAGAGGCGTGAGTGCCTTGCGGATACATCAAGTCCGTCAATTGGCGTGCCGTCAGGCCACCGTGCTCCCACAGGTGATTGAGGACGCGAAGCTCGAATTCCGGAATGATGGCATTTGACATGCGATGCTCGCACTTAACTAAGACTATCTGACTTAGACAAGCACCAATGTAAGTCACGGCGACTTAGATTGCAAGACGCGTGAAGGAGTTTCTTTAAGAGAATTTTTCGGGTCGCTGACTCAATAGTAAGCCGATTGCCACTGCGAACTGTCTCTTAACGCGCGTTGTGACTCCGAACGTAGCACACCAAGCCAATGAATCAGCATACTTTCCGTGGAAGTCCTGTCCCCGATCGATAAATTTCATCTCGAAGCCGGGTGACTCACAACAGTGAGCCGACCTGTGTCGTTCTTTATAGGCCAGACAAGGCCAGATTGACCAATTCAATACATCTTCACTTGTTTCAGTGTTTCCGCCCAAAGGCCATTTGCTCGGTAGCTAACGCGCACGCTAATCAGTATTCGTATTCGATTCCGAATGCCTCTCGAGAGTGCTACGCTCGATAGTAAGCATCCGCTCGTAAGTGCGTTTCTCAGATCTCGAGGCCGTTTTGCGAAAGTTAATCTCCAGGCTCACGGAATCGCATGCACGAATCAGTCGTTGGAGCTTCGCCTCGCGATGCTGAAGCCCGACTAGCTGTGATTCCACCTCCTCGACGTAGTTCGTCGCCGCTTCCCACGCATCGTAGGCTCCAAGCGAACTCACAAACTCCCTAAACTCCTCTGAGTGCATGGTCGCCAGCTCAATCGAGTAAGGGACTAAGCCGTGATATAGCTCAGGCCACCGTCTCCGAACGCGGTTTTTCAGACGATCTAACGATTCATCTCTGCGTCGCTCGGCCACGCTGAGCTGCTCTTCGAGCCGCTCGATCTCTTCCTTCGCCGTCTCGATCTCGCCATCGACCTCCGAAACTGCCTCCCGTTCATCGAGTCCGACGCGAGCACACAAGCGTTGAATGATCACCCTCTGCTCCGCTGATGCGGCGCTGGCTAGTTCGAATAGCGACGTGTCAGAGCGGAAACAGGTGTCGACAGACTGAGGATCATCATTCGCTGCTGGATCAACCCCGCTATACTGCCGCAACATCAATTCGCTGGATCGAATGGGAATGTCCACCGTATCGCTTTCTATCACAGCGTACGCGTGGGCCTCCAGGAAAGAAATGTCACCGTTTCCATCTAGGTCAACTCCATCTACCCTCCGTCCATCAAATGTCTTTTCCCGTAGTCCCTCCCAAAAGTATCGGCTGTACTCCTGGTAATCAGACGAATCAACGGCTGCCGTACAGCCTGCGGATACACGATCGTGTACTTGGGAAAAGAATCCCACTCGTATCTGGCTAGACATGCCGAGCTGCGAGTTCCCTTCGTTGAACAATGTATTGGCGAATCCACCGGAGTAGCATTGCACCATGATCAAAACAACGTCAACGCGTCGAGGGATCTCGTCGAGCCATTTTGAGAACTCTTCAACCGTGACTGAATCACTTTCCCACATATGCAAACGCGTGTTGCAACGAGCGTCGATTTGCAATTCCTCATCATCGGATTCGGCAATTGCTGCCGGTCCTCCGTGGCCGGTTGCGTAAATCACCAAGCGATCTCCGGCTGAAAGTTCTAGCCCCAAGTCCTGGAGAGACTGCTTCAGAGAGGCTCTTGTAGCCGGTGCGGCTCCACTGATCTGATGATTGCGATAGGAAAGATCCATACCATGTCGGTCGCTAAACAGGATGCCCAGCAGCCTGTGGGAAAGCGGGTAAGCATCAAGTCTGTCGGTATCGCGCCATTGCAAATCACGGGAGGGATCATGTCCATCAGCAAAGTGAATGATATGCGTTGGATTGTCAGCACGCTTTTCCACAAGAACCTGTCGCTGGAATAGAACGTTCTTCTCCAGTGAGGCCTGGTTGTTCATCGGATTGTGGCCCCCGCCAACTGTCAGAAAGTAATCCTCGGATCGACACTCGCTGACTGTCGCCAGCGCAAATGCGAATAGCAGTATCCTCGTCGAGAAAGCGGATTTAGAGAACACCAAGATGATCTTTCTTTCACTCACGGCCTAACACCCTATACTCCGCGTCATACATTTCCAAAGCAGCTTGCAAGTTGACGTCACCTGGACTGGCTTGAACTGCGCGTCTTTGCCAAGTGATTGCTGAGTCTAGCTCGTTTCGCTCGTAGTGCACCCACGCCAAGGTGCGTAGCGCGATTACATCCCGCGAGTTCGTCAGAAGATTCGCTCGCCGCGCGGCTCGCAGAGCCAACTTCAAGTTTCGAGGTTGTGGGCTATTCGCGATCGCCGCAGCCAAGTCCATGAGTACATTCGCATTGTTCCATTGCTCCTTCACGATTTTCGACTGAAGCGATGCCAACTCCGCGGCCCGTCCCTCGCGTCGTAGAATCACGGCTCGGGCAAGTTGGGTATATAGCTCCCGAGCCGCATTTCGATCCCAAGTCCCATCGACAACTTGCGCCAAAGGCTCATCGAGCCGCATCGGCTGACCTATCCACTCGATATGACCTTCAGGGCCAACGATGAACGCTTTAGGGATACCCACGTCACCGGACTTCTCCATATAGTTGCGGAATGTGCTTTGTGCATCGTCGAGGCCAATGGCGTACGTTACAATTTCGCGCCACGTTTTTACGCCGCCACTAGAGCTTGCGAAGAAACTCTCTACGGTTTTTTCGTCTTCGCTGGTGATCCCCAGTATCAGCACGTCATCACCGAACCTCTTTTGCAATTCGCTAAGGTGGGTCATTCCGTCCAGGCAGGGCGCGCACCAAGTCGCCCAAAACTCGACAACGTAGATCTGGCCAGGAAGGAATGCTGCGGTTCCGGTTCCCTTTGGCCAGGAAGAAACCGAGATCGGAGGAGCGAGGTCCCCAATCGTTAAGTATCTCTCGTCAAAGTCCGTCCCGGCCGTAATTGACGATGACGAGCGTGAAGAAGTCTTGTTGCCTTGGTCACTTGAAACTCTGACCTCGGATTCTGCCGCAGTACTGTCGTCCAGTCCGTCGATGGTGGAAGCCAACGGATCTGGATCCGAGCACCCGCTCGAAACGCACGCGCAAATCAACACCAACATCCGGAATACGTGCACTTTGGATCCTTCTCGTTGTGTGCGCTTGCGATACTTGTCCGACGTGCCTATTGAGTGAAGCATCGTTAGACCCCTGGCATTGTTGCTCACAGTTGCATCACATCGGTCGCCGCAGCCTTCAATCCGCGAGTTGGCTTTCCGGAGTGGGATGAGGTACTGGCTAGCTCAATACTTCCCGCCTCGTTAAGACATCACGACTTAGTTCTACTGCAGTCTAAGTCGAGTCGACTTAGTTTTCAATAGCTCGGAAGCGATTTTATTCAGAATGCTGTGACAGGACGTCCATCCAGTGAGATCACTTGAATTGTTGACCACTTACCTCTTACGCACAAAGTGGTCAAGAAAGTCGATATCACGAGCTGATCGACTGCTTAAGTCCCTGTCATCGCGTCTAGCCACCGCTGGCGAGGTATGACTAACGGGAAGGATGTAAAGACATTCACTAAACAAGGAGAATTTGGCCGCTTGTGGAATCTGAACAGTTGAACCTTCAGCTAACGACGCCTGATCTCCAATCGCAATCCAATCGAGGGGGACGAGTGCTGTCAATCTGATCCCACTCAATGGGACTGTGAAGAATTCCTAGACTGGCCTTCCCCCCTCGAACTAGTCCATTTTGAATGAGAGAATCGCAACCGGGCTTTAGCCCGGAAAGGATTCTTTCAGATGAAACGAACGCGACACTCT
>JANQQA010000323.1 GCA_028285205.1 Bythopirellula sp. | reverse complement strand
CTTGGCCGCACGGTCGCGCTGAAGGTGCTCCCAAGACTCGCTGGGGGCGAGAGCGGCTCAGCTCGCTTCCGGCGTGAAGCGAGGGCCGCCGCCCAATTGCACCACACCAACATCGTGCCTGTGTTCGAAGTCGGCCAGGACGGCGAACACGAGTTCTACGCGATGCAGCTGATCCAAGGGCAGGGTCTCGACTCCGTGATCGCGGACCTCAAGCGGCTCCGTGAGCAGACTCCACAGCACGGGTGTCGGGCGGAGGAAGACGAGGCCTCCAACCACATTGCCAAGGCCGTGCTAACCGGTCGATTCCGACTTGACTTGCCTTCAGGTACTCCGAGCGAACTCGGTTCGGACACCCAATCGTCAAAGTCCGACGGCGAGACTGGAGGTGTTAATCAGTCCGGCTCCGCGTCGTTGCTGACGCACTCGGACGGCACTCCCAACCGCTCCGAGTCTCTGCGCTACTATCGCTCCGTAGCGCGGATTGGACTGCAGGTGGCCGACGCACTGGCCTATGCGCACGCGCGGGGGATCGTTCACCGCGACATTAAGCCCTCCAACCTGCTCCTCGAAGCAACCGGTGTGGTTTGGGTAGCCGACTTTGGCTTGGCCAAGACCGACGACATCGACTTGACGCAGACTGGTGACCTTTTGGGCACACTGAGATACATGTCACCAGAGCGGTTTAAGCGACGGTGCGACGCCCAAGCCGATATCTACGCGTTGGGCGTTACGTTGTACGAGTTGTTGGTCATGGAGCCCGCCTACTGCAATGCAGATCGCCTGCAGCTGGTTCAGGCGATCATCAACTCGCCGCTCCCAGCACCCAGCCGACGCGACCCCAGCATTCCGCTTGACCTAGAAACGATCGTCCTCAAGGCGACCGCCAAAGAGCCGAGGGACCGCTACGTGTCGGCCGAAGCGATGGCCGACGACCTACGCCGATTCATCAATGATGAGGCGATCCAAGCACGGCGTATGACGCCTGCCGAGAGAATCGTTAGATGGAGTCGCCGCAATCGGGGGCTCGCGTTTGCTTCGTCCATCGCGGCGGCGCTGCTCGTAACCTTGGTGGCGGTGCTGCTTTGGACTTCGATCCGGCAAGACCATCTGCGGAGGGTTGCCGAGGCTCGCAGCGAGCAGTTGCAAGAAAGTCTCTATCTGTCCCGGATGAACACCGCCGGTCACGCGGCCGCGCAGCGGTACGGCGTTGACACCATCCGCGCGCAACTCGACGAGTGGCGCCCCGGTGCGAACGACAAAGATTTGCGACACTGGGAGTGGTACTATCTGTACAGTGTATCGCACCAAGCGGCGTTCGTTTCCGAGCGACTCGGCAATGGCTTTGTCTGGCAGTGCGACTCAAGCCCCGACGGCTCGCGCGTGGTGGTTACGGTGAACGGTTGGGGCATCCAGGTGCGTAGCACGGAAACAGGCGAAGTGCTGGGCGCGAAACGCCTTGGTTCGGCTCGTTCGGTGGACTGGAGCGCTGACGGCAACAGAATCGTGGTCGGCCGATTCGACGATACGTGCACCATTCTCGACGCCGAAACACTTGACGTCCGCGCAGAGCTTTCGATTTCGGGATTGCTGGAATGCCGGTGCGTTCAGTTGAGCCCGAACGGAAAACTGCTCGCGGAGTCGGGGAGGCATTCCGACGTCGATTCCTCTCGGCACATCAGAATCCATGATCTAGCAACCGGCGAAGTCACGCAAACCCTGGATGGGCATGCGTCCGAAGTCTGGGCGCTTTCCTGGAGCCCGGACGGCAATCGGCTCGCGTCTTCCGGGCACCATCAGATTCTGATTTGGAATGTCGCTGACGGGAAAGTCGTTTCGGATTATAAAGGAACTGGGCCAGCATGGAGCCATGATGGCAAGACCGTGGCGTGCATTCGCCCGACCGGCATCTGGGATGCACTGACTGGCAATCAAATCGCAACGGTCCAGCAAGCGACTGTGGTTCGCTGGGCGCGAGATTCCCGAAGATTCGCGGTGGGTTGCAACGATGGCGCTATCCGGCTTTTTGGCTTGAGCTCGCTTGAGCCTCAAGGCCTGCTCTTGGGCCACAACTCGGCAGTCTCTTCTCTCGCATGGAGTCGCGACGACAGCGTCCTTGCGTCTTGCGGTTTGCAAGACGAGACGATCAGGCTTTGGCACGTGGACCAAGCAGGGCACTATCGGGTAATGCGCGGCCAAGACTCTAGTTACGCAGTGGATCTGAGTCAATGTGAAGACACGATCGGGGTAGTTGCAGGGTACGGCGGAATCGCAAGTCTTTGGGGTACGGACGGCAGCTTGCGGTCAGAGCGGAAGATCGACGGCAACGTTCGAGATATCGCCCTCAGCCATGATGGACGCCAAGTCGCATTCAGCGGCGTTTGGCCAGGCGTTCGAATATGGGACGTGCAATCCGATGCCGTGACGGACTTGCCTTGCGACGTACCGTTCTGGCAACTTGCGTGGAATCGAGACGGAAGGCTCGCCGGCGTGTCGGATGACGGGGACATCTCTGTATGGGACTTGAGCGGGCGCAGAGCCCATAGCATCGAAGCCGTTCGCAATGGCGGGGCGCTGCAAGTAGCTTGGCACCCGACGACGGGCGAGTTGGCATCAATGGGAGCTGATCTGACTTTGAAGATGTGGAATCCTCGCAGCGCCAAACTGTTGTGGCAGTCCGAACCTGCGCCAGACATTTGCAATGAATTGCAATTCAGCCAAGACGGTGAGCGACTCGCCTCGGCTCATTTGAACGCGGTCGTCATCTGGGACGCGAACAGCGGCAAGCAGCTTGGTCAATTCGACGAGTTACGTGAGAACTTTGTCAGCCTCGATTGGAATCCAGATGGTCGACGGCTTGTAACGGGCAGCGCTGCGTCTACCGCCGTTTGGGATACGCAGGCCGGTCGCGTTGCACTGAGGCTTGATTCACCTGGGCGGTTCAACGCAGTCCGCTGGACTAACGACGGGAAACGCATCGTCGCCGGAGGCCGCGGTGTGGTCATTTTCGACGCCTCGCATGGGTACGAGTTGAACCGGACGCCCCGCTGAAGCGGTAGGGCTGACCGCATTATGGTGCGACACCTTGCTCGCGCCGGTCAGCCGACTCGCCTCAACTCATTTCTGCAGAGGCACTTAGGCGGCGACGCGGCTTTTCTGCGTTTTTCATTTCGCCGGGTGTCCGTGTATACGCTGGCATTGCGCTTAATACCTAGCGACTAGAACCCTTGCGGCGGCGATCGCTGCTCGTCGACGCAGCCGCGTGCCGATTCGAAACACCTAGTGCTTCGTTTTTGCAGAAACATCTTTTAGAGAAGCATCATGTCCAAGTACATCAGTATCGTTGGAATGACACTCGTTTCGTTCACGTCGACAGCGCAGTACTTGTCGGCGGTTATCGTTGTAGATGGTGACTTTGTCAGCGGTCCAACCGGCAGTCCTCCCACTAGCACGGATCCGACTTTTTGGACCAGCGGAGGCGACCCGAATACAGACCCGGTCGTCCTTCCCAGCACCGATGGCATCATTGGCGTGACAGGCGATGGCACGCTCACGATTAACGGCGGCTCGAATCTCAATGTGAATCACTTGGATCTCGGTCAAGATCCAGCCGCGAGCGGAACGGTCAACGTGACGGGTGCCGGCTCTACCGTGAACGTCGCGGTACATTTTCATGTTGGTGCCCATGCCGACGACGCGTCGACGCTCGATGGGGGTAACGGCATGGTGTCCATCACCAGCGGCGGTGTGATCGACGTCGGGGGCGACATCTGGCTGGGTGACTCTGGAACCAGTACAGGAACGGCGGTCGTCGACGGCACGGGCTCAATCCTACGAACAGGCGATGACCTGTTTGTGGGTGATGATGGCATGGGCTCGCTGACGGCTCAGAATGGTGGCGTCGTTGAGGCCACCGACGAGATCAAGGTCGGCGATGACGGTGGTGGTAACGGCAATCTGATCGTGGATGGTCCGGGCTCGGTCGTCCGCGCGCTCGGCAGAGACTTCGACATCGGTGATGATGGCGTCGGCCAAGCGCTGGTCACTAACGGCGGCCGAATTGAGGCCGGGGACGACATCCAGATCGCCAACGACACTGGCAGCAGCGGGAGCACGCTCACCGTCCAAGGGTCGACCTCAACGATCTTCGCCTTCGATGACATTCGCGTCGGTGATGAGGACGAGGGTTTACTCAACCTGTCGGGTGGCGCTCGTGCCGAAGCTGCCTCGTTCGTCGTCGGTGGCAACCAAGCAGGTATTGGAACCATGATCGTTGAAGGCAGCGGCACCACGGCGGTCGCAACTTCGAGCGATTTCACTTCGGGCGGCTCCGGACGGGGAACCGTGACGATCCGTGACGGCGGCCGCGTCGAGGCGGTCGTGGTCAGGCTTGGTGATAATGTATCCGGTGACGGCGTGATCAACGTGCAGGGCCCCGGCTCGATCATCTCCAGCGCCGACAGCTATCTGATCGGCTTCGGCGGCAAGG
>JANQQA010000322.1 GCA_028285205.1 Bythopirellula sp. | reverse complement strand
TGACCTGAAAACGGTAACCGGTCGCCAGCCCGGCCGATCGGATACGTTCAATCGTGCTGTGGCGCGTCTGATCGTTGCCGATCATGTAAGTGATGTGAAACTGTTTGGCCGCATCTTCAAACGAAACTCCATTTGGCCCGTTCTCCGCCAAGGCGTTGCTCTGATCCTTCGTGTCGTAATAGCTGAATTCGCCGCCGCCCGGTTGCCGTCGCCAGCGATCCGGGCCGAGAATCCTCCAGTTGACAGCGTTCTCTTTGGGGTGGGGTCTGCAGAGAAACGAATCGTCGAAAACTCCAAAATCGAGCTTCAGCAGAGCTTCGTTGTCCTCGAGCGGTGTGTAGTCGTAGTCGGCAGCATCGATGCTGATGGACCAGGGCAGATGACGGAATTGACTGTCCAGGTGGCGTAAGAACTGCGCCTGGTATTGCTTGCTGGGAAATGTCTTTCCCATTTCCCGCGGCCCATCGTAGATATGGTATTCGGCCCATAGACCGAAGCCTGTTTGCAAGAAGGCTATGCGAGGATCGTCATCGTAGCGTTGTGCGAACTTCGTGTAGAAATCGAGATTGAAATCTCGCAACGCCTGATTGCTCCAGTCGCAGAAATGCGTTTGCTTCTGTTCACTCTTGCCGACGGTTTCGTCGTAGTCCGACCGCTGGCGAATCCCATCCGGCACGGTGGTCTTCTGCCCCACATACACGTAATAGAACCGTAGTATGGCTTGATGATTCCGTCCAGAGATTTCATCGAGTACACGTTCCATGCGAGTCCAATCGTAGGTTCCATCTGGCTGAACGACTTCGTTGTAGCCACAGTAGCGATACTCTAGCGTGATAGCATCCGCGTGTTTCTCAGCATGATGGTTGTCGGACCACAGCACGATCCCGGTCATGGGCTGCACGCCGGTAATGCTGGAATTCAGCGGCACCGTCTTGGCGTTTTGAGCGATGACGACGTGGGGCAAGCCGGCGGCCGCGATAGCGAAGGCGAACAGCGATCGAGCATGAGCTTTCAAGGTGCTATCCCATCAATTAGGGTGTCGAATTGCAGCGCGTCGGACTTTCTTTCTTCGCCGCGCGCAAGAATCGCCGTCGGTACGTGGTCTTCCGGTTGTTGACGTTGAATTGTACCGAGGTCGTGATGCCAAATCTTCCTGCTGACACCCGGGCGAGCCTGATTCTGCGGCTGCGGAACGCTGACGACGTGGTGGCTTGGGATGAATTTGTCGAAACCTACTCTCCGGTTGTATTCCGCGTCGCCCGTGCGCGTGGCTTGCAGCAGGCGGATGCGGACAACCTGGTACAGGAGGTCATGCTGAAGATCTGTCAGTCGATCGAAACGTGGTTGGAGCGAGACGACCGTGGCAAGTTCCGGGCCTGGTTGATCAGTATCGCCCGCAATGAATCGGTCGATCTGCTGACCCAGCGGGCAACTCGGACGATTGCCAAGGGAGGTGGAGCCACCGACCACGCCATCACCGACCGGGAGCAGGCGGATCAGTTGACAGCGCTGATCGATCGAGAGTACGAGCGGGCCGTCTTCGAGTGGGCTGCCAAGCAGGTTCGCGCTTCCGTGGCTGAGCACACTTGGCAAGCTTTCTGGCTGACTCACATTCAGGGGCTCTCCGTTCAGCAGGCCGCCGATCAACTCGGCGTCCGCCCGGGCAACATCTATTTTGGCCGCAGTCGTGTCATGTCACGGCTCAGAGAACTGGTCAGTCGATACGAGGAATAAACGATGAATCACAAGTCGGTCCATTGCGACCAAGTGGATTTGATTGAGCTGCTGGATCCCAACCGCGCCGTTGAGCCTAGCGACGAAGAGCTCGAGCACGTCGAAAGTTGCGCGACCTGCCAGGACCATTTGAACGCACTGGCTGCCGATGGTGAGATGTGGAGCCGCG
>JANQQA010000297.1 GCA_028285205.1 Bythopirellula sp. | reverse complement strand
CATTGCGTGACGGACGAGAACGGAGAACTCGCCGTGATCGATGGCGTCGATGGCAACTCGGCGACGTTCGAAACGGCCGCGGGAGTCGTGGAGGTGACGTTCACGGCGGACGACGTCACAGTGCATCCCAACTACAACGGCGACGTGCGCGATGGCTTTGATGTCGCGGTGATCGATCTTGGGCAAGTGCTCCCCGACACGATCGCGCGGTATGCCCTCAACAACGGCACGGTCGGCGAAGCGGCTCCTCACTTGGCAGCCGGTTTCGGCCGGTCGGGCGATGGCAACACCGGTGCGATCCTCGGTGCCGGGGCCAAGCGATCGGGTCTGAACAACTTCCTTTCGATCGGACTCCCGATCGGCAACATTACCAATCAGGAGACGCAGCTCACCGCCGACTTCGATTCGGGCCAGGCGGCCAACGACGCCTTTAGCCTCTTCGACGACGCTCTGTTTGGCGACGAGCTGCAAGACCCGGTCAACGACGGACTCGGCTTCGGCGACGATGAAATTGGCATCGCCCCCGGCGACTCCGGCGGTCCGTCATTTCTGCAAGGGCCCGACGGCGTGGTGATCGCCGGCGTGCATTCCTACGGTCTACGTTTGGAACTCGTGAACGGCGCAACGAGCGACCTCGACGGCGCGCTCAACAGCTCGTTTGGCGAATTCTATATCGACGCACGCGTATCGAACCCCCAGCTGCTGGGCTTCATTCAATCGGTCGCGGTGCCCGAACCATCGGCGATGGCGCTATTGAGCTTTGGTGTGGTGCTGGCAGGCATCCGACGGCGTAAGCAGTCTTGACGTGGGATCGAAGGAACGAATTGGCCGCAGATGAACACGGATAAACGCGGATGCAACCATCTGCATTCATCAGCGCTTATCTGCGGCTGATTGCGAGACGGGAGCGTCGCGAGCATTGCGATCTCAGGTGGAGACTGGGAACGCGGGATCGAGAGTCGTGTCTTGCCACCAGAGCGACGCGTATCGACAATCTTTCACTATAAGCAACAAATCTGCCGCTAAGCTTTGGGCGAACACGCGATTCACCATGCAAGACTTCGTTCACTTGATCGCGTCGCTAGAAGAAGAAATTGGCCCGATCTGGGAGTTCTACGAACCAGATGCAACTTTGGAGGACGTAGCACGATCCACCGTACCAGGTAGGCTGCTCACCCACCTGCTGGAAGACTACAGTGCTAATGCGGTCGGGTTGCTCATTGCATATACATCGAGGCGAAGTTTAGCTGCTTGGTTTGAGTATTGTGTGGATGTGAGCCCGCTTCGCATATCGAACCGACTTATCAATTACTGGTTAGGTGGTCAGATTGACGAAATTGATAAAGCTTGGACGAAAGAGATCCCTCCCACGGAAAACGGCCAACTGATCCAAGACTGTCGCTGGTATGACACATCATCAGCAAGTAGCTCAGTCGCTCATGCGGCTAAATTCGCACGAACGAGAGATCTCTTGGATGCAATAGTCTCGCTCTCACATGCGAATGTAACTTTCGAATCTTCTCCAATAGGAAGCTCTGACGTCTTTCGGAACTGGCTAGGGCGATATGCTATTCCTGACGCGATCTCCATCAGGCCCATGTCGTATAGCGACTCAGTTGCATTGGCTGATTATCGGATTCCAGAGGCAATGAGGTCGCAAGCGTAGGCAGATGAGCCACGGGGATCATTAACTTTCTGAAACCGTGAAGCGCTGCGAGCACTCCCACTTGGGTCGCTGGATGACGCCTTCTGAAACATGTATCGAAGAGATGGCTTTCCCGCCGCTTCAATCCTGAGACGCGATCGAGCTACGGTGGAGCCACACGAAGTTGCAGGGCACAGATTGTTGCGCGCCCTACATGAATCATGCCTTACGCGGCGACATCTGCTGTTGATCGTCATGCACTGATCTGTGCGCGGGTAGGCCAAACCGCAGAATCTCGGTTTCCCAATTCCAAGCTTCCGCTCATTTCCATCGATTGCCTGTTTTTTCGCTGATTTACGAAACCCCTCTCCTGGGCTGGGGTTTATTTTCATTCATAGGATCTTCACAATTCAACGCTTAAGGCCAATTAAAGAAGAAAAGAAAATATGACGCTCGCATCTCGTTCGTTCGCTTTTTCAGCTTTACTGGTGACTCTGGTCGTCACGCTGGTCGTGGCTCAGCCTCCTGAAGATCGCGGTCCGGACGGTCGCGGTGGTCGCCCAGGATTTGGTCGCCGAGGGGGCGGCTTTGGGCCGATGAATCGCGAAGATTTGAAGTTGGTTGACGAATTCGATCAGAACGACGATGGATGGCTCGACTTCGACGAACGGACTGCGGCCATGGCGGTGGTCGAAGAGCGTCGTGACCAACGCGGACGGCGTGGGCCCGGAGGTGGGCGGCGCGGACCGGGCGGACGCTTTGGTGATGAGCAACCTGTCGAGCCCGGGCCAGCGGTCAGTCCCGATGAGGTCGAGCAGTATCCGGAAGCGGAGTTGTACGACACGTCGATCCTTCGCACACTGTTTCTGGAGTTCGAAGCCGAAGACTGGGAAGAGGAACTCGAGGCGTTCAAAGATACCGACGTCGAAGTCCCAGTGACGGTGATCGTCGACGGCACGGCATATCCCCAAGTGGGAGTCCACTTCCGCGGTCAATCGTCGTACGGCATGGTGCCACGCGGCAAGAAACGATCGTTGAACCTGTCGTTCGATTTTCTGGACGAAGACCAGCGGTTGTACGGGTACAAGACACTCAACTTGCTGAACTGCGCCGGCGATGCGTCGATGATGAGCGCTGTGGTCTACTCACACATTGCTAGGCAGTTCATTCCCGCAGCACGTGCGAACTTTGTTCACGTGGTGATTAACGGTGAGAGCTGGGGCATTTATGCCAACGTTCAGCAGTTTGACAAGATCTTTCTCAAGGAGAATTTCGAGGGGTCCAAGGGCACGCGTTGGAAGGTGCCCGGCAGTCCCGGCGGCGATGGAGGATTGCGTTACTTGGGTGAGGAGTTGGAGGAATACAAACAGCGGTTCGACATGAAGTCCAACGATGGCAACAAAGCCTGGAAAGCGCTCGTGGAGCTCTGCCAGGTGTTGAATGAAACGCCGCTGAATGAGCTAGATGATCAGATCTCCAACATCCTTGACATTGACGAGACACTGAAATTCCTGGCCCTCGACATGGCGCTGGTCAACAGCGATGGATACTGGACACGAGCGAGTGACTACTACTTGTTTCGCAATGCGGACGGGGTGTTTCACGTAATTCCTCACGACACGAACGAGGCGTTGGGTGGATCACGTGGCGGACCTCCTGGAGGTCGACGAGGTGGACGCGACCGAAGGGGTCCACGTGAGCAACAACGTCGCGGCCAGCCAGAAGGCGAGCGCGACGGCGCGGTTCCACCCGAAGGATTCCGCTTTCCCGACGGCCCTCCACCTGAGGGATTTCGACCTCCCGAGGGATTCCGCCCGCCCGAGGGTTTTCGTCCTCCGCCAGGTTTTGGTCCCGGCGGTCCGCGCGGATTCGGCCGCGGGGGCGTCGATCTCGACCCCTTGGTTGGGCTGGACAGTGAGCGGATGCCACTGCGAAGTCGATTGCTAGCCATACCCGCGCTGCGAGAAAAGTATCTGGAGCACATGCGTACGATTGCTGAGCGCGCGCTCGATTGGAAAACCTTGGGGCCGTTTGTTGAGTCGCAGCGAGAACTGATCGAGGAAGCCGTGCGGCGAGACACGAAGAAGCTCGCCAGCGACGAACAGTTTGACGAGGCAGTCAGCGCGCTGCAAGAATTTGCGAATAAGCGTCGCGAGTACCTGCTTGACTATCAAGTCTCGACGGACCTTGATAAGTGATGCCGATTCGCGATGGCTAGTCCAGAGGGCATCAAAGTGCGAAGCTTCTGATTGGCGGTTATGATGAATTACTATTTCGACGCACCGCTGTACGACGACGATCTGCTGAAGCTCGGAGCACGCTTCGCGCACGACGTATTCTTTCTGGCACTGGTCGTGCAATTTGGATTGAAGCGCAACAACGAAACCAATCCCGATTTCGCCTTCACGGCGGTACTGCTCAATATCACCGTATTTTTCATCTGCTTCACGCTCAAAAAGCTCGATCTGGGCTTGGGCATGGCCATCGGACTGTTTGCCATCTTCGGGGTGCTGCGGTATCGAACCGATACGATTCGCGCGAAGGAAATGACCTATCTATTCGTGGTCATAGGCATCGCCATCGTCAACTCGCTGACCAACAACAAGACGAGCTATCTCGAGTTGCTCGCGGTCAACGGCATACTGGTTGCCGCCGTGCTACTTAAGGAGCAACTCGTTGGCCGCGCGATCGCCGCCATTCCACCCACGCCGCCCAAGAAAAAGAAACCGAAGCAGACCCTGATCTACGACAACCTGCAACTGCTCGCCCCGGAACGTCGCAACGCACTGATCGAAGATTTGTATCAACGCACCGGTCTGCGGGTGACTGATGTGCAAATTGGCGAGATCGACCTGACCACCGGGACGGTGCAACTCAGCGTCGAGTACGAACAGCCCTAACAGTCGTGCGATGACTCTCAGCACGTTCTAAAGTGCTTCCAGCCGCTTGAAGCCCAGGGCCATTCCGGGCTACCATGGAGCGATTTTACGCAGCGTAGCCATCGATCTATACGATCACGGCTTGCCTCAGCCCCCAGCTCCCAACCCCCAGACCCTGCTTTGCCCCGTCGAGACGATATTCACCGTATTTTGCTGATTGGTTCCGGACCGATTGTGATTGGTCAGGCCTGCGAGTTCGACTACTCCGGCACGCAGGCGTGCAAAGCGCTGCGTGAGGAGGGCTACGAGGTGATCCTCGTCAACTCCAACCCGGCCACCATCATGACCGACCCGGCCACGGCCGATCGGACCTACATCGAGCCGCTCACTTGGCAGATGGTCGAGAAGGTAATTGCCAAAGAGAAGCCCGACGCGCTGCTGCCGACACTGGGTGGTCAGACGGGCCTCAACCTGGCGATGGACCTGGAACATCATGGCGTGCTGGAAAAATATGGTGTGGAGTTGATCGCCGCCAAGGCGGACGTGATCGATAAAGCCGAAAGCCGTGAACGATTCAAGGAAGCGATGGGCAAGATCGGCTTGGACGTCTGTCGCGGCAAGACGGTCACCACGATCGCGGCAGCGCGCGAGTGGGTGCAAGAGATTGGCTTTCCGGCGATCGTGCGGCCCAGCTTCACGATGGGGGGCAGCGGTTCATCGATCGCGTACAACAAACATGAATTCGACGAGCTGGTGCTGCACGGGCTCGATCAATCGCCAACCACCGAAGTGCTGATCGAAGAATCGATACTCGGCTGGAAAGAGTACGAGATGGAGGTGATGCGCGACGCAGACGATAACGTCGTCATTATCTGCTCCATTGAAAACTTCGATCCGATGGGCATTCACACAGGCGATTCGATTACGGTCGCACCCGCGCAAACGCTCTCGGACAAAGAGTATCAACGCATGCGCGACGCGTCGCTCGCGGTGATTCGCGAGATCGGCGTCGAGACGGGCGGGTCGAACATCCAGTTTGCGATCAACCCCGACGATGGCCGCATGATCGTCATCGAGATGAACCCGCGGGTGAGCCGCTCCAGCGCGTTGGCCTCCAAGGCGACCGGTTTTCCAATTGCCAAGATCGCCGCCAAACTGGCCGTCGGCTACCGGCTGTATGAATTGCCCAATGACATCACGCGCGAGACGATGGCTTGCTTCGAGCCGAGTATCGACTACGTCGTCACCAAAGTGCCGCGATTCGCCTTTGAAAAATTCCCCGAGGCCGACGACACGCTGATGACGCAAATGAAGAGCGTCGGCGAGACGATGGCAATCGGCAGCACGTTCAAGGAGTCGTTCCAAAAGGCGTTGCGTGGACTGGAAGTCGGCGCGTTCGGCTTTGGCTGCGATGGCAACGATCTGTGGGGCACCGAAGACCAGCCCGACGAGTCGGAGATCAAGGAAAAGTTGTCCCGTCCGTGCCCGGAGCGTGTGTGGTATCTGCGCTATGCGATGAAGAGCGGCATGACGGTCGATGATATCTTCGAACTGACCAAGATCGATCGGTGGTTCCTCGACAACCTGGCGGAAATCGTCGAAACCGAAGAGCGGCTGCGCGCAATCGGCAACCTGGACAGCCTGTCGCCCGAGCTGTTGCGCACCGCCAAGCGATTTGGCTTCTCCGACAAGCAACTCGCGACGATGCTCAATTCGTCGGAGTCAGAGGTGCGATCCGAGCGACTCAAGCACGACATTCGCGCCGTCTACAAGTCAGTCGACACCTGTGCCGCCGAGTTTGAAGCGTACACGCCGTACTACTATTCGACGTATGAATCGGAAGACGAAGTCCCGGCCAAGCCCGCCGGCGGTAAACGGATCATGATTCTGGGCGGCGGGCCCAATCGTATCGGACAGGGAATCGAGTTCGACTACTGCTGCTGTCATGCGAGTTTCGCGATGCGTGAGCTGGGCTACGAGTCGATCATGGTCAACTCCAACCCCGAGACGGTCAGCACCGACTACGACACGAGCGATCTGCTCTTCTTCGAGCCGCTCACCGTCGAGGACGTGCTGAACATCGTCGATCGGGTCGAGCCTGATGGAGTGATCGTGCAGTTCGGGGGCCAGACGCCGCTGAACCTGGCCCGCGCGCTGAAGAATGCCGGCGTGCCGATTATTGGTACGTCCGTCGACGCAATCGAGGCCGCCGAGGATCGCGAGAAGTTCCAGCAACTACTGGCGCGGCTCAACTTACGTCAGCCCGCCAACGGCATCGCGCGCACAACCGATCAGGCCCGACGCATCGCCGAGGAAATCGGCTACCCGCTGTTAGTGCGTCCAAGTTTTGTGCTGGGCGGCCGCGCGATGGAAATCTGCTACGACAAATCGCAACTGGAAAAATACGTCGCCGCGGCGTTCATCGCCGCGCAAGGCCAGCCGGTGTTGATCGACAGTTTCTTGGAGGGTGCGACCGAGGTCGACGTGGACGCAGTCTGCGATGGGACCGACGTGATCGTGCCTGGGATCATGGAGCACATCGAAGAGGCCGGCGTCCACTCGGGCGACTCCGCCTGCTCGATCCCACCCTACACCCTGCCCGGTCCGGTCGTGAAAGAACTCCGCGAGGCCACCGAGGCAATGGCGCGCGAGCTGAACGTCGTGGGTCTGATGAACGTGCAGTTCGCTGTGAAAGACGAAGACGGAAAGCCTGTCGTCTACGTGATCGAAGTCAATCCTCGCGCCAGTCGGACGGTTCCGTTTGTCGCTAAAGCGACCGGCATGCCGGTGGCGAAAATAGCCGCCAAAGTGATGGCAGGCGTGTCACTCGCCGAGCAAGGTGTGACGGAAGATCCCGTGCCGAATCATGTTTCGGTGAAGGAAAGCGTCTTCCCGTTCATCAAGTTCGTCGGCGTCGACATTGTGCTAGGTCCAGAAATGAAAAGCACCGGCGAAGTGATGGGCATCAGTCCACAATTCAGCTTGGCGTTCGCCAAGAGCCAACTGGCCGCGGGCACGGTCTTACCGCGGGAAGGCAACGTGTTTGTCAGCGTCGCGGAACGCGCCAAGCAAGATATCGTCAAGCTTGCTGATCGGCTGCACAAACTTGGCTTCACTCTCCTGGCCACCGAAGGAACCGCGAAAGTCCTGGAAGCCGCCGGCGTCCCGTCCAAGCCTGTGAAGAAGATTCGCGAAGGTCATCCGAATTTGATCGACTTCCTCACCGACGGCGAAGTGGCGCTAGTGATGAACACCCCCCGCGGCAAAGGCGCCCGTACCGACGAGGGCAAGATCCGTGCTGCCGCCGTCCAAGCCGGCGTGCCTTGTCTGACCACGCTCGAAGCGGCCACCGCCGCCGTCCAAGCCCTCGAAGCGCTGAACCAGGAAGAAATGGAAGTGCAGTCGCTGCAAGAACGATTCGCCGTGGTCGCCTCGAAATAGCTGGAATGCCTTCAGCCCTCCTCGCTATACTGAAGTCATGAGCATCGGTTCGCCTCACTTCGAAGAGTTCAAGGGCTTCACGCCCTACAGCACCGTCGGTCCGTATCGTGCCAAGGACTACGACAGCCTGGAGGAGGGTGCGCCGTACGAGCTCATCCGAGGACGATTGATTATGTCGCCGAGCCCGTTACCTATCCATCAAACAGTTCTGCGCATTCTGTCGCGAAAGTTTGGAGACTTCGAAGAGAGCGCTGATGGCTTATGTTACATCGCACCGATAGACGTCGTCTTATCGAACGATACTATTGTCCAGCCTGATTTGCTTTATCTCTCAGAGCGCCGTCGGGATCTGGTGAAGAAACGCATCGAGGGTCCGCCTGACCTGATTGTCGAGATTCTCTCTCCAGGCACCGGCCGCCGCGATAAGACTGAGAAGCTCGACCTGTATGCGAAGTACGGTGTGGCGGAGTATTGGATCGTCGATCCCGCCATGCAAGCGTTCGAGTTTCTACTCTTGGAGAACGGCAAGTACGTCGTCCAGCAACAATCGGGCGACCGCTATCAATCGCCACGACTGCCAGAAGTCACCATCGATCTGGCCGCCTTCTGGGCCGAAGTCGAGCGCCGGTTGCCCAAGCAAAAACCGACGCCGTGAATTCTGACGCTGTCGATCCGCCGATCGAACGCGATTTGCCCCCGCTGCGGATTCATCACTTCATGCTGTGGACGGCGGTAACTGCAGTCCTATTCACCGTGCTAAAGATCGCAAGCGACGATGAAGCCGGAACATCCTTCCTGCAGAACAGCAGCATGCTCTACTTAGTGACTCAAGCGCTAGCACTGACTGGCCTTGGGCTAGGCATCACATGGAAACTCCAAGGCATGCGCTTCTTTTATCAGCCTGGGCACATGGCCTACATCAGCCAAAGCTTCACTGCTTTGTTCATGGTCACCTGGGCCATTCTTTGGAAGTCGTTTGGTATGGATAGTTGGGCGTCCGACGATAGCACACTGTTGCGCTACGTCTTGTTCTATGGGTGGTACGCTGTATTCCTTGCTCACATGGTCCTAAGTTTGATCTACGCATACGTGTTTCGCAAACTTCGGCGCTGGCGCTATTTTTTTGCGTTCGATGCCTTCACCATCGTCTTACAATTGATCGGCTATCTCATCATCAATTTCTGGCTAGCCATGTACAGCTCAACCGACCAGTACCGGTGGTTCCTTATCCAATCGTCGTGGCCACTGATTTGTGCGACTCCGGTTGTTGTCTTTCTAACGGTCATTGCGTGGAAGGA
Source organism: Bythopirellula sp. (assembly GCA_028285205.1). Classification (GTDB taxonomy): domain Bacteria; phylum Planctomycetota; class Planctomycetia; order Pirellulales; family Lacipirellulaceae; genus Bythopirellula. The sequence continues at coordinate 18,195 of JANQQA010000297.1, read as the reverse complement.
CTATCGCCAGCCGGTTGATTATCACTGGACGCACTGGCTTGGGGTCAGCATTTCGTTTGCCATGTGGTTCGCAGTACTAATAGGAATGATCTGGTCACTGATCTTTCCGCCCGAATGGATCACTTCTGACGTCATCGAATCGCAATTCATCATCGAATAGCCGTGACATTCTGTCGTCTTACCGCGATCGAATCTCTATTCCCAAGAACAGGCCGCTATATCTATCATCCGCCGCATCATGCGATGGAATTTGCACAGTAACGCCTGCGATGTCCTAGGCCTGGGGCCGCGAACGGCCGGGCAGTTGGCCACCGTCGGGATACGCACCGTGTCGGAATTGCTAGCGGCATCGGCAGACGTGGCAGCGCGGCGATTGCGGAGTCCGGTGATTTCCGCCTCCGCTCTTTCCGCCTGGCAGATTGAAGCCCGGCTGATTCTCGAGTTGCCGAACTTTCCGGCTGAGGCCGCTCGCTTCTTGGCGGCGGCCGGTGTGCCTTCTGCTCAGCGCATCAGACAACTGACACCGACCGAGATCCTCGCGCTACTCGAAACAGCGCAGAAGAAAAGCGACGGCTGGTTGGCAACCACGAGTCTGCCGACGGTGAGCACGGTTAGCGACTGGATCTTGCTGGCGCGTGACGCAGAAAAATCTTACGCAGCGTAGTGCTAGCAATCGTGGCAACGCAGCCACAATATTTTTGGTCTTGCGATACCATGAATACAACCAAGGCAGCGCGCCTTGCTATCGAAAAATGACACGTGACTGCATCGAGAAAATGTTTTTCTTGGATCATGCAAACCGACCTTGACCCTCCTCAGGGCCTAACGTATTCTCCCCACCCAACGAACGAAACGGAATTCGTTCAACGCCTCAAAAACTGCTTGGCAGGGAAGCCCACTCAGAAAACCCTCTTCACTTTTTCTTTTCAAAGTGACCTGGACACACGAGCCGCTCTTTCCTACCCTCCGCAGCCAACGAAGCGAATCAAATGTTGTTCGAAGCAAGGAAGCAAAACAACAACTAACCGAAGCCACGTGGTTGGGTCAGCTTATTACTCAGTGAGCTGACCCCGGAGCGGCTGGCGAAGACACGGACGTCTCCCACCCGCTGCGGCACACTCCTAGTGGCTACCTAGCCCGACACAACTGGGTAGTCGCCCGCACGCAACTAATTGCGTCCAATCGCTCCCGGAAAAGTACCAACGTCCTTTGCCCCCCTGGGACGTAAGCTTTTCTGGGAGCATTTTTTATGCGCCAAACTGATCACGCCGCGCACCCAAACCAGCGACACACTCGGCGTTCCAGCGCTGGGTTTCTCTTGCTCTCCGGGCTATCTGCCACTTGGCACGCACGTTCGTAAATCGTTGCTCTCGCGAGGTTTACAGCGCAACCAGGCGTGCTCTAATGAACTGCGGAGCGGTTGTGGCATGATGAATGCACTGCCATCTAAGTCCCGCAGGCGTAGGACGCTTCGCGCGGTGCCATCGCACGATGCTGATTCACCAGGCCGCGCGAGAGCCATTGAAGCAAGGGAGGTAACACATGTTCACGAAGCCCACAGGTCTTTCCGTTGTTGGCGTGACACTGCTGAGCCTGTTCTCGGTCGCGGATGCGCAGCCGCCCGTTCCCAAAGCTGCTGTTGCCGCGGATCAAAATGTCATTGTGGCTGACGAGCCTGAAGTGCTCGATGGTGCGCCGTTGCACGAAGCATTCGCGCGCCCGCTCGCGCTCGAAGCGCAAGCCATCGTAGTAGACCGCTCGCCGCCAGAACCGATCAACGAACTGCCGCCCGAAGATCGACCCGAAGGATCCAATGTCCACTGGTTGCCTGGTTACTGGTATTTCGACGTAGAACGTGACGACTTCGTTTGGATTAGTGGACTGTGGCGCAATTTTCCACCAGGGCGAACCTGGGTACCTGGCGAGTGGCAGCAGGTCGAAGCAGGTTTTCAGTGGGTCGCTGGGTATTGGGCAGAAGCTCAGGCTCAGGAGCAACAACTGCTTCCCTTACCACCACCTACGCTCGAAGTTGGCCCTTCCAGCCCCGCGCCGGCCGCGAACTACTTGTGGGCACCCGGCTGCTGGCAATGGCAAGGTGCTAGCTACGCCTGGCAAGCAGGATACTGGTACGCCGGGCAACCCAATTGGGTTTGGGTTCCTAGCCACTACAGTTTCACACCACGCGGAGTCGTGTACGTGCGCGGCTACTGGGACTATCCGCTGGTGCGCCGCGGCCTCCTGTGTGCGCCAGTCTACTGGGGACCAGGCTTTCGCCTCGGTACTGGTTTCGCCTACCGACCACACACCTTTATCAACTCGAGTCTGCTGGTCACAAACTTGTTCCTCGATCACCACCATGGTCGCTACTACTACGGTCGCGGCTGGGCGGCTGGTGGCAATCTGCCACCTTGGCTCAAACCTTGGAGTCATCGGTCCTACAGCCGATGGGGACGCTATCATGGCGGCAACAAGATCTACGACCCGTTGTGGACGCACTTTCGCTGGGATGGCCACGGCCGCAACGTTCACGGGAAGTTCCGCCATCAAGATCTAGCCCGCACCAGACGCGTCACCACGAAGACAACGCGCAACGATCTATTTCGTGACCTCGATCGACTATCCGTCGCTCAGCGGAAGGCACTGAAGCTGCATCGCAACAACGCCGACGAGCTGACCAAGTTTCGCACGCAGGCGAAGCAACTCCAACAGTTCGACCGCTCGAAGGTCCTCCGTGAGCAAATCGCCAAGGGCAAGCAGCCGACGCGCATCCAAACGCAACGCAGTTCGCAGCTTGCCGGCGCCAAGGATCCGACGGTCAAACGCACTCAAGTTGGCGATCAAGGCAAACGCACACAAACTGGCAATCGAACCAGCGGTCGAAGCAACCGTGATCGCGTCGTGACGAGTCAAACGCCGGCCAACGATCGCTCCAATAACAAGAATGCAACCATCCAGCATCAGACGAATCTGGCAAAGCAGCAAGCAAGAAACCAAGCTGCCAAGCGCCAGAGCTTCGATGCCCGAGCACGCACACGCAATCAGACGAAAACTGCAAGCGATAGCAATGCTGCTGCCCAGCTGAGGCGAAATGCACAGCTGCGGTCGAATTCGCTTGCGAAGTCCGCCGACCAGCGAGGGCTTTCAACTTTCCAATCACAGCTGGCAAAACAGAGAGAAACAACTCGCAGTCTGCAAAACTCCAACGCGAGTGCGCGATCACTGCAAAACCAAAAAATCCAGCAGTACCTGAACTCGCGAATGAATCGCAACGGGTTTTCTCGTACCACGACCAACAACGGGCGACCAAGCATCAGAACGCCGTACAACCAACGCGCGGCGAAGCCGTCGACACTGGGCAGCCAAACCACGACGAGGCCGCAGAATTTCGGGAACTTCACGCGCAGCTCGCGGAACACGACAACGAACACGCAATCGCGTCCGAGTTATCGCCCATCGACCCGCAATGCCTTCCCTTCAGCGCAGCAGTCGCAGCAAGCCGGTAGAAGCGTCACTACGCAATCCCGCAATTTCAGCGGCAGCCGCAACGTTGGCCGACAAGTGAGAAGCAGCTTTAAGAAGGCTCCGTAGGAAAAATCGATGGTCACGCAGTTGGTGCTGTCTATCTCGAAGGCTCCGATCGTGGCGAATGTGTTTGCTTGGGCATGGAAGGCCCGACAGACACGCCTTGTTCGCTGTTGGTCGCTGCTAGCACCATCGAGAGCCGCGTTGTGGGATCAAAACCCTCGGACTACAATTCGACTTCCCGCTAACACATCTTGTCCTCGTCAAGGAAGACGGTTCTATGGCAATGATCTCTGCCGCGCCGCGCAGGCGCCCGCGCGAACTCCCCATCACTGACAACGAGACCCTCACACTGGGGCGTCAAATTCTTGCTGCCGAAACGCGTGTCCTTGCCGGCATGATCGGCAAGCTCGACGGCAGTTTCGCAGCGGCTGTTCGTCGCCTGCACGGATTGCAAGGCAACCTCATCGTCACCGGGATGGGCAAGGCCGGGCTAATCGCTCAGAAACTCACCGCGACGTTTGCTTCCACCGGCACGCGCGCTCATTTCTTGCATCCTGCCGAAGCGTTTCATGGCGATCTGGGGCGCGTGCAATCGGGCGACGTCGTACTGGCGCTTTCGCAGAGTGGCGAAACCGGCGAGGTTGTGCAGTTGCTGCCTTCGCTCAAGGAATTCGGCGTTCCGCTGATCGCGATCACCGCCAGCGCAAGAAACACACTCGGTCGGGCGGCCGACGTGACGATCGAACTTGGGCAACTCGACGAAGCGTGTTGGCTGGGCCTCGCCCCCAGCAGCAGCACTACGGCAATGCTCGCGATCGGTGATGCCTTGGCGTTGGTGCTCAGCCGCGTTCATGGCTTTCAGCCCGAGGATTTCGCGCGGTTCCATCCAGGTGGTTCGCTGGGTCGCAAACTCAGCCACGTCGAAGACCATATGCGCACCCTCGAAGACTGTCGTGTCGCGCGTGCCGATCAGACGGTCCGACAGGTGTTGGTTGATTGCACGAAACCCGGTCGACGAACGGGTGCGATCATGCTCACCGACAGCGCGGGGGTGCTCGTCGGACTGTTCACTGACAGCGACCTGGCCAAACTGATCGAGCGCCGCAACGACACCGCGCTCGACCAGCCGGTGCGTGACCTGATGGTGACTCACCCGCAAACGGTTCAACAAGGATCGAAGCTATCGGTGGCCATCGAAATCCTCGCCGAACGAAAGATCAGCGAGCTTCCCATTGTCGATCAATCGGGGAAACCCACCGGACTGATCGACGTGACCGATGTCGTGAGTTTGTTGCCTGAGCCACCGGTGGAAGACCTGCCACCGATATCTGACGGTCCGGCAACGATTCGTCTCTTTCCCGACAGCGCCGGTGAATCGCCATCATGAGTCTTGCCGAAAAGTGTGAACGCATCCAACTCGTACTCACCGATGTCGATGGGGTGCTCACCGACGGACGGGTTATTTTCGACAACCAGGGCGTCGAATCGAAACAGTTTCACATCCGCGACGGACAAGGCATTCGCCTCTGGCAACAAAGTGGTGGTCGACTTGGCATCGTCACCGGCCGTAGCTCACAAGTCGTCAAGCTTCGTGCCGCTGAACTCGACATCGACATCGTGCGTCAAGGCGTCAAAGACAAACTCGAAGTCGTTCACTCCATCTGCGAGGAGCTGGATTTGGAGCTCGCGCAAGTCTGCTACCTCGGGGACGACCTACCGGACTGGTCAGTGATCAAACATGTCGGACTTGGCGTAGCGGTGGGCGACGCGGCCGAGGAACTGCGGCAAGACGCCGACTATGTCACGAGCCTGCACGGCGGACACGGCGCAATGCGTGAGGTTGTCGAGTTGTTGCTCAAAAACACCAGTCGTTGGGAATCGGTGCTGCGAAAGTACCAGTAAGGAGCCACTGATGAACACGGATGAACGCAGATGTGGTATGACGTTCTTTGCTATTGCGACCTTCGTCGCAACGAACTGCGCTAGTTCGCAGGCAGCTGATGTTCAGTATCAGTTGGCTAACATTCCATTCTTTCTCGAAGCCCCGGAAGAAAATCCCAACGGCTTCGAAACCGGAAGATCTACTCCGATACGAAGCAGTCGCATCAAGGTACCCGAAGGCAGAATGCCTATTGCCCTCGACTTCGGTTTCAAGATCAAAGTGAAGCCTATGTGCGACCCTACGTACCTGATTTTGAAGAATGCGACTCTGGCACCAGTCAATGATCCTTCGACTTACTTTGTTCCCAAGCTCTGCGCGGGAACGAGGAAAACATCTGTGTCTATCTGCGTTCATCCGTGGCAAATTTCTTGACTTGAAGTCTCCCCATGCTCACCCGCCTCACTCACTCCGCGATTGCGTTTGCCATCACGGTCGTGGTGTATCAGGCCTATGTGCTGCTCGCGGCACCATTGATCGAGCCTTCAGCGGGCTCACAAGAAGCTGCGCAGATGTCCCGCAGCCGCGATCCCGGCGAGCCTTTGCCAGCAATTCACAAGCATCGCGAGTTGCTGGCAGCCTATTTTCCACCCGGTCACTGGTCGTTAACTAAGCCGCCGATTACTGCGGAAGTCGGACAGATGATGTTGGTGATCGACGAAATCAAACAGCGAACCGCCGCTGATCAAGTCGAACGCGGCCGATCCGATGATGGCAAGCTGCGGGTGAAGAAATGCACGATCCTGTTCTTCCCGACCGGTCGCGTCAGCGGAGATCCACCGCCGCTGGATGCGGTCGTGCTCGAAGCACCTCAAGGTGCTGTGCTGCAAATGGAAGAAAGCTATCAAGGCGGCATAAGCAGCCTCGGGCACGTACAATCGGGTCGGTTGCTGGGCGAGATCACTGTGCGCAGTGATATGCGCGAGGCCGGCGCGCACGACGATTTGATGCTCAGCACTAAGAACATCGAAATTCAAGAGGACCTGATCTACACGATGGAGCAGGTCAAAATGCAGCTCGGCCCGCATCGGGGCGTTGGTCGTCACCTGGAAATCCGGCTCGTCGCGGAGGAACGTAGCCCTTCAAGTTCGCGTCTTGCGAGCTTCGGCAATATCGAATCGCTAGTCGTTTTTAAGGACGTGCAAGCTACGTTGGTTCCCGGAAAACTACCACTGGCACCTGAAACAACTCCCGACATCCAACCTTCGCAGTCTCCACCGATTACGATCACCTGCGATGGTAGCTTCCGGTTTGACTTCGCCAAGCAAATCGCGTCTTTCCTCGACGACGTGCGGCTGACCCAACTTCATCCCGAGGGTCAACTCGATGAGCTGCGATGTGGCGAACTGACGATCAATTTCGTCAGCAACGCGAATAGCTCAGATGGATCGGGTGGCAAACTGCAAGCCCGTTCGATCGCGGCGATTCATTCCGCCGAGTCTCCGGTGGTTCTGAACGCTCCGTCGCAACAGGCGTCGGCGAGTTGCGAACGGTTATGGGTCGACCTCCTGTTGCGACAAGTGATGTTCGATCGCTACGAACACCATCCGTTCGCCGACCCCTCAGACTCAACACCTGCGCGCCCGCGCGAGGACGTCTCGCTAACCTACCAGCGCAACGAGATTCATGCTCCATTCGTCAAATACACCGCACCGCCTGCGCACTCCCGACAGCGGATCGGAGATTTCGAAGCGCACGGACGCGGCTGGTTTCGCGCTATCACTTCCGACAAAGCCGATGCGAAACCGTTCGACGTGAGTTGGAGTGAGCGCATGCGTTTGCGGCGTATCGACGACGCACCGGTGCTGTCGGTCAACGGGCGACCCAAACTCGATATGGTCGGCATGGGGCAGTTGTGGGCCGACTACCTTGACTTGTACCTGCGCGAGAGCGCCCTCGACGGGTCGGAGGAAGACTTGCTGCCGGCCGACATTGTGCCGGATCGGTTAGTCGCCAGCGGCAAGATCGCGATCGCGTCGGAGCAACTCCACGGCCAAGTCAAACAGTTGGAGGTAAAATTCGACTATGCCCCCGATTCCTTGTTGCTGACTCAGCCTGATGGCAATAACCCTCACACTGGTCGTACTCTTCGAGCCCGCCAAGGCGGTTTGCGGCGGGCGTACGACATCTCGGGTCAGACACTCGAAATGCTCGTGACGGTGCGCGGCAAGCAATCGGAAATCACAAGCATCGACGTCGATCGCAACGTGCTCTTCACTGAGCGGCCATCACTAGCCGCGAACGCAACGGGGGCGACAGTCCAACAGGAATTGCAGGTAGTCGGCGATCATCTGCAAGTGAGAAACGCCGATTCGCCGTCGGCGGAAATTCTACTAGACGGACGGCCCGCGGCAATCACGTCCGATGGCATGCAAATTCGCACGACCAACCTGCATGTTTTTCGTGGCACGAGCAAAGCCGCTGTGAAAGCCCCGGGCGAAATCGAAATGCTCGTTGATCGCGACTTGAGCGGCGCCCCGCTTTCTGCTCCGCAACCGGCGACCATTCGTTGGCAACGCAGCATGGAGCTGGATCGCGATCGCATCACGTTCAGCGGCAACGTCCAAGTGCAGACCGTCGACGGCACATTGCACACACACCACCTCATCGTTTGGCTTTCTGATGCAGTGCAGTTCGACGGAGCTGCTGATCGTCGTCGATTGGAGATTGCCAAGCTTGAGTGCCACGGCGGCGCAAACGCAATCTTCAGCCAGCGCGACGCCAGCGGCTTGACTTCCGTTCAGACGATCAGACTGGAAGATTCGTTCTTTGCCAATATGCAAACCGGACACCTTAAGAGTTTTGGTCCAGGGAAATTGGAGTCGGTGCACCTATCAGACGGAAAGAATCCCTTCAAGAATCCGGCAAACTTGGCGGGCCAAGCACGGTTGGCCAACGCTGGCGCCCAAGTACCTCCGCCAGCAGCCCAGCAACGCCTGAAGTATCTTGGCGTTCAGTTTGTCAAAGGCATCGTAGGGAATCTCCATCGCCGACGGGTACGGGTCGTCGGCGACGTCGATGCCGTGTATGGGCCCGTTGATGCTTGGGAGCAAAAACTGGAACTCACCAAGCGCGGTATGCCGGGCCCTGAGACGATCTGGATCAACAGCCAGAGCCTGGAAGTCGCAGAAAGCCCGTTGGTCAAACTACAGCGCAACCGCAAGGGCGGACTCGGTCCAATAGAACTGAAAGCCGAAGGCGATGTGACCATCGAAGGGCCCTACGGCGAACGAGGAAACTTCACCACGCACTCGCGCGTGGCAAAGTACGATCAGCTCAAGAACACGTTCATCCTCCAAGGCAATCCAGGCAAGCCGGCGAAGGTCTCGACCCAAGACTACCGCGGCGGGCCGGTCTCAACCCATCCGGCAACGAATATCACCTATTTCTTGGAGACCGGAGACATTAGCGCCAATGGAGTCGATGCGGGCCAGATTCGCCAATTCACGCCAAGCAGATAAACGCTCGCCCGTCTGTACGAGCGTGAACGTCGCGGGCTACACGCGTTTTCGTTCCTGTTCCAGTCGCTCCGCGACGAAATCGACGGTCCGCTCGCCCATGTGCTCGACGTATTCCCAGGTGTGTCCGCCGGCAGATGTTTCCAGGTCGTATTCATGTGGCACGCCCAACGAGAACAGCTTCATGTGCAAGCGATCGGCCGACGTGTGCCAGCGATGGTCTTCGGGATCGCAACAGAAATACTGATGCCGCGGCCAGTTGAGCGGATGAATGTGCAGGGTTGCGCTATCTTGCCGGGCATCTTCAGCGTCGCGGTACATGTGCGAGAGGATTTTGTCGCCCTCCTCGATGCGAATCTGGTAATCAATCGCGGGGAAGTAAGCGACCACCACTGGAAACGTGTCCGGTCGCTGATAGGAGAGCCGCAGCGCCCCCTGCCCTCCCATGCTCGCCCCCATGAGTGCAATCCGCGGCGGCACACACTGCCACTCATTTTCCAACCAGGGCATGATGTGTTGGAGTAGATAATCGACGACGCTGATGTCCGGATCGAAGTCCAAACAAATTCGATCCGACCACCAACTCCGCCGCGTCAACGGCGCGATGATCCGCAGTCCGTGACGATCGAAGTGTTCGAGAAACTTCGGTCGCTCCATCGGCACCCCCTGGTACCGCCCGTGCATGTAGAGCACCGTATACCCATGCTCCGACGGCTCCGGCGGCACATAAGTGTGCACACGATGTCCGGCGATTTCGATCTGTTGCCAATCACCGAGGACTTGTTCGCCCATTTCCTTGTTCTCCAATTTCGCTACGCGCACGATCGAGACCCTGTCCTACTACAGGTATTTGACAGCACTTTTTAACGCAAATGGTGCCAGGCCGGAACAAGCCTTAGCGCCGGTTTTGCGAACTCGACGCAGAACCTTGTTCAGTACTGGCGAAACCGCTTAGACTGAGTGCGGTCGAAGATCTACGATCTTCCATTTTGTTGGCGGCAAATCCGAAGCATGAATCCCTGCAAAAAACCGCTCCATCTCGTGGCGAGCCTCGACGGCTACGGACTCAGCCGTCAGTTGGAGGTGCTTGTTGAGCATCAAATTCTGCGGAGCAATCAGGTGGATGTGCTGGCACTGCGAGCGGATCGTGAGGTGGTGAAGATGCTGCGGCAGCGGACGCTTCCGGTTCGCGTCTTACAGCGGCGCTGGGAGCGCGATCCGGTTGTCGCAGCGAGATTGGCGTCGGAGCTGAGACGTCGAAACTATGATCTGCTGCATTTGTGGGGACCAGCGGCAGTCAAGTACGCTCGCGCCGTGCACCGATTCGTCCCGCCGCTGCCAACGGTCACTTCCTTGGCCGCCGAGCAACTGCCGATCGGTGTTGCGCAACCGCACACGAGTGAGATTTCGCGCGAACAACTTTGTGCGGAACTTCAATTGCCTGAGAACGCCAGACTGATCGCTGTGGCAGGGCCGCTAGTTCGCGCGCAGCAAATCGACGAAGCGATTTGGCATTTTGAGCTAGTTCGCACGCTGGACGAAAACACACGTTTGCTGATCTTCGGCGACGGGCCCGAACGACACCGGCTAGAGCGATTCTCGCGGCTGACGTCGGAGGCTAGCGCGGTTCGATTTCTGGGTTATCGGCGCGATTTCCCCGATTTACTCACTCACGCGGACGTGTTCTGGCACACGGCAAATGCGGGCGAAGCGATCCCCCAATCGGTGCTCGAAGCAATGTCAGCCGGATTGCCGGTGGTTGCCAATGACACGCTAAGTTCCCGGCAAGTCATCGAGCACGGTGAAAATGGCTATCTTGTTGCTGAGAACGATCGCGCGATTTTTGCACGCCATACACGAAAGCTGATGCAAGACAGCCAACTGGCCCAACAACTGGGCGAAGCAGCCAAGCGCTCGGTCACCGAGCGGTATTCGGTCGAGGCAATGATCGACGCGTATGATCGAAAGTACGAAGAGTGCTTCGGTCCGACTGCCCCAAGTCCCGCTCGGTAGGTCGGAGCCCGGCTCCGCCTGTGTTAGGCCGTGAGTTCCGACACTTCCTTGCGTACGCGCGAAGTGCACATCGTCGTGTCGATCCGCGGCGGCAACCAACAGCTCTCAACCATTTCTGTTGAGTATCCCACCAGCCGACGTCGCCTCTCAGCGGGCGACCAGGTCTCACGAATCATCGAACAGGCCTCGGTAATCTGATTGGGCGTGGGTAAATAACCTGGTTCCATGCGCATCGTCAGTGTTCCTCTACCGCGTCAAATCGATTGCTGACATCTGGACCGCCCATACCCATTCGTGAAAAAAAGAACCGGGGCCTAAACGCACGGCAGGCAAGGCAAGGTGAGCATCTGGATGCAGAGGTCTTGGCCCCGGCGGGCGGTCTAAATTTGCCGTTGTTGTAGGTCAGCTAGGTTCAGTTTTTGTGTAGGAATTGCGAATAGTACGAGAATTTGCGAGCCGCTCCCGTCGAACCGCGGTAGGCCTAAGTCCAAGGAACTACTAGAATTACGAACCGAGACCTGACTCACCGGCACCGATGTCGACTTCCATGGGGCAACAGGCTCCCAACTCCAGAAATTCTGACGAAGGCACCTGAGATGAAAGACGTATTGGCCGTTATTTTGGCAGGCGGCAAAGGATCGCGACTGGAGCCACTGACGCAAGATCGTGCCAAGCCGGCGGTCCCGTTCGGCGGAACCTATCGAATCATCGATTTCACGCTCTCCAACTGTATCAATAGCGGCATCCGCAAGATGTTGATGCTCACGCAATACAAGGCGATGAGCCTCGATCGGCACATCAACACCGGCTGGCGTCATCTGCTCAGCCGTGAATTGGGCGAGTTCATCGACGTGGTGCCACCGCAGCAGCGGATAGACGAGCAATGGTATCAGGGCACCGCGGACGCGGTGTATCAGAACATTTACACGCTCGAGCAAGAGCGGCCAGAGTACGTCGTCATCTTGGCCGGTGATCACATTTACAAAATGGATTACAGCAAGATGATCGACTTTCACAAGGCCAACAACGCCGACCTGACCATTGCGGCGCTCAAGGTGAATGTGGAAGAAGCCAAGGCGTTTGGTGTGATGCAAATCAACCAAGAAAATCGCATCGTCGGCTTTGAAGAGAAATCGCCGACGCCTAAGACCATTCCTGGCGACGATGAGCATTGCCTCGCGTCGATGGGCATTTATGTATTCAACGCGCGGTTCCTGTTCGACCAACTGTGCCAGGACGCGACTTTGCAAGATAGCGCACACGACTTCGGGCGCAACATCATTCCGTCGGTGATCGACAGTCATCGCTTGTTCGCGTTCGCCTTCCAGGATGAAAACAGCGGCAAGCAGGCGTACTGGCGCGATGTCGGTACGTTGGACGCCTACTATCAGGCGAATATCGAACTCACCAGTGTCGAACCGCTGTTGAATCTGTACGACGATCATTGGCCGATACGAACCGATCAGCCGAATTTGCCGCCCCCGAAGTTCGTCTTTGACGAAGATTCTGGCCGTCGGGGCGAAGCCCACGATAGCATCGTCGCTCCGGGCGTGATCATCTCGGGCGGCAAGGTCACGGGTAGCGTTATCGGGCCCAAGGTACGCATCGAGGAGCGCGCTGACGTGACCGACTCGATCTTGTTTCGAAGCGTCCAAATCGGCCAGGGCGCGGTCGTTCGCCGGGCGATCATCGACAAGAAAGTGCACATCCCCGACGGGGCCCAAATCGGCGTTGATCTCGATCTCGACCGCCGCCGAGGCTTCGGCGTAACCGAGAGCGGCATCGTCGTCGTCCCCGAGCTAGAACACACGGGCGAGCTGTTCGCGCAGAAGTAGGCGCATCATGCTCGACGAAGTCTGCCGTCGCAATCGCGATGGTCAAATCGACTAATAAGGACCACTGGCGGTCAACCTGGCACGCTGTTGTCCAGAAGTATTAGCGGGCACGCTTTTTCGACGACTTCTTGGCAGTTGAGGTCGCCGGCTGGAGCAACTCCATCGAGTCCACGAGTTGCCGATCCGCGTCGTCAAACTGATCGAGCTGAGATTGCTCGATCGTGAAGCTGACCGAAACGCGTGGCAAATCGGGCGAAGAGATCAAATAGGATCGCCACTCGATGGGCACACTTTCAATTTCGCCTTGGGCCACCACGCCCAAGCAATCGTGACCCTGGCGCGTTTTCCAGGTGGTCGATGCCGAGACGGTTTGCAGATGCTCGCCCAGCATGCGGCGAACATCACGTTCGAAGTCCTCCAACGTCGTTTCGCGGCCCTCAGAACGCGGCGGCAGTGCGCTTACGCTGCAGTGTGCCGTCTGATTGCCGTTTTGCAGTGAGCGTAGCGACACGCGATCACTCTGTTCGGCGATCACGTACCAGGCCGCGTCGTGCAAGAATTGGTAGCCGCGCTGCGGGGCTTCGTAACGAAGCTCGTTCGACAAGGGCTCGGTTGCGTCGACGAATTCTTCCCATCCGGCCGCTTTCAGCTTCGCTTTCGTCGAAGCGACGTTCACCGAGACCTTTGCCACGATATCCAGCCCGGGAACCACTTGGCTGGCGGTTCGTTTTTCCTTGATGGCGAGATTGAATTTCGTGATACGTTTCTTCGCTTCGTTGAACAGATAGGCTGCACGAAGCTCCATCTCGGTCGGGGCGCCGTCGACCGTGCCGTGGACGGTCCCCGCCAAGCGAATCTGCACCTGACGATTCACATAGCCGGTGACTACGCTGGTCGCCTCGCAAACAGCGACATTATCCATACCGAGCAACGCGCCGATCGCCTGACCGTCGTGTTCCCAGCGTTCGCCTTCGGCTAATTCGCGCCCAGGCAGCAAGCGGTTAAGTGCCAAAGTGTTGCCAACGACGTTCAACAAGTCGAATTGATCTCGCGTCAGCGGCTGATCGATGCTTGCCAGCTGAAGTTGGCCCTCGCTTACCTCGGCAACGATGGCGCTCTTCTCGGCTGGCAACTCTCGACGCAGACCACCTTTCTCGACCTGAACTTTTGCGGTCGCTACTTGATACTCGCGCGCCGAACGGGCGATTGCATTCGCATCCGGGGACCAGGTGATGAGCTGTTCCAGATAGGACAGCTCGCCTGCGACGGTCAGCGGCAGCTGCTTCTTCACGTTGTCTTCGGTCAGCAGCATTTCACCGCCCACCTCTAGCGTTACCGTTACCTCCGACGTGTCGCCTTCGGCTAGCTCAGCTGCTAGCAAGTACTTTACCTCGTCGGCAGCGCGACACGTGTTGGCGGTCAAGATGATCAGAAAGCAACTCAGCAGGCATCGCATAGCTCAACGTCCCCACGTAACGAAAAAGAATCCGGCAACAATCCGTCTCTGCAAAGTTGATAGCAAGTAGAGTTGTGCGGTTGTTCCCAGACGAGAGAGTTCGCGCAGTTATCTGCCTAATCGACTAGCGATTACCCGGACGATGCGGCTGAAAGCTGCAGCACACACATTTCGCCAAAACTACCCAAAGCGCCAACAAACGTGTCGTCGTGTGGACGATTGTCCAATTCGCGGCAAATACGCACGATATTTCGTAAACCCATACAAATTCAGTAGTTACGACGCCATCCTCGGTACTAATGCAGTTGCCAGTTCCCGCAGCTGTGAACTTTCTCTCGACCTATTGCTACTAAAGTGCGTACAAACATCAGGCTACACGAGGGCTAGCTTCTCCGCACTCGTGGAAGCAATGCCGGCAAGATCGCGGCGCAAGACGCGAATCCTTGTAAGGATTTCTTGTCGGCAGACGTCAAACATGTATGTGCCTACTGATGGCAATGAACAACGAACTTTGCTTTTTACAAGTACGACAGAAAGGTTACTCGGAGCAGAAGTCGTGGGCGAAGGAGTCGCACGGAACACCACGCGCAGCGAGCAGGCAACAAAGTAACGTGTGACTCTGAGAAGGGGTGAACCATGCATCAAGATTACAAAAACCCAGTGATCCGTTGGCTACGCGATCGACAACTGACAGCGTTGTCGCGTGAGGAGATTCTGCGCGATGACGTGTTGCAGCAGATCGAAGCGGCTGAACGGTTTATCGTCGGGCTCAAGCCAGAAGAGAACTACCCCGCTGCTCAGGTCGTTTCGCAGATCCTCGGCCAGTCGCTCCCCGAGGCTGGCAATCGCAAGATCGCCAGTGCCGAGCTGCTCCATGACATTCGCCTGTTCGTGGAAGATCTTTCGGACGCAGTGGCGATCAACGCCGAGGCGGTCGGCGAGCCAGTCTTCACCGTCGATGAACTGGCCAAGCAATTCAACGTCTCGACGAAAACCATTTCTCGGTGGCGAGCATTGGGTCTGGTCAGTCGTCGTCTCGTGTTCGATGGCCGCAAGCGCGTAGGTTTCCTCCGCAGCAGTGTCGACCGTTTCGTCAAAAACAATCCAATTCGCGTCGAACGCGGCGCGAAATTCAGCCAACTGACCGACGAGCAACGAGCCGACTACGTCAAGCGTGCCCAGCAAATGGCCCAATCGGGCATCGGGCAGGCCGAAATCTCGCGACAATTGGCCGACCGTACGGGCCGCAGCGTCGAAACGATTCGTGCAGCGCTGCGACAACACGACACGGAGAATCCCAATGAGGCGATTTTCCCCGCTGGTGCCGGTCCGCTCACCGAATTACAGAAGACAAACATCCTCCGTGCGTATCGTCGCGGCATGTCGGTCGATAAGTTGTGCCGCGACTACAACCGCACGAAGACGACCATTTACCGCGTGATCAACGAGATGCGCGCCGTGCGGATTATGGAATTGCCGCTGGAGTTCATGCCCAATGCACGTTTCACGCGAAAAGGTGCCGATACCGCATGCCTGGGGCCCATGCCCGAGAGCGATGCCCCAACCCGCAAGCCGCGACGTCCGGCAGGACTGCCGCCGTACCTGGCCAGTCTGTATGAAATCTCGTTGCTTACCAAAGAGCAGGAACAATACCTGTTCCGCAAATATAACTACCTGAAGTTCAAAGCCAGCCGACTCCGCGACCAGCTCGACGTCGAGAATCCGAAGGCGGCGTTGATGGACGAGATCGAGGAGTTGTACGAACAGATCGTCAACACAAAAAACCAGATCGCACGTAGCAATTTGCGCTTGGTCGTGTCGATCGCGAAGAAGCGGGTCACCCCCGACCAGAATTTCTTCGAACTAGTGTCCGACGGCAACCTGTCGCTTCTGCGTGCCATCGAAAAGTTCGACTACGCCCGCGGCAACAAGTTCAGTACGTACGCCAGTTGGGCAATCATGAAGAACTTCGCACGGACGATCCCCAGCGAGTACCGTCAGCGTGATCGGTTCCGCACGAGTCATGACGAGCTGTTCGACATGACACAAGAGAACCGCGCGAATCCGACTATCGAAGAGACAATCCAACGCGATCGTGTCTCGAAGATCAATCGTGTCCTGGAGCGGCTCGACGAGCGCGAACGGCAGATCATCGTGGGGCGATTCGGACTGGACC
The DNA here is from genome assembly GCA_028285205.1 of Bythopirellula sp. Classification (GTDB taxonomy): domain Bacteria; phylum Planctomycetota; class Planctomycetia; order Pirellulales; family Lacipirellulaceae; genus Bythopirellula. The sequence goes on along the minus strand of JANQQA010000297.1, from coordinate 1,793 downwards.
ACTCACAAGAACCGCGTACACTGAAAGAGGTGGGCGCCGAGCTTGGCGTCACCAAAGAGCGCATCCGACAGATTGAAGCTCGCGCGCTGAACAAACTTCGTTTAGCCGCGCAAGAGGAGAAGATCGCGCTGGACATGTAAGCACGACAGGCGTGCTAACCAGAACACGTCTGGCGCTTGATCTCGACAGCCGCCGCACCTCCCTCCCCAATCGCGGCGGCTGTTTTTATGCGCTAGGTATCAGATTTCTTCCGCACTAACTCTTTGCTCTCCCCTGAGGCGATGCTGCGCCGACTCCCGCACCATTGCCTTGGTAGCGTAAGAGCCTGATGTGTAATGCCCCCTTGCCCCTTGGAGATTTCATCGCGTTTACGTGTTCGGACTGGACCTCGACACGATCGGCGTTGCTCCAGGCGACAGCATCACCTCACTTGTGTTTGGCAACACAGGGGCGTTTCTTGATCACGATCCAGATATCGTGTGGGGGGGCGGAGTTGTCGGAGCCAGCGTTGCAATCCCAGAATCAAGTGCGGGGTTGCTTGTCTTGACAGTTGGTCTGATCGGCTCCCGACGCAAGCGTCGTCTGCGCTTGCAGCGGTCGATCGGTTGCTAGAGGAGCAATTGAAGCACCCGAGGGTTGCTTGCGAGAGAAGCAGCTAGCTACTGGCGTCCCACATTGCGTTGACCGACTGAGATAACTATCGCTAATCAACGAGAAATGGGCCAAGATTTTCGTCTTGGCCCATTTCGTCGATACAAATTCTTGCCTGGAGGCAGCACGCTACCGCACGCGGCTAACTCGAGCTGCTAGGCACATCCCCAGCACCATTAGCGATAGTGTGGAAGGCTCAGGTACTGTCGACACTCCGCTCAGTCCTCCGCCTCCATTGTAGGCCGCCTGCCAGTCAGCGAGATCTCCAACGCCTGGATCCTGCTGCCAGAACAGAAAATCTTGCCCGTCGATGGTGCCGTCGCCATTGAAGTCGCCGACTAACGTGCCGGTAACGCTCAACGTGATAGAAGTGGCGCCAATAGTGACCTCCCAGTCCAAACCCTCACCAAGCGGGGCCAGCGTGAAGTCTTGCTCCAAGAAACTCTCTCCATCGACAACATTCGCCGTCAACAGCGTGTAACTATCGCCAGGTGTTGGTGAATATCCGTCCAGTTCCACGGCGAGGGACCCGTTTCCGATGTAAGCGGTTCCGCCAACTTCGATCGTCGTGTGATCCGAGCCCGTGATGACGGCTGCAATGGTCGACTTGCCATCGAGATCGGTATTCGTGTTGAAGGGATCTTTGGACATGATCAGATCATCGTTAATTTGAACCGTCGCGTCCGGACCCGTGATACGCAGGGTCGACTCGGCCTCCGTAGCAGTAGCGAACGCGATCGTCATGTTGAGATCTTGCTGAATGATGAATTCAGCCTGGTCTTGAATGTCGATGTTGCTGGTACCACCAGAATCGGTGATAAACCCATTGTTATTCCCGCCTGAGAGTGCGAGGCCTTGGAAATCCGCATTCGGATCAGCACTATCCACTGAGAATTTGGCGCTGTCTGTGAGCACCAAGTTGAAGATGCCAGTATCCGACTGGCCCACGTGGGTGGCTTTAAAAGATCCGTCGTCGGTCACCGTGGCGACACCCAGATCGGGTGCAGCAAAGGCGAAATTGTCAAACACATGCAACTGCCCGCTGTCTTGAATCGTGATGTTCGCCGTCGAGTCGCGCATCTGCAAGGTGCGTGCGTAGATGGTGCCAGAATCTTTGATGAGAATGTCCGCACTTCCACCGT
>JANQQA010000294.1 GCA_028285205.1 Bythopirellula sp. | reverse complement strand
TTCGCTTGTTGCCACCGCGTTGGTCCATTTCCCACGATTCCTTGGCACGCATTCCGTCGCCAGACGCGATCATGCCGGGATCGGGCATGCCGTGGTTTTCTGCTCGGTCGTAGTCGCTCATTGGTCGTCTCCCGCTTCTGGGTTGCCAACGACGTAGCCGAGACTCGCCATTGCTCGGTTCCAGACTTTGGCGAGCGTGGAGCGGCGAATGCCGGGAGCCTTGTTGAAATCATTGATGTCCTGATAGGTTCTTCGCACACCGGCCTCATCTGCTATCGCAATCGCAACTCCAAACATTTCCACTCCTCCAACAAACACCAGTGTTGCCCACCCGCCCAGAGAGTGAGTATCGTTTGGGCCATCGAATCCGCCCTTGTGCATGTCCTCTGCGCTCAAAATTGGAACTTCCCCTGGCCATGCAATCTGCATTTCACTCTCCCTGTTCAATCCAGTCTTCCAACAAAACAAACGTACGCGCCGTTTCATCACCAACCGCAGTCAACCGAACACGCCTGCCACTCTCGAATACCGTTAGGTACGTGTCCTTCGCAGAACGCATGATGTATGCGCCCTCTGCTGTGTACTTCGCTCGCCAGCGCTTGCCTGGGGTCCGGATGTCGCTAGTCATTTGGTTTTTTCTTGCGATCTGAATAAACCGGTACGGTGCGAGCACTGTTGCCCGATGTATGTGGGAAACTCTGGCCTCTCACCATCGCGATACTGCTCGACACGTTCTGTCTTCCCATGCGGGCCATACTGTGGGATGTGTCGAACAACCTGCTTTTCTTTCGGCCCTTCATTTTTCAACAGGTACGACACCGCCCCGTCCTCGGCGTGCGGGTTCCCGTCAATCAGAATCACCACTTCATCGGCGTGGTATCTGTTGTCGATGACGCTGCGAGAACCCTCAAACTCAAACTCCCCGACCGTCCCAATGGCGATTCCCTGTTGCAATTCAACAGGACGACAGTCATTCGGCGGATCGGCAATTTGTACTGGCTGGTTCAATTCTGCTTCTGTCATGGTTTCGAGTTTGGCGAGCAAGTCACCGTACGTTGTGATTTCTTTCATTTGCTTTCAATCTCCAATCTCTCAAAGAATCCTGTCAACAAAATCGCGGTCCAGTTCTCATCTCTGCGCCGGTATCGCTCTATCGAGTCTTTTGCCTGTCCGACCACGTCCCGGTCTCCGTACTCGCTCAAGTCACCAGCCAGCTGGGAACACTCGGTTCCTGCTGGGTGAATGATTCTTTTCTCTCCGTCTACCCATTCGGTTTCTTGTGTGAGGCGGGCGGGGTGTTTCATCGGAACGGTACGTCGTCATCGGGTGGAGCATCCTGTGATTCCTCTCCGCGAGGCTCGCCTTGCTGCCCACGACCACCAACCATCGTCATCTGCTCTCCGACCACCTTGAGTTTGCTACGGTTCTTGCCCGACTCTTTGTCCTGCCAAGTGTCTAGTTGCAATCGGCCTTCGATGAGCACTTGCGAGCCTTTGCGGAGATATTCGCTCGCCACTTCGGCCTGTCTGCCCCACAGGGTCACGTCAACGAATGTCGCTTCCTCTTTGTGTTGATTGGAGTTCTTGTCGAACCATTTGCGGTTGATCGCCAAGCCGATCTCGGCGACTGCTGTTCCGCTGGGGATGTAGCGGACTTCGACGTCGCGAGTGAGATTGCCCATTACGACTACTTTGTTGAACGATGCCATAAGTTTCCTACGCTTTCGGTTTTCGATAACTGGGCCAGTTGCATCGCAAGCACAACGCGCCGTCCTTGAGTCGATCCACCAACTGCGCGCTCATCCGCTCGATCGCTTCGTCTCCACCCCGCGTGTTGAGTGAACACCAAACCGCCTTCATGTCTCGATAGCGTCGGTCGAGGATGCGGAACAGGAACGCAGCTTGCCCTGGCGTAATCTCGCCCCACGGAGGCACTGGGTCGCTGAGAACCAGAACATCCGGTGCGGTGTACTGTGTGACCAATTGCTGCTCGGTCGTGTTGCCGTCGATTGCGTCCCGATAGGCAGCGTACAAATCCATCCCATTGATCCAAACAACCCGCTTGCACGACAAAGCCGCCACCTTCATCATCGCGACCAGAAGATGATCTTTGCCCGTTCCAACCGGGCCGAACAACACGAGGTTTTCGATTGCCTCTCCGGACTGGATTGATTTGCCGAACGCTTCGAGTTGAATCACAATGTCCGTTTGCGCGTCGGTCGTGCATTGGTAGTTTTTGAGGTCGCAATCTGCGTAACGCTGCCCGACAGAACAGAGGACCCGCGTAAGATAATCACGCCGCATTCGCTCCCGTTCTTCCCGCTTGTTTCGCTCCTCACGCTCACGCATCGCTGCCTGTTGTTCAGGGGTGATGTCAACCGGCTTCCCGCGAGCCGATTTGACCGCCTTGCTCGAGTCAACCGCTTTGCCTAGCGGCACTGGCGGACCGTCCTTCGGCAGACGCGACTTGGCGTCTTTTGCAGCCGTGGATAGCTTCGATTTGTCAGATTCAGAAAGTCCCATCGTTCGTCCTGTTCGGATCAAAAAGTGCCGAGTCCTTTCCCGGTTTGCGGTCGCCCTTCGACCAGTCGTACTTACCTTCGAGTATCTTCTGGACGCTGTCCGGCTTCAGAAACCAATCAACATCCGGCCTCCACGGGTCCGGGTCGTTGGCAAAGCATTTCAGCGGGAATTTCGCAATGGCAGCCTCCCAGTCCCAGTCTGGACCGCGTATTCTCGCCCTGAACGACCGCCGCCGCTTATCGTTCAGAGTTTGACCACGGTTGGCGATGACGCCTTCGGCAGAATTCCAGACCGAAACAAACCGCCGCTCCAGGTCCATCAGGTCGGGGGTGTCGGTGCGAACCGACAAAGTACCCTCCAAGGAATCAGTGTTAAGGGAATCAGGAATCAGGTTAAGGGAATCAGTGGGACAAGAAGCGATTTGCTTGGGCTGTTCATGACTCATGCATGAGTCATGCATGGATTGTGCATCGCAAGTGTTTTCGGTTACTTCACTTGGGGCGGGCAATTCGCTTTCTACTTCCTTATGGTGTGGGTTCTGGTGTTTGTGCCAGTTGACGATTTGGCCGTACTGCTGTTCGTTTCCGTACCGGTAGAAAAACCCTTTGGACTCCAATTGCGACAGAAGGTCGTCAATCGCACCATCCTCGTACGGCAGGCACTCGGCTTTGATCTTTCGTGGTCGATACTCGAATCGGCCTTCACGGTCGGCAATCGTCCACAACCCAGCGAACAGTAGGCGTGCTAGAGGATCGCATTCAGCCAGTTCGTCGTTCTTAAAGAACCCAGGCTTTATGTTCCGGCTACGTGCCATTCAGTCGCTCCGTCAGTTCAACCTGCTGTCTGTCCTACAAACTGTGAGATGTTTCATCTCGCTCATGTCGTGCTGTTTCCTATGAATTATGCAGTGTCTGCGATGCTCAGAGTCTTGTGTTTTGGAGAGCCTAGCAATGTGCGTCCGACCTCAATGACAAACGCCTCTTTCGAGTACGTTCGCTGAAGTATCGATTGCAACTCTGTTTTCACTTCGTCGTGCATGTCACCGAACTCGACACAATGCAATGTGCTGAGGAACGCCTCTTCTTCCGACGAAAAGTGAACGTCCAATAGCTCAGCCATCTTCCTTGCATCGCACACGCAGAAGTAACCACGACGGAGCATCTTCGTAAGTTTTGCTTGGACCGCGAGAATCTTCACGTTTCGGTTCATGTCGTGCTGCCTAGCTGGAATGTGTGCTGTCGTTACTAGAACAGTGCCAATTGGTCGTCAGTTTTCGCTGGCTTCTTTCGTTTCTTTGGACTCGGCTTGGGCTTAGGCGGCTGAACCCACGAATACGAAATGTTCTCGTCAAACGTGCCGTCCTCAATCTGCTTTCGGTATTCAGCGGCCAGGGCGGCTATGTCGTCCTCGTTGGCTTGTTGTTTCTTGAGCCGTTTCTTCATGCATCCGTCGTTTCGTAAAACGATTTGCTCGGCTTCCGGTTGGACGGCGGCTTGTCAAACCCGAACGCATTCCCTTCAGCCGAAACAATGTCTGTGCCGCTTTTTTCCACCCAGCCCGCCATCAACTCTTTACGTGCGTCAACCCGCTCCTGAATCGCCAGTGTCGTCTCTAAGAACGCGCCCGGATCGGTCACCAGTTGCCTCACATCCGAGTCAGCAACGCGGCAGATGGCCGCTGCATCGCAGATACGGCACTTCTCCCGTGTCGGGCGTGTCTCGGCTTCCTCAGCCGCCACACCACGCCACCGCATTGCCTCAGAACCAGCCGCCTGCACTCTTGCGCGGATGGCTGGAAGCATGTCGCGAGTAAACCGCACATTCCACGTCGCCTTGCCGTGCCGAGTGTTCATCACGCGCACGTCCAATGCTTCCAGTGGTTCGCCGCTCTCACGCTGCTTGAACGTCTCCGAGACCAACAGCCAGTGAGACTGGAACTGAAAATCGTTGATGATGCTCGCTTCGGTATGGAACTTGTGGCCAGTTTTCCAATCCCACTCCTCAAGCACTGATGGAGAAGCCGTTGACCGCAGAAAGTCTATCTCCGACGAAAACCGGAAGTGCGGCTTGATGTTGGTGAAGTCGATGGCAAGCTGGCTGCTTCGCTTCCCCCGCCCCCCGTCGTAGCAGATGATGTCCTCGAAATGCGTGTTGCCGAATAGGTCGGCCAATTTCCAATACGAACGCTCTATCGCATTGACCGCATCGGGCAACAGGTCAGTGCGGGCGGTGAGTATTTCAGAACGCAGCGCATCAACAATGTCTCCACGTGAACGCGGGCCTTCCGGTTCCAGCATCGCTTCAATCACGCGAGCAATCGCCTGGTGGACTTCTTCCCCTGATTCCGCGAGTTCGCCGACAGCGGTGATATGGCCTTCGTCACGGTATCGCTCGCGGGCTGGGCACTCAGCGTACCCCTGCGCGCTCGACCGATAGACAATCGGCAAATCGGGTGATGGTTGTTCAAACGGTAGTTCGCTCATTGCTGCCTCAAACCTGGGGCCATGTTGTCAAAGGCGGAGCATGCTTTGCGGTAGTCGCTCGCGGACCATAGATTTCTGTTCTTCGCGATATTTGGTGGCATCCCAGTTGCTTCTATAAACCACTCAAACCATGCTTCATCGCTTTGGTCCAACCCCGACTGTTCGCGGTAAGTCTTCCAGTCGTGATACAGGTTGTTTGCTTCGATTGCGGACACTTCCGGTTCCGGCTCATCGCGGGCCGGTGCCGTCGAAGCGTTGGCGTCACGATCTGGCGTTCCGTTCTGTTCAGGCGGAACGTAACCGTCCGTGTCGTTGCCGACCGTTAATCCCAAGACGCTGCACAGTGCGTACCTCTTTCCGTAGGTCAATGCCGATGCCGCAATTTGCGTCACGTTCATCGCTCGCGTGCCCGCCCCTGGTGCCGAGAACACCGACGATTCAGTGTGTCCCGCCCGATGGTGCAGGTGGCACGTCACCCGCTGTACCTGCTGGTTCCCAACCTCAAGGTACTCGGCGTCGAATGTGTAACTGAATCCGTTCTCCTTCAGGTGCGGTTTAATCACCGAGACAATGTGGTCGAACGGAGCGTAATGGTATTTGTCCGCTTTCTTCTGTTTCTCAATGGGCGGGCACTCGTCCTGAAACTTCGCAAGAGCATCGAAGAACTGTTCGCGAGCCTCTTCCGCTTTCAGTTCCCGCCGCATCGCCAGCAGTTCTTTCAGCGAATCGACTTGAAGCCCGCTATCAATCGCCCGCTGGATCAGCGCATTGGCCGACAGAGTTGGGTACGACGTTTCGCGAGTCGCAATCTCAGTGGTCCCGACTTCGGGATGATCGATCTCAGCATCAATCACGACATCGTCTTTCTGCTGTTCAAACAGATCAGTCATTACTTCACCTCAAAACATTGTCTGTTGCGTCTTGCCGCGACCGGTTGGCTCCCAAGTCATGCTCCGATTGCCAGTCACCCGGCACACCCGGCGAGATCCGTTCAAGACACGACCGTCGTCCCGCAGTTCCGGCAACCGCCGAGACGGAACATGTCGCTCTAGTCCAACCGCAACAGCGATCTCAGCCGCCGTCTGTCCCGGTAGACGAATCACTTCCGCCATACACACCGCACGCTGACCGCTTGCAGTTCCGGTTGCTTCGGCCACCGCTGCGGCCTCGTGCGATGTCTCTGGGTCTGTTCGCCGAGCTAGTGCCATGTCGTCACCCCAATTCCACTTCCACCACGTAACAGACTTTGAAATTCCCCTCAGCACAGTTCGGCTCGTCCTGCACAGCCTTGACATCCTGCAGAAACCCGCGAAGTGTCACCGGCTCACCATCGACTTCACGTCGCACCGTGATTACTGGTGCAAAGTGCGGCTCGCTACGTTCTTCTGCTTCAATAAACACGGTCGCGATTGCCCACGAATCACACTCAACGCGAGCCACTTTCTCTGTAACTGTTCCGTCGCCAACGTCGCTTGTGCATTCGTCTCGCAGCACGCGAACATTGGCGTCGTCGAAGATGAGTTGTTCCAGGTCGTTGTTCATGTGCCCTCCGTGGCGGGCGATCCGTCGCCCACTAATTCATCCGTGACAACATCCGTGTTTCGCAGCAATTCACCCCGAACAATCGCGACACTCTTCGGCGCGTCGATTGCCAGTCTTACTTTGTTGTCCCGCACCTCTGAAAAGTGAATCACAATGTCGTCGCCTATCTGAATGAACTCTCCGGGCTTCCGGCTTAAGCACAGCATTCCGTTGCTCCTCGATTAAGAATTCGTCGTAAGTGTCTTCGGCGAGGTCGCCGTAATGTGCGGGATAGGTCACGATTCCACGCCTGATTGATTAACGATGCACGACTGGCACATTGGCATGGGACCGTCGTACTCAGGCACCATGTCGAACATCATCCCTTGCCCCTTGCGCTGGTCGAGAAACCACTGTGGCGGCGACTCGTCCCACTTCCACGGGAATCCCGCTTCCCACACGCGACGCTCTAAGTCCTGCAACCACGCTACGAATTCGGGATAGCAGGCCCGCAGTTCCGCATTCAGTTCCCCTCGTTCTGCGAACGCACCACACATGCACTCGCCGGATTTGCAGAGGTTGACCGAGCAGGGATTGCGTTCGAGGCCGCATTGATTGATGTGCGAGAGGCAGTCGTCTTTGGTCCAGTTGTGAATGATGTTGACCCAGATATCGCGGCCCTGCTCATCGATTGGTTTGGTGTTGCCCATTCGCCGCGTAGATTCGTCAGAGCGGCACCCAGCAACGAACACGAGCTTTTGCTTCGGGCTACCAACCGACCGCTTCAGGCACCGCAGAGGTCGCTCCTTGAGCCGGTTGTACATCTTTCGGTGCCCAATCTCGTTCGCACCGGGAAAGCCGTGTTCCAGCACCATCTGTTCGTAAATTTGCGGGTCTGGTGTGCCGTCGCCCTTTCGGTTTTCAACCGCCTCGAATATCCTCAACGGCCAACCACGCTCATCGCACGTTCGCTCAACAAACTTCCTTGCTACACTTCGGCGGTCGTCGGGATCGTCCCACACGCCGATGCCCGTATCGATGTGGACGCAGCCGCTAAACGCTGGATGCTGTGAGGCAATGCTCGTCATCGCCAGCGAATCATCACCGCCGCTGAACAGGGCGAAGACATGCGACGGGTTGTATTGGTTGACCGCTTCAGTGATGCGACGTAATTCGTCATTGTTCATTTCGACTGTTTCCTCGTAATCACCCACCCAATGAGCGCGACCGCCCATAATGAAACCGGAATGGCGACGTACCACAGGCCGATGTAGTGGGAGAAGGATTCAATGAGCCACGTCACGGCTTACTCCTCGTAGACCAGTTCGTCGCCGGGTTGGAGAAGGCGAACGCGAAAACTGGGCGGCAGGTTGCCCGCGCCGTCCCACCCACAATCTCGCTGCCCAATTCGCTCCAGTCGTTTGCCTGAGCGGCACACCACACTTCCGATGTAGCTGTTGACTTCACACGCAACAATTTCTCCAGAGTCACCGTTTTGCATGTCAGACGCGCAAATAGAACCATCACCTCGTTGTTTAACTCTTAATCCCATGTCTCATCTCCTCCAGTTCCGCGTGTAACCAAACAACTGCACTCAACCACTGGCAGATACCCCCGCTCTCATGGATGCCGAAGGAGAAGGTCACTGGATATCCAGCGGCAACGACACCTGCTGAGTGCAGCTGTGCTTCATAATCCCGGCCCGGTCGTCCGCTGACCGGTTGCTGCTGCCGTGCAGGCCGGGGTAATTCCTTGCTGTTTCAATCGGGCTTACGGTAGGTCAGTTGTTCGCCGTCTTCGAGAAGGCGAACGCGGCATGTTTCAGTAAGTTCCGATGCCTCGTTCCACCCTTTGTGACTGCTTTCGCCAAGAACTACGATTCGGTCGCCATGGGCCATCTGCACCAATTGTCCGTCGTAACCGTGGATTTCACCCCACGCAGTAATCACGCCCACGTCGCCATCATTCATGTCTCTCGCCGCAATTGTTCCATCATGGATTGCACTCAATTCAAAAGGCATTGCTTACTCCTTGCTTGTGAAAAGAACACAGCACGCCCCCATCGTGAGGGTTCGTCGGTCCGTCTTGATTCCGTTCTTCGTGCCGTGTGTGGGTTCCTTCGCAACTGGTTAAAAAGGCAGGTACTCCTGCGTTGGATCGTCAATCGCGTTCATTGCCCTGTTTCGACTGCTTTCCATGAGTTCCAAATTGTGAATGCCGTTATGGTTTGGCACTCGCTTTCCTCGCTTGTGGTTGACATCGAACCCGTCCGGAACGAGTCGCATGTTGGCGCTCATCCAAACGAGCCGGTGAACAGAGATTTTCTTTTGCATCCCCTGATGCGTGACCTCGACAAACTGGTAAGTGCTGCCTTCCGACTCGCGCTCGATTTCACGCAGAATCTTGCCGTTGGGGTATCGAGCCGAAAACGATTTGACACGCCCGGTTGCCTGATCCACGGCAAGCGATTTGTCTTTGAGGCGATTGAGTATGTCGTTGTCCGTCATTCCCGATCTCGACTTTTCTGTGTGGTCTTCAAGTAGTGCGACGTAGCGACATTTCGAGTACCACTTCCACCCACACTCCAAACATTTCAGTTGAGATGACCGCCCCTCACGACGATTGACGACAACCCATCGGTCACCTTTCTCCTTGAAGCCCCTTCCCGGACATTTGCAGTTCGATGGTTTGCCCATATCCGGAAGCCTCAGTGCGCAACGGTAGCGTCTCGGTGGGCGAACCTCTTTCGCCCAAAGTGGGGGTGACAGAGAATTGTTGTCAGAAGAAGCAATTTGCGGACTCGAACCGCAGCGTCACGTGCCGCCCACCTGGATTGCTTACCATCGAGTTCCTTGTTACTCGCAAGGCAGGTTTAGTTATCAACTTTCCTTTGTCGGGGTGTCGTACTTGGTTAGGGTGTTGCACGAGAGATTGACTCAAACAATCTTCGGTGGTCTTGCCACTCCACTGGGTTACAACTTCTCAGTAGCATCCGTTTCCCGCTCCCAACGGCGTTTGCGTCCCCGCGTTACAGTGAGTTGCCGATACTCACACGCCACATTTTCATTGAAAGGGTCTCCGCTGGGAATCGAACCCAGTCCTCTGCTTGTCCGTTTGATGTAGCTACGCAGCGCAACTGCCGAAAGTGCTTCGGAGACCATGTGTGCCGGGCACGACCCGCCCTCAATCAGCGTTCGCCCCCGTGGTTCATTTTGTTACCCCCTTCGCTTGCACGGTTGATTGAGAACCGCTGAATTGATTGTTGTCAGAAAGCCCGGCTGGCGAACTCGAATCGCCGTGTGTGCCGCTGCCGGGTTAGGTGTCTATTCGTGTTCTCAACGCATCGAACTTTGAGCGTGTCGTCGGAAGCATTCGGTTGAATCGTTCGTAATCATTCTCAGCCAAAGCGCTTCCCAGATACCGGCGAAGCCCGCTGCAATCTTCATGGCCACTTGCTTCAATGAACTCACCCAAGATTTCCCATGGGCCACCGATAGCGGCGTCAACTGCTATTCTGCCAGATCCCATTGTTCTCTCACTCCGTTGACTTGACGTACTTGGTGTAGCTGTCATGGCTGACGTGGTTACTTGAAAAACTGAATCACACCCTTGATTTGCCGTCTACGTCGAATGGTTTTTGCGGGCGGAACTACTCTTCGCTTTTCCTGAAACGCAATCAATGCTGCCTCCGACACCTTAAACCGGGGCTTACCAACGCCGGGCTGCCTGCTCATGTCCATTCCGTCAAGTTGACCAGTCCTGATCCATGCAATCACAGTGGACGCCTTGACGCCCAATCGCTCGGCGGCCTTTTGGGGCGACAGCAGACTCATATCGCCACCTTCGGTTCACGCAAAACAATGTCGTATCCCAAGTCACGTAACCTCTTCTGGGACTCTGACACAACCTCGTGCTCGCCTCTTGTGTTTGCTTGGTAGAGTTGAACGAACCAATAAGGGGCATAGGTTTCAATGTTGAGAATTGGTAGGTCGCTGTCTTTCATGTTTTTGTCTCCTCTACCTATCCCTGCGAAATCGGGAATCTGTGCGTGCACACGCCATGCACATCGACGCAAATCAAGTGGGGTAGAAGAGATAAAAATTTAAGAATTTCTCAAATCTGTGCGTGCACAGATTGAAAAAGCCAGCGATGAACGACGTTGACGACGTTCTGAAATCGCTGGTCGCTGATCTTTTCGCGATACACGGCTGCCATGGATTGGTCTGCGTGGCCCATGATGGCATCGACGGCGACTTGGTCGGTCGATTCTCCCGCAATCGTCTCGAAGCAGCGGCGTAGCGAGTAGAATCCGAGCCGATGCCTTCCATTGATGTCGAGAGATTTCAGCAGTTTCCCAAACCGCTGCCCCACCGAATCGACCTTACTGAATTTCGTTGGGTCTTTTTTGCCTGGCGACACTCGCGTCCAGCGGTTCCCTTGAATGGTCACAAAACACAAGTTCTCGTCGGCCTTATTCTTTGGCTTGGGGCGGATCGCTATTGCTTCGCTGATGGCTTTGGATGTTTCGTCCCACAATGGACATCGCCGACCAACTCCCGTCTTGGGGCGGGGGAAGTCCACCCAGCCGTCTACGATCGCTGATTGCGGCAGGCTCGCAACGTCCGTGTTTCCATACCCACAATTGACACCCAGTAAAACCATGGCTTTCATCGCAGGATTGGCCGCTTCGAGGATGGCGAGCAGTTCCGAGGGTTCAAACATGCGAGGCCCATGGCGTGTCCGCTCCTTGCGAAGTACAGACTTGGATGGCTGCTTGAAATTCGGCCCCATCCTCACCGGCTCATCAATAAGCCCGGCATCGTGGGCATACTTAAAAATCGACCGAATGTCCCGCACATCATTGCGCACAGTGACGGGACTCTTGTCCTTTGTCAAGATGGAGCGAAGCTCATTAAACTCAACGATGGTGATATCGTCCACAAACCTGTTCTTACCAAATCGGGCCTGCACTCTTTCGCAAGCGCGGAAGTAGCGGGCAAACATTTGCGCCGAGAGTTCGCCAGAGTCCAGCAGCGACATCTTGGCTGTGAGGAAATTATTGCAAAGGTCCAACAGTGACAGACCATCGACGGATCGCGGCGTGCGGCCAGCGTGGAGTGCATCCTTCTGTTGCAGGTATTTTTCCAAGGCACCATCAGGATCACGCCATGGACCGAAATAGTGCAGCTTGCCCCGTATCTTCTTGGCCCACCGCTTGGTCGCGTGGGGGAACAAGGGGAACTCTGGATATGGCTTCTTTGGTTTGTTAGAATCCGCCATCACCTGCCCCCTCAAGCAGTGGTGTCACTGACACCCAACAGCAGGTGCCAACTGAAAACGACAGTATCAAGGTGTCAAAAGTGGTGTCAAGCAGTTTTGGTAGCAGATTGCAAATTTGTGTTTGACACTACAATGGCAGAGTAGAGCGCAAGTGGCGGAATTGGCAGACGCGCTAGGTTGAGGGATATGTCGCCTGCTGAACATTCAAATTGAAACTCTATGTTTTCCGCTAGTTTTTCACTTGCTCGTGCACAGGAGTACGCCCCAATACGCCCCGGCACTGAGCTTCCGTGGTGTCAGTGACACCCGCTAAACCACCCCGTCCACAGTGCCGTCACTGTTGATGATTCCGGATTGAATTTCGACCGCCTGTTGTTTTCGTTCGGCCACGACCATTTCGTGAATCACCCGAAAATCCTTCTTCCGATAGAGTGTTGTGTGGCTGACGTCAATAAGGTCGGCGATCTGGGGGATGCTGAGTTTGCCCTTTGATTCGAGCGCGTACGAGATTGCCAATGCCTCTATATTGACGTTAGGTTTTTTCGCTTCTGGCTCGCCAACGTACTGCTGAATAACTGCTGGCAAGTGGCGAATCGCTGTTGCCAAACCGCGACCTAACTCTGTTGCTGCCGTCTCGTCAAAGTGTTCTTCAAATCCCACAAGCAGGGCCGAAACCAGCGAGTTGAGTTTGCTTTTCGGGTTGTTGTTACTAGTATCCATTGCGTCGCGTCCTTCCGTGACTGTGGCCCGACTGCAATCGGGCCGAATGATGGTTGGTGCCAAAATTCTTCGGAGGGCGCGGCTTTTTGTATTGACACGGGACTTTTAGTCCCGTACCCTGCATACGCACGTTGAGCCTGCCCTGTCTTTTGGGTTTTGTGAAACGTCGAGTCAATGAGACAAGAATCAAGCCGCTTCGCTCCGCCAAGATTGACGCGGCTTTCTTCTTGCGCTGAATTAAGGTGGCCGGATCGGTCGGAGCGAACAGACCGGTAGCGCGGGTTCGTCCGACTGGGAAGCCAAGAGAGAGTGGCCAAGAGAAACGGCGCACGAGTCGCCGATTGAAATTCTATGCATCTTGCGTCCTTATCTTGAGTAAGGATGCTTGGTGACAGAGGCCGTCGGAGCTTAGTCCCTCCGGCGGTCTCGCCTTTTGTTAAGAGCGGATGATACCCCGCCCCAGCGCGTTTTTCAACGCCTATGATTTGCTTCTTGCCAACCATGTGAATCACCGCGTCGATGCGGCAGCCCGCAGAGAAGTGGACCAACCATCGTACGCTAGTACAGTACGAGATCAAAGAAGATTCTTCACAGAATCGTCACACGGAGGAGCATTGCCCTAGAGCGATGTTCTCAACGCGAACCATAGAGAGCGGTGTTCGCGGAGGTTGGCCTGGTGTCGCCACATTTTATGCGCGGAGTGGGCGAGCGGTTTGGAAGGTGAAGGCTGCATCGTGTGACCTATTGGGTTTCGCCGTCTTGGCGGGTCACAACTCCATTTGTGCGGGTAGTGTAACTGCGTATAGTTGCGGTTGCAAGGGTTGGGTTGGTGATTTTCTTGAAGTCGCAACCGAAGCGGTTGGTGGTGAGGCGGGATTGACGGCCCACTCAACCGCCTAATACGATTGAAGCCCGGCAGTTGGTAGCTGCCGGGCTTTCAATGATCTCTCAATGATCTCTGGCCGAGAGAATCCGTGCGCTGGTGGTACACGCATGGTAATTCTCCCGGCCATTTTTCGTCAAGGTCGGGAGACAGAAATGGAGATGAGGAAGTGCCGCGATTGTGGACTACTCAGCGTGCGAGACATGCTTACGAGTGAACCGCGTTCAGCAGACGAACGCGCGCGGAATGATGGTGTTTACGCAAGCCAAGGGAAGAAGTTTGTTGCTGGTTTTCTGTGCCGTGCCAACGCAAGCAACTTTTCTGGCGATTCGTCCATGAAGTCATCGGTGGCAGCGGTCGAGTCCATCAATGTCTCAATCGATTGTGGTGAGTTTGTTGAGTGGTATCCGGCCAAGACACCACGGGAACACGAAGAAATGACGATCATCGAAAGAGTTCGGGCAGAAAACGATGCCGCAAGGCAGGAGTCACGCGACCGTGAGCGTTGGAATGCAATTCGTTCATGGGTCAGCATTCTAATTGCGATTGCGGCGCTGGCCGCATCAGTCCTGATTAAATCGGCAGGCAACTAGCGTGGCCTTCACATTCGAGGAACTGTTATGGCAAGCAATGTGACAGAGAGCGAAATGACCCTGAGAGAGTACCTGCAAACACACGACGTCGGCGAGTTCGATGGCACGCCGCAATACTTCCGAGACGGAGATTTCCTGACCGTCTTTTTCTCCGATGAGATTGCGCACGCACAGCGGATCGACGAAATCCTGACAATCTATGTTTCGGACGCAACCGGCGAGATGGTGGGTTGCAAAATCAAGGGGATTCGGCAACTGGTTTCCAACGTGCGGTCGATTATTGAAGTTGAGCACGACAATGTCAGCATGGAATTGCTGTTGCTGTCGGCAGTCGGTAACAAGCCGCCCAAAGAGCGCTATTACGACGTTCGGGAGAAGGCCAGGGGGATGACGTTCGATGCGTCGCAACTCTCGAAAGCTGCTTAGTTCGACGTGCGCATGAAAAAGCCCGCCTGGTTGGGCGGGTTCCGCGTGTACCGAATGATTATTCGCCATGCTGTCCGTCACCTTCCGCAATGATCTCCAGTTCTTCCCATTCGCCACGCTGCACGACTTTGCCGACTGCGCCGCAGTAGCATGTGAGGTGGTCCTGGTCCTGCTCGGTGATTCGATTGAATTCTGGGTGTTGTGTTTGGAAGTCGAATATATCCATTGTGTGCATCACTTTCCTTCCAATTTGGCGAGTACGGCGCGGGCATCCTCAATCAGCGTTATGGGGATCTCGCCATCCTCACCAATGCGGAGTAGTCGCCGCGCCACGTCCAGTGCCTCGCCCAGCAAGTCACGTTCAGCGCATTCAACCGCATGTGGTCCGCAGTGCTTGTCGTAGGACGTGTACGATGCCGCGAGTAGGCGGGCTGTTCCTTCGGTTTCGGGATCTGGTATCAGGTAGCTTTCGATCAGTGGCTCGTTATCCTTGACGAGGTTCCATAGCTCGTGCTGATTGGCCTTCGCCTCCATCGGTCCTGGTGAGTGTGTCATCGGTCAATTCCCCTCATTAGTTCAAGAAACCGCCCGCCGCCGCCCGCGCACGAGATTTATAGTGCATCCGAGCAAAGCGACGACGGGACGGAGGAAAGATTATTTCACAATGTTGCCGATTGCCTTTTCGGCGAGGCGATACATCGACTGACTGGGTGTCGCATCGTCAACGACAAAACGCCGGTCGCCGCGTTTGGCGACGGCAGTGTATGTGCCAAGTTGGTTCTTGTAGAGCAGGACTCGCCACCCATTATCGAGCAGGCGAATTGAGGCATCGGCGTTCTTGGGTGTTGTGCTTGGTTTCATTTTACGTGTTTCCAACTACGGCGTCCGATGATGTTGTACGCCGATTCCTTGCTGATCTGCCAGCGGTGCATGATCTCGGCAACGGTGTAGATTTTATGTTCGTGCAGCAGCCGGATAGCGCGAACGTCTGCTTCGGTTAGTTTCGCCTGGCTGTTTTTCGCGCCGCTTGCCATCACTCGCTCCACGCAGACGCCAACGCAAACGGTCCGCGTACTTTCGCCATCGCTGCGTCGATTTCGGATACGTCGATGCCGCGCTTTCGGCATTCGGCGACTGCCGCAGAATCCATTCCAGGGCCGCCATCTTTATGCGGATCGTAAATACCATCCGCTTTTCTGACGTTGTGATTCCAGCACTCGAACATTGCCCACGCTGTTTCCAGCATTTCCGCATCCGTTGGGCGTTTTAGGTCGATGTACTCGCCGTACCGGACTGCCTGCATGTCTTCGGGTGAGACGGCGAACCAATGCCCATCGTTCGTCTCGTGCCAGATTTCCCGCCCTGATTTTGCTTGGCACAAAGGCGACGCGCTGCCCATTCCGAGGTTATTGTGCATGACTTTGATTACTGCCATCGTTCTTTCCTCCGTTGGCGGTTTTTGTTTGTGTCCAGTGTACAGCGGTTTGAGTTTGGTTTTCCAATGCGCCCGACATTCGGGCGCATTGGTTGCGAATCGTTAGCGGTCGAGCGAACGGCCGGCCTCTTCTAGTGCAAACCATGCGAGCGCGTTCGGAACGGTCGTATCGTCATCGGTTGGTGAGCCGTACAGGCATCGCCCGATTTCGTCGCGAGTCTCGCGGTCGTCCTCGATGCAGTTGAAACTGGCGACGAACGCAATCGGGTCTTGCCCAAATTCTTCTGCCATATCTTTCACCATTTCGGCAATCATGGATTGATGTTTTGCAAAGAACTTGCAGGTCTCGATGTGGTAGGTGAATCCGGGCCAACCGGCATCAGCGCCGTGTTCGCCAGCTTCTCGAATCTGGTCGTCGTCCATTCCGGAATGCTCACGGATTGCGTCGAGTAGTTGTGTGGTTGTCATTGCGGTAACCTTTCTGGTATCAGTTGGGATTGTGTAGGCTCGTCTCGATGGTCAAGATCGGGCCGTTTTAGTTGGTGGCTTTTCTGTCACGCTGGCGATCGGTCAGGGCCGTTACAAACATTTGCAGGCTGGGTGGGCTGATGTATTCTGCCGCGTTCAGGCATAAGTGCTTGCCGACCTCAGCCTGCTGGCGTGGATCGCCAAATTCCTCCGCCAGCTTCAGGATTGCACTGTATCGCTCGTTGTCAGTCATAACGTCAAGCCTTTCATAGTGTCGCCGCAAGCGGCAGGGGGATGCGCCGAATGATTGGGCGCGTTATTGGTTTCGCTTTATACGGATGGGTAGATATTTCCCTCTCGACGCTCTGTGAGCCATCGTTCCACGGAAATCACAAACCAAGGGCGGTTGTTATCGATAGGCCAGCACGCAATCGCAGGACGTCCGTCGTCGTATTCTGCTTTGAATGTGCGAAATTGCCCCCAATGTTTGCCAGCGAAATACATTGTCCAACCCTCCCAGTCAAAAGGGTATTGAAATCAGTCACGCTGGCCGATAAACTAAACGAGTGCGGAGGGTGCGGGATTCGAACCCGCGAAAACGCCCTGATGAGACGCTTTGGGTGATTATCAGTCACCTGCATTCGGCCACTCTGCCAACCCTCCGACACTCGAATACATTGCCCGCTGCGATTCAGTTCGTGGCGGGTTTTGTTTTGCATGCACACCATTATTGACAAGTCGTCAACAATTGCAAGGGGCAATCACATAAAAATTGACGATTTGACAAAAATAATTTCCACGCTACAATATCAGCATGAAAATCGATCCTGCACAATACGCATCAATCTCAGGCGCTGCCCGATCAGCAGGTGTCAATCGCTCGACTCTCTCAATGGCGATAGCTCGCGGAGAGGTGGAGACAGTGGAGCTAGGCGACGGCAGTCGGATTGTTTCGCTGTGCGCTGTTCAGGATTGGTCCAAAGACTCTACGAGACGCCCTGGTCGCAAGCCGGAGCAGGTAGCCGACGTGCCGCCAAAGACCTGACAGCGTGGATCAAGCAGACTCTCAACAGGGCAGCAGGCGAGTAGTCTCGATTTGCATTACAGCAGGCAATCGGCCCGAATTCATACGTGCTTCACCTCACGCCAGCGTCCAATCGTCGCTCCTGCGGCCTCTCAGGGCTGCCAATCTGGCAAGAACAGCGGGATTCGCCCGGATTGCGGTATTCGGCACCCAAACGCCACACAGGCGGGAAGCAGGGCGAGTTCCTATGAGGACTGTGCGCTACGCGCGCGCTACGTGTGTAGTTTCGCGCACATACACCAGACAGAATCGAGTCAACAAAGCGAGCAGCACAGCGGAAAGTGTTGCAATATCGAACACATTGTTCGAAATGTGGACAGATGGCAGGGGGATAACTCACCGCGCGTGCACTCACATGCCCGATCCGCCAGGCGACGCCCGGCCCTGCTGCACGCAGCCATCAGCACCCAGTCGCACAGCCTCATGCTGTCATATGGATGCAACCGCACGTTTGCGTCCACCGCAAAGCTATTGATGCCAACACGTTGCGACACACCGCTGTTTTGCGAGCAATTTCGACGGGTGGGACCCCCAGGCTTCCGCGACTCCCGATTCTTGACCGTCACCCCACCCCGGTCGCGATGTGACACCCCTAGTTAACCTCCCTCCAATCGCCTCAATTTCGCCTGTCACAATGGGTAATTTCCGCCTGACTGCTTGGTAGATGGGTGGTGTTCGCTGTGTCTTGTCGCTTGTTGCTGTGAAGCTGGGTAATGCTGACGTGTTTTCAGAGGCTCTGACGTCGCTTGTGCGGGGTTGTGGTGCTGAACGAGGCCAGAGCGCCAAAGGTGCCTTCCCCGCAGTTGTTTAACGTCGCTGCAACTGTCAGGACAGCTTTGTGGCTGACGGCATCCTCACGACGGGTGCTTGATGATTGAGACTGGGTAGGTATTGCCACGGGCGCGGCGCGTTTGGCCATCGCTACCACGTTTCCCAGGGTCCGCTGTTGTTCAGCCGTCGATTTTGTTATCCGGTTCCCGTTTAGGGTTCAGGTTGCATCATCACGACGCTACCGTTTCTTACCGGCCCGCCTCAAATTTCCCCGGCGGGGGGCTGTGCTTCTTACTGGGCTTCGTTACATGCCTTGCGATAACGAACTGGATGTGGGCGACCGGCATGTAGTCGCTGGGTGTCATGGGGTCGCACGCCTTGCGTGGTAGCTTTCTCTCAATCAGTTCTCCGTAGCAATAAGAAACCCCGCCAAGGTGGGTTTGCACAGTCCAGCAGGCGGGGTGAGCGAAAGTCGCTCGAATGTATTGTCGGCTGAACCGTGCACCGCTGATTGTAGTTTTTACAAAGGTGGGTGCAAGGTCAGTTTCGCGCAGAAATCACGCTTCATTTTCCAGTGCTGGGGCGCGCGGCGGGTCCAAGTCGGTTCGTCGAACAACGTCGATTCGGTGGTCTTGAATTGACGCAACAGCGAGTGCCGCGACTGTGCGGTCATTCTCACTGTCGAAGTAGAATTGCAGGTCGCGACCACCAATGCCTCCGCCACTGGATTCGCTTTCTTTTCCAACTGCGTCTTCGATGATTACATCCATTGCGGTGATGTCGAATTGGCCAAGCGGATAGACGACATCCATGCGATACTTGCCCTCACTCATACTCACTCTCTCCGCAAGAGGTACTCAAGGTCAGTTTTCGGAACCAATGGTTCCGATTTTTGGCGGGTCAGACCAGCCTTCCCGCAGAATCCGCTTGGCTTCCTCACGCCACTCAGGATACGACTTGTAGTCCCAGCCATGCATTGGGCCGCAGCCGAGGCGCAGGACGTATTGCCATTCTCCGAGATGGTCAGCGGCGAGATAGCACGGGGTTTCTGGAATGTTTACGTGCACTTGCAGTTCGTGCATTTGCCTGATGTCGCTGTCTGACAGGCCGATGATTGAAGCCAGTTCGGTGGAGTCGGCAACAATGCGAGCATCCTGCGATTTCTTCTGCGCGTGCTTGTCGTGAATCTCTTTGAGAATGTGCTGGCGATATGAGTTGGCCCTTTTCAGTCCGAACATCTCTCCTCCTCGCACTCAGTAAGAATAACCGTAAGGAAACCCCTTACTGGCTGTCCGGTTCACGTGTAAACCTCGAAGTCCCCGCACTCTGTCGCCTTAGCGATATGCTCCGAAATGCCACCAATCGAATGCTGCTCTCGGATGGCCGAGCGAATGTGCCCCATGAATTTCTCTGGATCGGTCACGTATCGCATGGCGTTGACGCAGGCTGCGACCCTGTCCATTAGTTCGCGATTGCGATTGCAAAGAATTACTGCACGACGCCCGTCAAGAAAAAGGCCGTACCCCTTGGTTAGTTCGTTGTCCTTGCAACCCAAGTGAAACACCTTCGACGTGGCATCCTGCTGGACGTCCCACGGTTCTCCGTACTCACTCATTCCCCTGCCTCCGTTGGTTCCGCGTGTAACTCAATTCGCTGGCTGACACGTCTTGCACGGTTCCACCGTATTGAACAGAACGATTTGGCCGGTGCCGTTGCAATCTGGGCAGATTGAGAAGTCGCACACAATCTCATCACGGATGTTGAACTCCACTTCCGAATCCTTCCCAGATTCCTTCGTGGACGCGATTGGCGGCAGCACTTCGACATCATCCGGCCCCAGCCCCTGTTTCCAGACAATCGGCACGCCACCGAAAGTACCGTCCGGTTTCGGTTCGGCGGAATCGGCAACCGTCTCGTCCTCGAACGCCACCACATCCATCAACTGCGGAAGGTCGTACTTCGCAGCGATGGCTTCCACTTCCTCGCGGTGCTCCTGCGACCGCTTGTTGACGGCCTGCTGAATCTCCCGCTCCCACGGACTGAGTGGCTTCGACATTGCAATCCACTGAATACCGTTCTCATCTGCCTCACGGCGAAATGTTGGTTCACCAGCCTCGTCGGTCGCTTCATCAACGCGAATTTCGGTGACTTCGAGCGGTTTATTCACTCCCTCACTCGACGGTACGCAACGAAACGTGATTGGGGAGCCGTCCATGCCCGCAGGTGGCGTCACGGTGACTTGGCTACTGCTCGTGTCCACTTCGAGGCGTTCCACTACGTCTGCTCCGAGAGATGCATTCTCGATGTAATGGGTTGCACCGGACTCCCGAAGCATGTCAACGAGTTGGGTTGCTGCGGATTTCTGGCTCGCTCGCCATTCAGCAGACACAACGTCGTAGTGGTCCCATACGGCACGGCTTCCATCGAAAGGCCGCAGACTGCCGAAATAGTCGCACGGACTAACAATGTTCTCGCAACGAACCGACGAGCCATTCACGTCCAGCACACACCCACAGGACGCCGTAAACAGGTTGTCGGGCGGGGCGTACGGTCCTGTTGACAGACACGATTCCATGGCCTGCTTGCGGGCCTCGCGGAACGCCTGAAGTTTTTTGTGGCATTCCACCATTTTGTCTTGAAGCGATTCAGGGCCGGAATACCGCTCGACCAAATTGCCAATCGCGTCGAGGTCGCCGGCCAATTCCTCTTCGGTGCCGATGGAATCAAGTGGCGACGGTCCAGTAACCTTGTATGCGTCCGGCTTCTCCGGTTCGGGATACCGCTCAATCAGTTGGGCGATTAATTCCATATAGCTCATTGCTGTGTGACCGTACGCTTTGTCGCCCAGCACGAGTTGAGCTATCAATCTGTACTCGCCAATCCGATACGGGGCCGCCCCCTCAATCTCAAACCGTTCTCCATCCCGTGGTCCACCGATAAATAGATATTTCATGCCTGCTCCTTTAATGCGATGATGGCGTTGCATAGGGCCAGTGCCGGAGTGTCAGCAAGAATGCCCCAGACATTCGGTTGTAGCGATGATTCATATCTACCATTGCTTGCTTCATTCTTGGAGACGTGGATGAAGTCGCTGACTTGCTCCGCTGCCCAGAACGCATCGTTTAGGTCTTTGCTTGGGTGAAACATCGAGACGTTCCGGCCGTCCGCGAAGCCACGTATGAATTTCGTGATGTTTCCGTTGTCGTCCGTGACTTTCATCAGCGGGCCGGATTCACCCTCAACCCCAATCGCTTCCGCCACCTTGCGGTCCAGTTCAACGCTCATGCCGATTCCTCTGATTCAACATTCGGAACGTAATACTTGAAAACCGTGAAGTCATCGGGATAATCGACACGCCCGGTTTCAGGGTCGGCAAACTCAATTCTGTCAAGGGCATGTTCTACCGCTTCGCCTAATTCATCCAGAACAAATCGCATCCCATCATGCAAAACCGCATCACGCAGTTTATTGATGTCAACCAAGAAACG
The DNA here is from genome assembly GCA_028285205.1 of Bythopirellula sp. Taxonomy (GTDB): domain Bacteria; phylum Planctomycetota; class Planctomycetia; order Pirellulales; family Lacipirellulaceae; genus Bythopirellula. The sequence continues at coordinate 48,769 of JANQQA010000294.1, read as the reverse complement.
GGCACTGCTATGCGATCGTTTTGCACCACCAGCCCGCTTGCAAAAATCATCTGGAACGTCCGGGTTGTCCATGTGACTGATATCAAGAAACACAACCAAACAGCCATCAGGAATACCAACCGGATGTGGCTTGCCGGGCCGAGGGAAAACGCATTCCTGAACCGGATACCGGACCATGTATCGCAGGCACTGGGAGACAATCTCGTGAGCTTCGACTACTTTGAATTCCATTCTCTCATACCGTCTCCTGAAACAACTTCCCAATAATCCCGTGATACCAACCCTTCCCGTTCGGTGGATCATAACCCTGCTCATTCAATCTCTCAGCAATCCCCCGATAGCTCAACGCTTCGTCCTGCTTCCACTGGCGAACCGTTGGTGCGAGAGACTGGCCGCGTTCTGTTGACCAGAAATCAGGGTAGCGAGACATTCGCCGCCCCTGCTTCTGGTAGTGCTGCATCGCCTCACTGGTGCGACGTGCCGTGCGCTTGGCCTCAGCCTGAGACACGCCGAGCAGGATGGTCACGATGAATTCATTATCTGGGTTCTCCACGTCCACGGAAACCCCTCGTGCTGCATCGTGGAGCATTACGCTCTGTTCGGCCCATTCTTCCAGTTGGGTCAAGCCGTCGATTGTGTTGCGAAACATACGGTCGAGCGACTTGGTGACGATGTGCTGGATGCCGTTCTCTCGAATGTACGCCAGCATCTGGCTCCCGCCGCTTCGGTCTCGCAGTTTGACTTTGCGTGCTGACGTGTTCTCGTCGAAGAACAGGGCGACCGGGCGAAGGTTCACCCGCTCACAGCGAGCCATCGCCAACGACTCTTGAACTTCGATGGAGTCGCAGTCTTCCGGTCGCGGGCTGTAGCGGGCGTAGATGACGCAATTGTTCATGGCGATGCCTCCTATCCATGCGTCTTGCGAAATTGCTCACATACAGGAACGCCGGTGATGTTGCTCATGTAGGCCACGTAGTCAACATCGACGGCATAATTCGCCGTCTGCCTCAAGCGAATCGCAAATAGCCACTCGTCATCAAACATGCGGCACTTTGTCCATTTGCCGTCCTGTGTCATTGTGGCCGGTTTCCCGTTAAACGTGACGAGCAACGGGTCCAGTGAGATTGCAATGATTGGTTCGTCGCACAAACCAATCGTGTATGTGTCTGGTTTGGGTTCCGGCAACTGCGGCAGCATTTTGACCAGTGGGATCGCTGCGAGTGCCGTGCCGATAAATGTTCTGCGTGTTGTCATTGGCCTGTCTCACTTTGCGGTTGCATTGAATTCCACAGGAGGTATCATACCTGATATAGAAAGTGAATCAATGGGGAAGCGTATCTTAATCTCATTCGACGACAAAACTCTGGCGATGTTGGAGTCGCTTGTCGAAGAATCGGGTGTCTCGTCGCTGGCTGAAGGCGTGCGTATGTCGGTGTCTATTGTCCGCACGCTCCAGCAGTTAGAGGCAAATGGGCACGCAGAGGTTCTGGCCCGCAACACCGAAACCGGCAAAGAGGCGTTGTTGGTGATTCCCAGTATGCTGAAGGAGTAGTCGTGTCAATCAGCATGCAGGCAGACTGCGGCGAACTCTGCCGCGAGTTCCTTGAAGAACACGGGGTATTGCCAGAGGAAATACTGGTAGACGACGCACGTGTCGCAGAGTGGGAAGCGGGTATTCGCGAACTACGCGCCCGTGAGCAGTTGTTGGGGACAGAGTATCAAGGGATGATCGACTACAACGGTGAGGTCGTCGCGTGGTACAGGTCGTTCATCTACGAGCGTAAGCGTATTCCGATCACATACGGCTATGACCGCTTCTGCGCTTCTGGGTATAATCCACAGGTGAAGCAGTTTGCGGTGGGAGTGGACGTGGTGAATGACGGGTTCATTGAGTTGTGAAATCTCTCGAAGTGCCAATTTGGCCCTTCGAGAAAAACAAGGCGTTTTTCGACATTTTGGGTGGAATGACGCATGCGGACATTTGGCGAAGAGTCGGAGATTATTAGGCGGGCTGGAACGGTAGACTTGGGTTTGTTGACGCCCGAAGACAACATCTCCGCTCGCATGACATGTCTATATCATTGGCCGGAGATGCGATGGATTGCTTGGGCTGATCGTGTACTTGGCCTCGACCACCCCTACAAGACTGCCTCAATGCGAGTAGACTTTTCTCGCCGTGACGCAATGGTGATGGGTGAGGAACTGTTGGTAAAGTACCTGGCGGATGTTGAGCGTTACGCGCGTAACTTTCTGCGGCGATTCAAGTATGCCGAACTGCCAAGTTACAAAGACGGGCAAGAGCCACCGTTTTTCAACTGTGGCGTCATTACACTGGAAGGCTTTCAGGTGGACGAGTCGCAGTATGAGCAGTGGGTCAGCGAGAACAAACAAGAGCCTGTAGCGACAAGCAGTGGCGGAATGAGCGATGCGGAATTCTTCTTCGGTAAGCGAGACGGAGACGGTAGCGACAATTGAGCGACGAACTGAATATCGACGCACTGGCAGATTCGGAAGACTTCGAGCGTGACCTGCAATGGGCGTACTCGAATCTAGGGAAAGACTTGCTGCCAGACCCTCCGTCGAGTGCCGCACAATTCATTCTTGAATGGGCGGTAGACAATCGCTCGACGTTTATCTCGACGTGCATGAAGTATTTTACCAGTGACAAGCGGAACAAGGGGAAGGAAACGGAACGTGCGTTGGAGGACGACAAGCGGCAGCATTTCAAGAGGCTGGATAAACTGGAACCGCGTTGTCCTCATTGCAAGGAGGTGATTGGATGAGTGCTTCGTTCGTTGAGTCGTGGAAAAGCGAAATGTCCAGATCGCATCACTTTCAGGGGGAGATTTCTGATAGGGACTTGTCGATGGACCCACGTCATGTGGTGGCGGAGGTGAGGTCGAAGCTCATCGGGGAAATAGTCTCAAGGATTATGGAAGAATTGGGCCCACGACTGGATAAGGCAATTTTGGCGGCATGGCGAGAGGGAGAACCGGCTGAGATGATTGGCGACTAACGAATTCTACAAACGCTACTGCCCAAAGAACCCTGCTGCTCACGTCGCATGGCGCAAGCACGTTCTCGAACGCTGCGTTTACGACGAAGAGTACCGGCAAGAGGTGTGGATCGCCTGCTCGCGCGACCCGCTCTACTACTTCAACCTCATGCACTGGTTGCTGGAACCGAGAGACGCAGCCACTTGGCAGCAGGATACGAAGTGGGGCGAGACAGCCAAAGAGATTCCGTTTCTGACTCGCGATTATCAAGACCGCGTCGTCATGCGGGCCGTCAAGGACTTGGGCAAGCGCGACATCTGCGTGCTCAAATCTCGCGAAACTGGCGCAACTTGGATGTTCATTGCTCTGGCTGAGTGGGACTGGCGATTCCACGACCAGACGCACATCGGCATGTCGTCGAAAGATGAGAACTCCGTAGACGATCCCGAAAACCCCGACTCGCTGTTCTCCAAGATCAAGTTCATCATCAACCGTTTGCCGTTGTGGATGCGGGGGACGGAAGGGGTGGACTGGTATCACCGCACGAAGACGCATGTAATCGTCAATGCGCGGAACGGTTCGACGATCTCCGGCTTTGCGACCGGCGGAAACATGGGCCGTGGAGGAAGAAAATTGTGGTGGTTCATGGACGAACTGCATTCCTTCCCGGTCGGCAAAGACGTGGAAGTGATGGATTCTGTGCAACACGTCACCCGCTCCCGCGTCTACGTCTCCACCCCGAATAAGAAACGTGGCCAGTCCGGTGCGTTCTACGATGCGGTAATGGACGACACGAAAGACCGGTTGTTAATCGACATCGACTGGAAGGACGATGCGGAAAAGGCGGCAGGGCTTTACACGTCTCACGATGGCAAACTGGAAAAACTGGACCCCAAGTACAAGCATCCTTACGCCTACAAGTTCATTCTCGACGGCAAGATGCGGTCGCCGTATTACGACTTCGAGTGCCGCCGTCCAAACTCATCCCCCGCTTCCATCGCAGCGGAACTGGACAAGGATTTCGGTGGTGCCACGTCCCGGCTGTTCAGCGGCGACATTCTGCAAAAGGCGAAAGGTCTGACAGAAGACCCGGTTATCAGGGGAAAACTTCAATACGACGAAGACACGTTAGAGCCGTACTTTATGAAGCACGCTTCCGGGAACGTGGAGTTGTGGTGCAGCCTCGTCAACAGTGAAGGCGCGCTGCTTGTACCGGAAGGTCACTACTCGATGGGGGTTGATATTTCACGCGGCACGGGTTCGGCCTACTCGGCGATTGTGGTGATCGACAAAAACACGGGGCATCAAGTGGCTGAGTTCAGTAGCAACAAAATCAAGCCGTGGGAGTTCGCCAAACTGGCTGTTGCGATGGGGAAGTGGTTTCATCACGCCTACATGGTTCCCGAAGTGAATGCCGGGGGTGGTGGGACGGAGTTTATTCGCGAAGTGCTGCGCGCCAGCTATCCGAATCTGTACTACCGCGAATCGGGCCACAGTGACTTCAGAAAAAAAACCAACAAGCCGGGATACCAGAATCAAGACAAGGGCGAAAAGGTGCTGTCCAACCTAGAGCAGGCGATTGCGATGGACAAGTGCGTCATCAAGTCCGGTCGCATCGTGACGGAGTGCGGGCAATACTTCTTCAAGGGTGGTATTCTGGTTCACGCGGCCGAGCAGGGAACGTCGGACGACGGGTCAAAGGGCAAGGGGCACGGTGACTCGGCGATTGCGTGTGCGCTGGCGTGGTTTGGCGTTGAGGACATTCCGGCCCCGAAGCCGGAGGAGAGGCCGGAAGAGGCGAAGCTGGGTTCGTTTCAGTGGCGGCGGAATCAGAGGGAGCAATTGCGGAAGATGGCGGATCAGCCATCGTACTGGCGGGACTATGTGTAAGCGACCTTGCGTTGCGCAAACAAATTTAGTGATAATGGGGATTCATTCAGCGAGAGGGTGTGGATGCACCCTGAATGGAAAAGCAATTTGACAAGCTGCGGGAATCGGTCAAGCGATCGCACGCATCGCTGGAAGACTACCGCAAGAACCGGCTACAGGCTGTCAAGCAGTACGTCGGTACGCATTACACGACCGGGGGCGGTCGTCAGAATGTTCCCGTCAACCTGATTGAGTTGGCGGTGAATATCTACACCCAGCACCTCGCAGCCCGTGCGCCCCAGGTGCGCGTGGTCACTTCTCACATCGGGTTTCGTGACGCAGCAGAAGAATTCCAGTACGCGCTGAACGAAATCATTCTCCGCATCCGACTGGAAGACACGCTCCGCGCCGCAGTGATTGGTGCGCTATTTGGGGCGGGTATCGTCAAGGTGGGGGTGACGGGAGAAGATCGTGCGGAGTTCGACGGGTTCCTGCACGACGGCAACACGCCGTTTGTGGATAATGTCGATCTGGACGACTGGGTGTATGAGTCGGGAGCGACGCGGTGGGATCAAGCTCGGTTCTTCGGAAACAAGTACGAAGTCGATTTAGAAGACGTCAAGAGCAACAGTGCAAATGATCGCAAGGCGGTCAAAGAACTGCACGACGAGTTCAACGGCAAAAAGGGGGAAGTGGCTGAGATTTCCCGCAGCATGACACCCTTGCATGAGGATTCCTACGGGGAGCGTGTGACTCTGTGGGACATCTGGGTGCCCCGCGAACAGAAGATTTACACGTTCGGCTCCGAAGATGCCCGCAAGCCGTTGCGTGTGACCGATTGGGAAGGCCCGGAGAACGGGCCGTACCATATGCTCGGCTTTGCGTGGGTTCCCAATAACTTCATGCCTTTGCCCCCCGTTGCATCATGGCGGGATATGCACGACCTGACGAACAAGTTGTACAACAAGCTGGGAGAGCAGGCGGCTCGGCAGAAAACTGTCACGGCGGTTTCAGGAAATGCGGTGGAAGACGGGCAGCGGATTACGCGATCTGGTGACGGGCAGGTAATTCGCGTCAATAGCCCGGAAGGAATCAAAGAAATCCGGTTTGGGGGTGCGGACCAAGCGACACTGGCGTTCGCGATTCATGCGTCGGATCGTTTCAGCTACCTCAGCGGCAACCTCGACACGCTGGGTGGATTATCTACTGGTGCAGATACGTTGGGGCAGGAGAAGCTGTTGGCGGGGAGCGCGAGCCAGCGCATGAGTTCCATGCAGGGTGCGGTGATTCGCTTCACCAAGAATGTCCTGACCGACACGGGCTGGTGGCTGTGGAATGACCCGCTGGTGCAGATTCCGGTGGTCAGACGAATCGAGGGGACGGACAACGGGGCGGGACAACCGATTGAAGTCGAGACCGGCTGGCCGTACCAGATGGACGGGCAAGGCGGTGAGGTGGACATTCGCCGTGGCGAGTACAATTCGTACAACCTCGACATCAAGCCGGAATCGATGACCGACCGCACGTCCGGTCAACAGTTGGCGATGCTCCGTCAGATTTGGGCGGAAGACATTTTGCCAATTATTCCGATGCTCCACGAGCAGGGCATTGGTGCAAATGTGCGAGCATACTTACGCAGAGTGGGGCAATATGGCGACCTGCCTGAATTGGACGAACTTCTCAACGACCAGATTCAGGTGAACCCGATGGATTCCCCCGCAGTCGAGCGTCCACGACAGGCTCCCGTGACAACCAGAAACTACAACCGCCGCGACATCACCCCGCGCCAAGGAGATAACCAGCAACAGCAGATGATGGCACAGTTGATGGGTCAAGGCGGGGCAGCTTAGTTTGCTATTGCAAGAGAATCATACTGATGGCAAAATACAGATTCAAGAATCAAAGTGGAACAGTGTTCGTTGTCAAAATGACAGCAAGCGAATACCATGAGCGTGTGAAGGACGGGAAGCTGAGGCATAGTGGTGAGACGTTGCGGGCGATAGATGGTGGTCCACTGGCTGGCGTGGTCTCAACAAACCCCAGCAACTACCCGATGGCCTGTGAGTCGTTGGCGGTGGACAGAGAGAACATTGCGGAGCGGGTGAAAGAAGATGCCCGCTTGGGGGTTGGTGGGACCGAATATACGCGGGACGGTCGGCCGATTATGCGAGACAAGTCGCATTACAGGGCTTACCGGCAGGCGTATCGGGTTCATTTTCGGAATAGCTACTATGGGTGAGGGGAATGGCCACAGGCGAGCGGTGGTTCGAGTTTCGCGGTCGAGTGTGGCCGCTGTTCAAGAAGTTTGCAGAGACACACAAGGACATCACCGGCGTCAACGCCGTTGACCCACATGATAACGCCAACTGGACAGTTCACGTTGACATGGGTGAGCCAAATCGGACGACAAGTTTTGAGGTTGATCCAGCAGAAATGAAACAGGAGTCATTTGAGGACTCTGTGCGGTGCCGATTGGAAATGGCCCGATTTGAATTGATTGAGTTGGTGACACAATGAACCGACGCAGATTCATCGGCAGAACAGTAGCGTCGCTTGGTGCGTTGTGCGGGGTTACGCGCGGAACTGAGGCTGCTGACACGGCTGTTCTGCATGGCGGTGAAGACAAAACGCTGAGTTCGATTGATTACAGTGGATTGGGGTTGCGGCGGTCCAATCTCTCAGATTTTCAGGGCGACGTTAAGCGCATTGTTTGCGACGTCGTGAAGTCGGAATGCCCACAACAGGACGTATCGGTGTATTGCCACTATCACCCAATGCAGCACTTTCGGATTGTGTGCATAGTCTCGTGGTGGAATAAGCGGCTGGCGACAGAGGCGTTTACAGTCGCGCATTACAAAGAAATAGAAAACAGGGTCGCCGAAAGGGTGTTGCACGCGCTGCGCTATGGCGACCGTAATAAGTGGTAACGAGACTTTGACAACTAGCAGAGGCCAGCGGCGACATGCTGCTGGTTTCGGTGGGCTGAAGGCGGGGTTGCTCCCGTCAAGAAGCTGACTCTTCACTGCCTAGTCAGAGGCTAGTGGCGTCGTTCGCCGCTGGCCTCTTTTCTTTTGGCATTAGCGGAGTCTGCGGAATGTTCATCGAATCGCTTGGCGAGAAACACTTGGACCCCGAAGCGGATACGGCGGTCGAAACAGATGAGGCACCTGAACTGACTCCAGAGGAGCAGTTGTCGCAAGAATACGCGGTGCAAGACCCCAGCAAGCCAGTTCAAGATGACACGGAAGAATCAGAGGAAACACCGGACGACACCGAAGAAGTGGAGTCCGAAGAATCCGGGGAAGAGGTTGAGGATGATGGTTCTCAGCCTGCATTCACCGATGAATCCGCTCCAGAAGTGAGCGAAGACGCTGGGCCGAAATACGACGCGGCCATTCTACAGCGTGCAGCACAACTCGGTTGGGACTGGACCAACGTGGCCAGGTTCCCGAACGACGCTGCATTGGCTGCGGCAGTCTCCGCAGCAGAGTTCGAGCGTATGCGGCCCCAGCCCGAACAGCAGCAGGCGACGGTGGCAGATACGCCACCTGAGTTCAAGCCGTACGAGATGGACCGCGAAAGCTTGGAATTGGCTGACGAATCTGTCGTCGGCCAGCTTGACGCGATGAACCAGCACAACGCATCACAATTTCAGCAACTGCAACAGCATTACGGACAACAGATCTCCCAGTTGCAGCAGCAAGTGAATGACATGATGGGTCATACGCAAAGCCAGCAACAGCTGCTCACGCAGCAACAGGATCTGGAAAAAATCAAAGAGTTTGACACGTGGGCCAATGGAAAGGGTGAGGAATACAAGTCGTTGCTCGGTGAAGGCGACAGCAATCGAATGGATCGCATGACGCCGGAGTACGGGTTTCGCAAGAACGTGTTCCAAGCCGCCGACAAACTCGCGGAGATTTTCCCCGGCGAAAGCCGGGCGGAGATTCTCGACCGCGCGTTGGCGTCGGTTTCCAACGGCCATTCCAAAACCATTGCAAGAAAAGAACTCCAGAACGAGACCGCCAAGCGAACCAAGCAGCGGCAGGCCCGACCGACTCAGCGCAAATCATCCGGCGGTGAATCGGGATTGGATCGCGCCGCGCAGACTTGGGAAGCGGGGTTTAACGCTCTCCAAAGCGGGCAGCCTCTGCAGGAAAGCGGCTCTTTTGGGTTCTGATTCATAAGGAGTTATCCAAATGGCAGTTACTGTTCAAGCCGATGATTACGGCGATCTCGTAGCGTTGACGCTGCGTGACCTCGGACCAAACAAGTTCGAGCAGATTGCCGCAGAGCTTCAAGACTACGAAGTGATGGGCAAGTGGCTCAAAGCCGACAAGGTCATGTTTGGTGACGGGTACGGAATTCAGCGCAATCTGATGTACAAGACATCGGGCGCTGCGTCCCACGTCGGCCTCGATGCCACTGACAGCGCGGGCATTCCCGATCTGACGACTCAACTGCAAGTCCCGTGGCGACACGCGATCACCAGTTGGGCGTTTGATCGTCGCGAAGCGCTGATGAATCGCGGCAAGTCCATGATTACCAACGTCCTGCTCCCTCGGCGCACAGGTGCGATGATCGACTTGGCGCAGGAGTTGGAAGAAAAGGCATGGGCTGCGCCGAGTTCTTCGACCGAAAACCTCACCCCCTATGGGCTGCCGTATTACATCGTGTACAACGCGACGGACGGATTCACGGGTGGTGCGGCGAGCGGTCACACGACAGTTGCGGGCGTCGATCTGACAACCGCAGCGAACTACAAGAACTACAGCGTGACTTACACGACGGTCGATAAGCCGGACCTCATCAAGAAGATGCGGACGGGCAAACGCAAGATCGGCTGGAAGTCGCCGGTGAAGTCTCACGACTACACGGGGAACGCTGGCAAAAACCTGCGCATCTACGTTGACGAAGCGACCGTGGCGTCGCTCGAAGACATTGGTGAATCGCAGAACGAAAACCTCGGTCGCGACCTCGCCCCGTATGGAGGCGTCAAGGACGTGGGCGCGGGGGAACTGATGTTTCGCGGCCACCCGATCATCTGGGTTCCGTACCTCGATAGTACGGGCGCAGGGACGGCAACCGGCGCGGTCTACATGGTCGATCACGGCACGTTCTACCCGGTCGTGCTGGAAGGCGACTACATCGAAGAGTCGAAGCCGATCATGGCTCCGGGCCAACACAACAAATGGAGGGTCTTCACCGACCTTTCGTACAACTTCATTTGCCTGAACCGTCGCCGCAATGCGGTCTTCGCAACCGCTGCGTAATTCTGATTCTGTCACGTTCGCGTGATTTCAATACAGGAGATTTTCCATGAGTTTCACAGTCGATTACGAAGGTCCAATGACGGGTCGCACGACTCCGACTCCGGCCGTCTGGCGGCATTTCGATGCTGCGGCGGGATTGCAGCGGGGCGACTTGTTCCTGTTTCACGATGACTTTCGCACCCTGAACACTACGGGCCTACCGTGGGTGATGGACGAAAGTGACGACAACGCTTCGATTGCCCTTGTGGCAGACGAAGAACTGGGCTTCCTGCGCATCGCGTTGTCCACCGACGACAACGAGGAGGCATGGATTCACGGCGGTAGCGATGGCGGCACGATGGCGATGATCGACAAGGGAAGCGGCGACGTTGCTTTCGGCTGCCGGTTCCGCACGTCGAGCATTGCCGACAACGTGAACGGCATCGCGTTCGGGTTGTGTGAGGATGGGTTAGCGGCGGGGAACGACGTGTTCCAGGCCAATGACACCGCTGCCCTTACCCAAATCAGCGTGGTTGGCTTCCAGACCTTGCAGGCTGATGGCGACTCGCTCGACATCATCCACGGTGAGAATGGGAGTTCCGTCACTCAATTGGTGGACGGTGCAGCCACTCTCGTCGCCGACACTTGGACGAAGGCCGAGTTCTTCTTCAACAGCGGAACCGGCAAGGTCAAGTTCTTCATCGATGAAGTTGAGCAGGGCACTTCGGTTTTGGAGAGCGCCACCAACTTCCCCGACAACGTCGGTCTGGTTCCGTTCTTCGCCGCCAAGGTCGGTTCGGCGGCGTCGCTGAACTTTGACATTGACTGGGTTCGCGTTGCTCACAAGCGCGTTGCCTGATGTTCCCCCTTCGGTAGGGGTGGTTTTGATACGCCCCTACCGAGTTTTTCTGACATTCAACATGGAGAGAACCATGAAATACGGCAAGAAGTCCCACAACAAGAATTCTGGCGGCAAGAAGTCGTCCCGCTACACGCCCCCGGAAGAGGGCTGCTGCAGCAAGACGAACATGATCGACCACCAGAAAGTGGCCGACAAGATTTGCAAGAGCGTGAAGTCTCAAACGTCCTGATGAAACCGTTCCGCTTGGGGCGGGGAGGTTTAACCCCTCTCGCTACTCCCCGCCCCACAACGGAACACAACCCAAGTAGGCGGAACGATGGCGAAATTCAAAGAGCGTGCTCACGCAGAATTCTATTCGCGTTATCTCGGACTGGAGGCAGAAGAGTTCCCGTCGTTTCCCGACCACCTTGTCGAGAGTGTCGAGCGGGTGAGATCGCGTTCCGCCTCAATGGACTTCGACACACTGGCAATCCTGCTGGAGAATCACGAAGCGATCACCCGTATCGAAGACCTTGAGCGGCGCATGGCTGAGTTCTTGGGTCAACTGAACGAGTGGTCGGAAGTTAAGAAAGGGTCTCCGGTTGAGTACACGGTGAACGGTTTCGACAAAACATTCAACGGCGAGTTCGATGGCATCAACGAGAAAGACAAGAAGCGTGTTTACGTGCGTGCCGAGCACGACGGCAAGCGCAAGTCGATTCTAAAAACTCACGTCAACTTAGTTGAAGCATGACGATCTCTTCCCTCGCCATCACGTTTTCCGAGATACGCGCCCGTGTTGCGTGGGAGCTTCACGGGTCGCGTGATGTGTCTGGCCTTTCGAGTGAAGAGACCGACAACATTACGTCGGTGATTGATTCCGGATACCGCAAGTTCCTGCGGCCGGAAGTGGGGCATCGCTGGAGCTTTCTACAAGTTGAGTTTCGCTTGCCGTTGCAGAACGGAATTGACGCCTACGAGATGCCGCACGATTTCGGCGGCGTGATTGGTGATCTGCACTTCCAGTCCGACGACAACGGCTATGGGACTGTCACCAAGCGGCTGATGAACGATATTCAAAACGAGCGGTCGGCGAATACGCAAACCGATTCGTATCCGCGCATTTTCGCCGAAGTGGTGACGCGAAACACCGTAACCAGCGGGCAGTTGTGGAAGTTACACGTGTACCCGGCTCCCGATGCGGCCTACACGCTGGTTGGCATGCAGTCGATCAACCCTGATGCGCTGACTTCATCCTCAGTCTACCCCTACGGCGCGGTGGAGCATGGGGAAACGGTGCTGATGGCGTGCCTTGCGGCGGCAGAACAACAACTGGACGGCGGGCCGGGGACTTTCACGCAACAGTTCCAGCAGGCGTTGATGGCTTCCATCCAGAAAGACCAGCGCGACCATGCCCCGGAAGTGTACGGCTACAACGGGGACGGTCGGCATCGCAGTCTGCTGCCTCTGCGTGAAGGGAAGTACTACGAAGATTATTCAGCGGTTATTTACGAGGGTTGAGTCTGATGGCGCAGGTGAAATCGTTCTTGTTCAGAGACGTGTTATCGAGCAACAGCACGTCTACGGCATTCACGGCCAAGACTCCGACTGCGACCGAGCCGAGCGGTACGGGGGTGCTGGACTTCACGGCAATCGGTGTTCGCACAACCTACGAAGTCCCTGAAACGCTCGTCGTAGTCCCGTATGGGACGGATGCGGCGAACGAAACATTTGCGATGCGGATTTGGGGCTGGACTCAGGACGAATCCGACAGCATCTGGATTCCCCGCTTGCTGTCCGGTGTGGCGTGCACTCTGGGCAACGTGTCATACGCGGCCAAAGGAACGAACCACTTTCTGTGCGACACGGTGACGAGTGTTGTGGATGGAGCGGGGCATACGCTGCGGTCTCCGACAAGTGATCTGGCATCGGCCCAGATTGAAGTTCCTACGCAGGGTGTGCGAAAGATTGAGCTTGATTTCGATTCCACCGGGGCGGCTGCGATGAATGCTTTGTATCGATTCATGTAAGCGAGAGACCGTCTTCTCACCGACGTTTCACCCTGTAGAGATGGGGGCCGCAAGGCTGGTGAGGCCATCCAAGAAAGGATGTAAAATCATGGGCGCACGTAACATTGAACGGCTGTTGGAGGCGTTGACTTCCAGTGATGAAGTTGACCTGGCTGCCACACTCGACCTGACGGGTTCGTGGAAAATTGGCGGCACGGCAGTTACGTCAACTGCCGCAGAACTCAACATCATGGACGGCGTGACTGCGACTGCTGCCGAAATCAACCAGCACTGCGACGAATCAGCCAATGTTGCAGATTTGACGGCGACGAATACGTTGACGGCAGCGGACAGCGGCAAGACGCTGTTTTTGAACTCGGCCACTGAATTTGCAACTACGTTGCCTTCGCCCGCTGCCGGGTTGCGATTCAAGTTCATCTGCAAGGCTGCTCCTTCGGGTGCGTCGTATACGATCGTCACGGCGAGTTCGGCCAACATCATCATCGGTGGTATCAACGAGTTGGAAGTGGACACCGCCAACGATGGGCCTTACTCGGCGGCGGCGGACACGATCACGTTTGTTGCCAGCTTGGCTGTGGTGGGTGACTGGTGCGAACTAATCAGCGATGGCACAAGTTGGTATCTGACCGGTCAAGCGAACGCTGACGGCGGCATCACGGTTACTCAGGCCAGCTAATGGAGCGTCATAGGCAGTGGGCCGTCGTTAAGCGTCGGCCCGCTGTCAATGGCGTCTGGGGTATGCTATGGCAACGATTGATCTGTACTGCTACTGGGAAACCACCATTGATGGTGAGCGGAAGACGGGTGGCAGCCTGTCTACACCTGTGTCGATTACGATTGATGGTGTTGTTCACGATCAGGTGTTTTCGGTTGCTAATAACGGATCGCAAAAGCTCTTTGACGTAGATGAGGACATTTCCGACATTGACTTCCTGTGGATAGAAGCGAACCAGACGGGCGTGCTTTTGCAAGAGGTTGTTGACGACGACGGAAACAATGGTGAAGCATACTTGGTGAAGACGCTTACGGCTGGTTTTCCATACTTGTTGGGGAATGATACGGCATTGGCAAGCAATGGGTCGGTTGACCTGTTTGACGGAACCAGTGATGTGCTGGAGAGGTTTAACGTCAAGAACTCCAGTGGCAGTACGGCGAAAGTGCGAGTCGTTGCTATGACCTAGCGAGAGGGTCGGCGGCAATGTGTGCGAAAGCTACCACTTCAAGACGTTCCGATCCCCTTTGGGGGATATTCGACTGACGCGAGCTATCACGGTCAGCGCCGGGGAACGTGCGTAGACGCATCAAACGTCTTGGGTCGTGACCCGCAAACAGGCAGGGCGCGCATCGCTCAACGGTGGGGTTATTCCAGATACCCCAACGCACAGGTTGATGGTTCCAATCAGATTCAGGACATCAATCACATTTCCTACCCGTCCACTGCTGCGACGGCATCTACCTCGCTGGCGTACCGCACCCTACGAATGGTCGTGGTCTCGAACGGAACGGTGAAATACACCGCGATTCCCGCCACGTCCTACACGACCGCTACGAACGGCTCTGGTGCGTTTGATTCGTCCGCCCCGTTCATCGATTCAACAGTCTATCTGGGCTGCGACATCTATTACGCGGACGGCACGAACTACAAGTATTTCGACGCGGACACAGGAACTGTTTCGGCATGGACCGCATCTGCCGGAACGATCCCAGCCAACGGGTCTGACAAGCCGCGTCTGATTGCGGAGTGGCGGGACCGCATCGTTTTGGCGGGTATCAAGAGCGATCCGACCAACTGGTTTATGAGTGCGTTGGGCGATCCGACTGATTGGAACTACGGTGTCGATCCCATCGTCTCCACGATGGCGGTGGCGGGCAACAACTCCACGGTCGGCATGTGTCCCGACATCATCACGGCGATTATTCCGTATCGCGACGACATGCTGTGGTTTGGCGGCGACCATTCCATCTACCAAATGACGGGCGACCCGTTGTACGGCGGGCACCTGGACCTAATCACCAACATCACGGGGATTGCCTGGGGGAGAGCGTGGTGTCAGACACCAGACGGCATTGTTTACTTCTTCGGGTCGCGCGGAGGCATCTACGCGATTGCGCCGGGTGGTGAGCCACAGCGAATCTCGGCCAACAAGACCGACGAACAGTTGGCCGACGTGGATGTGTCAAACACGGTGATTCGTCTGGTGTGGGAGGATCGGTTGCAGCACGTGCTGATCTTCATCACCCCCCTCGATAACTCTGCTTCAACGCATTACGCCTACGACGTGCGGGCGGATGCATTCTGGCCCATGTCGTTTGGTGACAACAACCTGAATCCCACGGCCGTCCACACATTGGACGGGGACGACCCCACCGACCGTGTGATTGTGGTTGGCGGACAGGATGGTCGCGTGCGGGCGCAGGTCTATGGTGCGACGAACGACGACGATTCGGACAACACGGCGATCTCGTCGTCGGTGACGATGGGGCCGATGATGTCGAAAGGAAACGACGCCTTCAAGCTGCACGAGACACAGGTGTTGCTGGGTTCCGGGTCGAATAACGTAACGTTCCAGCCGTTCATCGACAACTCGGCAGAGACGGCGTTTAACAGTACGGCGCTATGGAGCTACACGGTGTCGGCGGGGCGGAATGCTTCGATACGGCGGAGCGGGTTTGGTAACTCGGCGTACTTCAAGCTGTCGAATTCAACAGCATCGGAAACGTGGTCTTTGGAAACGATGCGAGTGGCGATGCGTCAAGCAGGCCGTAGTGCACAGAGGAGATTGTGATGCCACAGCAAGTCACGCAGGCGGACTTGGACCAGTACGCCTTGCTTCAGAATAAGCCGACCGAGCAACTGACACCCGAAGAGTCGGATGTTGTTGGTCGCGTGCTGGAATATCTACAGGCCCAAAGTGCAGCACCGACTGACCACAATAGCGTCGGGACGATTGATGCGAATGGAGGTTCGGTTCCTGCTACGGTGGCCAACACCGGCCCCCAGACGACATTGCCGCTGATAAACCAGACGTCTACGAACGCTCCCGGAGCAACCACAGACGCCAATACCCCTGTCGATGCCCCGGTTCCAAATCTATCTGCACCTCCCTCTGGCAATCCGTTGAATCAGAGTGAAATTGATTTGCTTGGCCGATTAAATGCCGATAAGCGAAGAAATGGAGGTACGTTGCCAGCGGAGGATTTGGCGGAATACCAACGACTGTTGCAGAGATATGAGCAGTCGGGAGGAATCGGATCAAGCCTGAGTGAAAGCGATTTGCGGGCCATTGCTGGTGGTGAAAGAACTAACCCTAGCGTCACCGCCGAACAGGCACAGCAAGAACTACGGCGACGTTATTACTCGCCAGAGAACCAAGCGTATCGGGATGCCGTTGGGGATCAGTCGTACCAAAACGCACTGGCCAACGGCACCAACATGTTTGACTTCCTGACACTACAGAACAACGCGGGAACAGGTCTCGGTGGATACCCCGGCGCAGGTCTAGGCGGGTATCCCGGCGCAACCAGCGGTTTTGGTTCGTCCCCTTACGTCGCGACAAGCGGCGGGGGTGGCGGTGTTCCATTCGGACCCGGTTCACCGCAAGCAGGGTCAATCAATCAGGCAGCGGCCAACGGTGCGACCAATACGCTCGGATTGCCTCCCGGCTCGACTGGTGCCGACAGCATCCCGACCAGCGGAAGCGATGACGTTCTGCCGTTCAACGACAACTTCGGCACGGCGAATTTCAACGATACGTCACAGACCGGCGGTGTGACTGACCTCGGCGCGGGTGGCCCCATCACCAGCGGGCAACCGTCAACCGGGCCGGGTTCGACGAGCGGACCCGGTGGCGTCAACACCCCGCAAGTTGCCGACAACCTGATGTATGCGTTTCAGGACGCTGACAACCTGTCAGACCAGATCAACGAACGCCGGTACGCTGATATTCTGGCAGGGTATAACCAGCGAACTCAGTTCGGCATGGGTGAGTTGGCAGGGCTTGGTGAGCAGCAGCGATACGATGCGAATCGCATCTACGACCAATTGGCTGCGGATCAACTACAGAACCGAACGCAACGCGGGTTGGCCAACACGACGATTGCTTCGTCTGATATGCGCGGTGTCGCGGAAGATCGGTCGCGCGCATTGGCCCGCGTAGAAGAAGGTCTTGCCAGAGAGCGGGTCAATGTGGGTTCGGCGTTGAGTGGCGACACGCTCGCGTTCATGGAACGCCGCAACGACATCGGCCCAAACGAACAGGCGTACCAAGATTTATTGTATCAACTGGGTCAATCCGGTTTCGCACAGGGGACACCGGCGGGTTTGCCGCAGGGGAACGCTGGGGCCAGCGGTGCGACACAGGGGACGTACGGGACAGCGGGTTACACAGGGATTCCGCAAGCGGGAACTGGGCCTCAGACTGGAGCAGGCACGCCACAGGCGGGTACGGGGGCATATCAGACACCAACAGCCCAGAGCGCGATTGGGCAAATGCCGCCGAATCAGTATGCACAGGGCCAAGCGTTTGTTCCCGGTGCGGTCAACACATCCCAGTACGCACAAGGACAGGCGTTTGTTCCATCGGCTCAGGCACCTGGCGGTGAGACTGGAGCGTCGCAGGCGTATCAGCCATCTGTTGCGGAAGTTCGTGCACAGTCAGACGCGCTGATGTCGCAACAACAACAGCCAGTGGCCAACCAGCAAAGGGCCACTGGCCCGCGAGTCGCGACGGGTACAGGGGGGTCGCAATTCATCTCGCAAGACGAACAAGGCCGTCCCATCTACTCGGACGGTAGTTTTGTGCGGGCACAAGACCGGGATGGCTACACCCCCCTCACGTCGGACAGCGGCATGATGTCTGCTGCCGGGCCTGTTCAACAGCAGTCAATGCCGCATCAGTCAGTTCAGCCGAATTACGGGACAGGCACCTACAACGCTGTCGCGTCCGCTCCGCAGCCTGCGTATGCGGGTCAAGCACATAAGCCAGAGGCTGCCCCATCCGGCAACTTGACCATGATGGCCCCTGTGAACCAGCAGCCGCAGTTCACGGCGAGTCCTGCGTTTCAGGAACCGCAGAACTACCCGACATACCAGACCGGCATGAACTGGGGTGATCCATCAGCGCGGGCGGCGCAGGCCCAACAGTTGCAGCAGCAGTACATGCAGCAGCCCAAGACGAACTTTGTGCAGTCTGGAACTTCTCGCGGAGGTTACAGGACGTAAGCGATGCCTATTACCGTCACACACAACGTCAACCCGATTGCACAGGGTCGCGCTGCGTATGCCGCCGGAGCCGGACAGTATAACCAATACCTCCAGTCCCTTGACCAGCGACAGCAGCAACTGAACCAAGCGCAGCAGGGCTTGCAACTTGAAGCCGAGCGCAACGAAATTGCCCGCCAAGAAGTCGTGCAACGTGACCGCATCCAGCAGCGAGAGATCGCGTTTCAGGATGTCATCAATCAGCGCGGCATTCGTGAAGCGGATCAGGATCGTCGGGAGCGATTGGAAAACGCAAATCGCCAGCTTGCTTTTTCCGAGGGACAAACAAACTGGCGGCAGCACGTAGGCGAAATCAATCAGAACGCCCGGTTGCAGTTCAGTGAAAACAATCAGAACGCTCGATTCACAGCGGGGCTGGCGAACGAGCAGTTTCTGCAACAGCAAAAGATCGCGGCAGCGCAGCAACAGCAGGTACTTGGGGCGCAGATTGCCGCACAACAGTCCCGCCAACAGGGACTCATCAATGCTCAACTACAGCAGCAGCGTGCTGTTCAGTCGGCTCAACTTCAATCACAGCGGTCTCAACTTGGCATACAGGAGGCGTATGCCACCGCACCGATTCGGGCGCAGCAATACCAGATTGCGAACAACCTGCAGTTGCGAGAACAGGGGTATCAGTACAACCCGCAACAGCAAGCTCAATACGATCAACTCCAGACGAACATTCAGAAGATTCAGGGGACGAATCTCAGCCCGGCATACAAGCAGGCGTTGGTTGCACAGATGCAGCAGGAACAGGCGATGATTACGCCGAGTGAAGTTCCGCCATCGGTGAAACTGCGGCAGGCGGTCGAGGGGCAGTTTATGCCCGGAAACGGCGGGTACTTCCAACTCGATCCGGCAACAGGGCAAGCCACGTTTACAGAAAGCGGGTTGCAGCAGATTCAGGCCCGCGGTGACTTGGCGTTGCAGCAGAAGTTGGCGATGGCTCCATACGACACATATGGAGAGAATCTGAAGGCGTACAATTCTGGACAAGACCACCTGTCACGACTGATGACTTCCAAGGAGAAGTGGGTCGTTGACCGGATGCAGCAGTATTCCGAGCCTGATAACGGCATCAATTACGACCTGTCGTTTGGTGCCTCGCCGCCAAGCCAGGCGCAAATGCGGCAATACGCTGAACAAGAATACGCACAGCTTCATCCGTATTCGGCTTCGCAGATCAGCAGTCTTCAAAGCGCGCAACCACCACAGGCACCAATGGGCATTACGGAAGCGCAACGGGTGGTGGCTCGCTATGGCGGCCAGCAGGGCATCGCTGCCGCATACGCTGATGCCAGTCGTAGAAACGACGTGGCGGCGATGCGAGAAATTCACAGCGCACTTCAAGTTCTTGGTCAATCGGGAATGTGATGGGGCAATACTCCCAGATTTACAACGAACTGTTCGGGGCCGGGGTTGCAACAAGTGGCACCGGCTCTTTCGGCAACCTGTACGATGAGATGTTCGGGTCGAACGGGATGTTCCAGCCACCGATAGAGGTGAGCGAGCCACCGGTTCCGTTGCAGGAACTGAACCGCTTCGAGCAGTCAGAACCTGGCATCATGCCGCCGATGCCGTCCACCACGGCACCTCGCGGACCCGTAAATGACTTCGGCCCCGGTGTGATGCCGGAGACACCGCGACAGTGGGTCTCGACTGCACCGAATGAGGCTGCATATGGTGCGTCACCGATGGTTGGACCACGACCACAGGAGGCATTGTCTCAAGAACAATATGCCGATGTATTTGGTGAAATCGACCGAATTGCCAACAAGTACGCAGACTGGGGCCGAGACGGCACGAACGCTCCAGTATTTCGGCGTGAGGGGCAGGTTCAGGGTGATGCTCAGTTCAATACATCCATGTTTCACGCTGACTCGATTGAGGCGATTCTGAACACGCATGGTGCGGACCCGCTGCAATGGACGCCCGACGTATTCAAGAAAGCGCGCGAGGCATGGAAGCCGTTGAGTGCCGCACGTTTCCAAGAGGAAAAGGACCGTCGCATTCAGTTGAGCATGGGTGGTGAACAGCAAGATCGCCCTGCTGGCAGCGACTACCTGGATTACCTCGATACGATTCTCGGCACAGGCGCAGACACTCCAGCAGAGAGCAAGGCGACAGAACGGGCGCGGACGTTGGCGGAATGGGTGCGCAAGTTAGAGAAAAACTACGTGCCGTCAATTAACGATACTCCGATGCGGTACATTCCAGTGGCTCGTCACCTGTTTGCAGCGGAGGAGAACAAGCAGATTCGTGATGCGGCGATTGCGATCATGGACCCGGATGTCGAGCCAACTGGCAGGGACTATGCACGATACGCCCGCCATCTTGTTCGTTCTCAGATGCTTGCCGGTGAGGACAAGTCGTCGGGCGAACGCATCCTGACTGGCATCATCGACACAGCGTTCCAGATGCCGGGGTTCATGTTTGAAATGGGCGCAACAGGCGGAGCAGCCCCGGCAACAGCAACAGCGATGAAGGCGGCGACTCAGGGAGCATTCAAAGAAGCAGCCAAAGTGGGCGGCGCTGCGCTTGGCAAGTCGTTCGCCGGTGCGCAACGAATGGCTGTCCCGACTCAGTTTGTGAGTGGTGCAACCCGGCGAATGATTCCGACGCTGTCTCCGGCAACAGTAGACAACCAGACTGACTTGGTGGTAGCCGATCCTGGCGAAAGTTTCGAGCAAGCTGCGCTGCATGGATATGTTGACGCACAAATCGAAGCGTTTTCCGAATCGGCTGGTGCTGGAGTGAGCGCTCCTGCTGCAAACCTACTGAATCGAATCCCCGTTGTTCGCGCTGTTCAGTCTGAACTGAAGAATGCGTGGCTTGGCAAGGTGGCAGGGCGCACTGAAGCCCAGTACGCCAAGAAGGTTCTCGCGGCGGGTGGTCTGAATGATGTTGTCACCGAGTTAGGTGAGGAACAACTTGGAGCCGCACTGCGGAAGGCGACCGGACTCGAAGAAGACTTTGGCCCCGTTGAGAAACTGTTTACCGGCAACCAGAAAGAGAGAACCAAGGCAATTGAAGAGTTGTTGATTCAGGCGGGTGCGTTTGGTGCACTGCCTGTAACCCAGGTTGCGGCTGGCTTGTCAGGCAGTGATGCGGTTCAAGACCGGGGTGCGGTTGTGGCATCGCGGCTCTTGGCCATGCCAGACGGGACGCCATTTACAGCGAAGCAAGCGCTGCGATTGGCTATGAGTGATGGTTCTCGTAAGTCGTTTACCAGAATTCTCGGACTGGACCGGGCGAATGTGGGCAGTTCATTGCACCGGGAACGGGTCGTGCGAGACGCCACGAAATTCGTCACTGGCGTCATGTACCAGTTCAATGATGACCTGCAGCGGAAGATGGGGGTGCAACCGGGAGATGACCGCGTTGGCTTGCCGCAATTCCCGGTTGAGCCTGTTCGGGACACCGGGACATCAGGAGCGGTCCCACAAGCCCAACAGGGGCCACCAGAGACCGCACAGGCGATTCAGGGGGCACAAGGCGAGACATTCGCCCAGCCGTCCGTTACAGGCCCGCAAATGCCTGCTGCGGCCGCTGGAGTAACAGAGCGGCCGCCGTCCACTGCTGGGGTGGAACTGCCGTATGAAGGGCCTCAGACGGTGTTCGACCCGCAGGCTGAAAAAGCACGCCTGATGAAGATGGATCGCGGTGAGTTGTACAAGCTGGCTCGCGAGTATGGTCTCACCGGCATGTCAGCCAAGCGGAAAGATATTGTGGCCGATGCCATCGTTGATCACTTGACGCCGAAGCGGATTGGGGAGATTGACGAAACCGCTGCGTCTCCGCAATACGACCAGACGGGACGGCTTGTCAGCAAGGCAGCAAACCAACTGGCCCAACCACTTCCGAAAGTCCTGAAGCGCGCAGTCACGGAAGGAATTGACCCGGTCGAATTGCAACTGATGGTCAACGACGTCCACGACGAAATGAAGGCGATGGCGGACAACGAGTTTACTCCGGAACAACGTGAGGTTCGCAAGAAGTACGGTGGTGTCATTAATGCGATGAAGAATCATGGCGTGGACGAATTCAAGGGCATGGACACGCTGTATGAGGACATGCTGATCGCTGGGATTGACTCGAATGCCGACGCAGCAGAAGCCGCTTCGCAAGCTTTGCCGACCGAGCAGTTCAAAGAGTGGCTGCTGCGCGAGCCAACTGAAGTTCCGCCGAAGCAGTCGGACAGGGTGATTGACCAAGCGGTAGAGCGAATGCTGGTGTCGGCCAATGCGGCTGACGAAAGCACCGAGTTTCCGTTTGGCGGCGGGTTTGGCCCCGATTCGATCGGTGCCGCTCAAACTCGCACAGGTTCTCTCGGCGATAACGAGAAAGACGTCCTGACGTCCCTGCAAGTAATGGGAGTCGGTAGGCCCGACCTGCAAAACCCCGGCACGTCGTCCATGTCTCGTGCGATGATTGACGAGATGGATGAAGACCGCAAACGCGAATTCATCGCACAGTCCCACCAGCAATGGCGAGATGAAGCAGAGAAGCGACTGACAACCGACATGGCGGCAGAAGAGGCCCGCCTGCTGGAGCGTCATGCGAACCTTGAAGAAATGGGTGGTGCGGAAGAGAAGATTGCCCAGCAGTTGGTTGACCGTGCGATGCAACAGGCGTTTGAGCCGGACACGCTGAACGAAGCGGACATCGCCCGCGCCAAAGCATTACACGAAGCCCACCGGGCGACACGTTCAGACCTGGCTCGCCGTCTTGGCTCTGCCCGCGACCCAGTGGAGACTCCGAAAGACCGGGCCAAACGAATCATCAGCGATGCCCTGCTGTCTGGCTCCGAAGGGCATCGCGGGGCGGTTGATGCAGCAAATGACCGCCTCAAAGAAGCTCGCAATGAGGGAAACACGAAAGAAATCGAAGCGGCAACTTCTGAATTGGAGAAGCTGAGAAAACAATGGGAGGATGCGTTTGTCACACTAAAGGACCGGCTGGAAAAGTCGGGATACGATCTCAGTCAGATTGACACCATTGCCGAAGACCCAGTACGTGCCCAGAAGTTGATGAACGACATCGAGACCCTGACTGAAGGCAAGTTGGGGAACATGGCTTACGAGTATTGGCGCAATTCCATCCTCTCTGCCGTGACAACAACGGGTGCCGACATTGCCGGTTCGGGCGGGTTTGGTGCCTATGTTCTGTTCGCTGAACGTGCTGCGGAGTCGTTAATCAACAAGGTGGGCAAACAGTCTGATGCGGCAACGCTTTCTGAGTTTAAGGACATTGTCAGCGGAATCGGCCCCGGTTTGCGCAACGGACTCAAGAACGCCCTGAACGCATGGAGGACCGAACAGCCACAATTGCAGCATCAGTTAGGGGAAGAAGTCACCGGCAAGTTTGGGTCACTGCGTAAATACATCCCCGGTAAGGTGGGGCGGGCGGTCAGGATGCTGGGGTACACTCGCCTGATGCTGGTGGATGAATTCACCCAGACCCTAGTTGCGAACATGGAAGTTGGGGCGCAAGCACGCCGGTTGGCGATCGGGCGTGGAATCAAGTCCGGCACGAAAGAGATGAACGCCGCCATTCAGGACATGGTGGAAGACACCGAATCGGAAGCATGGCAAAAGGCATTGGAAGTAGCACGTCGCGTGACGTTCCAGCAGAGAGGTGCGCCGACAACTCGCAAACTGAAAGAAGCAGCCAGAGCAAAACAGAAAGTTCCTGGCGGTCGGTGGATTCTGCCGTTTACCGAAACGCCGCTGAACATCATCGAGACCGGGTTAGCGACAAGTCCGCTGGGAATATTCAACCTCGCCAGCAAGTGGCAGCAGGCCCGCAAAACCGGCAACTACAAGGGCATCACAAAACGTTCCGCACAGCAGTTGCTCGCGTGGTCAGGTTTGATGTTGTTGATGTTGCTGAACGATGACGATGACCCGTGGATTACCGGGGCAAAGGGCGAGAAACAATACGACAGTGTGCGATCTCGTGTTGCCCCGCCGCAGTCAATCAAGCTCGGCGACCAGTGGTACAGTTACTCCCGCATCGAACCGTTCGCAACAGGATTATCGCTAACGATTGACATAATGAACGCACTCAAGAGCGGCAGCCCACGACGCATGGTGAGTGACCCGCTTGAGTCGTCGTATCGGATTCTGTCAAACAAGTCATACCTCAAGGGGCTGGGCGACATTGCGAAGATTGGAGAGTACGGCGTTATCGAGGGTGGTGCGAAATGGGCGTCCAACTTTTCTGCATCGTGGGTTCCCAATATCGTGAGGCATGGCGTCAAGAACACGACCGACACTTTGCCCGAACGTCGCGTGTGGGGTCAAGCCGATTCTGAATTCCTGCGGGTAGCGGCCAAGCGGGCGGCGCAAAAGACAGAGATTCCGCAATTGTTCGGCGTGCTTCAAGATGTCCCCAAGTACGACGTATGGGGTGAAACGCTGAAGCGAAACACGTCCCCTGTGCCAATGACCGATTTTGTGTTTCGGATGGTCGCGCCCACACAAACCAAAACGGCTGAACCGTTCATCGGGGACCGCGTGTTGATGCGGTGGAACATGCTGCATCCAGACGACGAAAAGAACCCCTCTTTGCCCGCCAAGTTCTTCACCGTCAACGGCAAGAAAAAACATCTGTCCGAAGATGAATACGGCGAATATCTGCGGTTGTCCGGCCAGATCGCCAAGAAGCGGTTGTTGCTGTTGAATCTCAATGCGGACAGGCCGACAGAACGTGACGTCAAGCTGATTGAGGATACCTTGTCGGCGTCTCGGAAGCTTGCCAAGCAGCACGTGCTTGCAGGCAAAACAGATATTGATACTGGTGAGGCGGCAGCAGAGTTGCACAAAACCACTATCGGCAAAGAACTCTATTCCGCCTCCGGCCCCGGCTCGACCGAGAACTCTGAAAAGCAGGCGATGAAGTCCGCCGATTTCGTCAAGTCTCTCGACCTGAAACCCGACGATGCAGTCAAGCAACTTGAACAGCACATGCTGTCAGATCTAAACGAACGGAGGCGAAAGAAGGGGGCGAAGTCCGACTTGAAGAAGATGCCGTTCGGCGTTAGGAAGTACAAGACGACCGTGGACACCTACAAAGAACGCAGGAAACGGTTGCTGGAGCGGATTCAATAGGTAGCATCTGCTTTGGGAAAAAGGAGGGGAAATAATTGGGCAATCGCCCGTTGAACACCTGATCGAATGGCGGTAGGCTGTTTCCGTCCAGACGATCACCACTGACAACCTGAATACATGCCGCAAGGCATTAAGCCCGCTCTACGGATCGTCTGGACAGCGAACCGGAGCGGGTTTTTGTTTTGGAGAATTGATAATGCCAAGCAGTTTTGAATTCCCTTTCTCGGTTAGCGTGCCTTGTTTCATGTTGGTCGAAAACGCCATCGAAGATGCCACGACAGGACAGCTGGCATTTACCAAAGCAACCAGGCTCTCCACTCTGGTCGAACAAGATGGCACTCGTACTTTGCTGTTGTTTCAAACCAAAGATCAAGCCGACGCATATCGAGCAAAGCATGGGTTTGGTGAGCATTGCCAAGTGTTCCAGGACATGAAACAGCTACACCGATTTCTTTCGGCAATCACCTTTCAACAGGTGGGGATTGACTACAATCTGGATTCTGGCGCGGTGAATTGCATTGATAGGGAATTGCTAATCCAGGACATTGCAGCGAAGCTGAAATAGCCGAATCGGCAACGACTGGCTGCGCTATCGCGCGAGTTCCCATCACCGTCACGCATGTGGTGGATGGACGATCGAGCGTTCGGTTTCCCCCAAGTGGTACGGTCACTATCTGCTGCATGTTCTTGATGTCTACGGTCTTGCCGTTCATGGTAGTTCTCGTTCAACAAGAAAAAACCCGCCCAACAAAATGTAGGCATCTTGTGGGTCCATTTAATACATTGCCTTGCAAATCCGCGAGTAGTCCCATTCCTCGATCATGGCCATCACCGCTTGGCCCAGATGATCTCGCGACCATTGCTCGAATCTCAGCGAGAACGCGATGCGGTTGAGTCCCCGCTCCAGAGCGTCCGGCGTCGCGTTTCCCACTTCCTCCAGCAACACCTCACGGGATTTTTCGTTGTGCACCATGTGGGCGATGTCTAGCAGTTGCGCGGCCAGAGGCTGGGCGTCGAACTCCGCAAGCTGTTGACAATCGGTTGTGGACATGGTTTCATGCATTGGACGGTCTTACAGTGTGTTGATTGGGCAAATCGACGCTGGAGGTGCTGTATGGCGAGAGCAGGAAAATGGGTTGTAATTGCCGCTTTGTGTGCTGCCGCCGTCATTGTGTGTCACGAAGCCTGGGTGTATGTCATTCATCGCGATATTAACGGTGAAACTCTTATCCGGTCGTGCCATCGCTGTGGCGATACCGATGTTGTGGGGCGTTTGGGTCATGGTGGAAACGTCTGGGAATGTCGAGGTTGTGGGTTCAAGTGGGTTGTCCCTTACTCACGCTGACGCTATTTTTATCCAGTCACCACTTCCCCGGAACTTGTATTCTCCATACTGGGTATCGGCTCCAAAATTGTCATCGCTTGCCGATCCATCGATCGTATTCCCATTTCTGTTGACCGATGTGTAAGGCACACCCTGCGTGTTTTTTACTCCTACGCGATCGCCCACAGATGGGGAAGCGGGCAGACTTATCACAAGATTGCTGGCTGTTGCGACGACCAATTCACCTGCTGATGCGGTATAGTTGGAACTAGCGTTGACGATTGTAAGTCCACCCCCTCCAACTCCCGTCAGCCCGCTCCCATCGCCAACATTGTCAGACAGCACGTGCTCTACCGTGCCGGTTTGCGGCGAAACCTTGATTGCTTTGCCAACAAATAGATTTGTGAATCGCATTACGCGCTGCGCAAACTGATTGACTCCCTGCGGCGTGAAGTCAACCCTCCCTGCAATGCGCGGAAGCGGAACAAACCCATCGGCAAACGGCGACGTCGGTTGGCCGGGAGGGCAGGTGCGTGCTGGGATGCTCGACAACGGCGCTCGGTGCACCGTTTTTCGCCTTCTGCGGTAAGAACGGTGCTCTTGGGGGCGGAATGTTGCAATGCCGTGCGCGTACATGTCAGCCTCCAATCTCCTCTACAACGGCATAACCGTTGAATGTGATGCTGTCGGCCGGTGCCGATTCCAGT
Organism: Bythopirellula sp.; assembly: GCA_028285205.1. Classification (GTDB taxonomy): domain Bacteria; phylum Planctomycetota; class Planctomycetia; order Pirellulales; family Lacipirellulaceae; genus Bythopirellula. Next base: position 21,375 of record JANQQA010000294.1, on the reverse strand, counting down.
TCGATCAGGCACCGCGTCGAGGGTGAGAATATCGGAATGAGGAGCGGAGGCGGAAAAAACTGAAACCCAGCCCGCACGTTGAACGAGATGGGGAATAAAACTGTATTCGTTCCTCCCGACAACTGGGTGGTGTTCATCACTTCCGACGTAATAGACGACGCCACGCTACCGGGGTTTAATGCAACTGGCGTCACTGATGACCCTCCAGACCCGGACGATGGTGACCCAGTGACGTATCGAATGGTGGCGTACAACTGCTCGTCCTGGGCATCCCCCGCTTCCGTGGATTGAGTCAACTCGGCGTAATGCAGAGCAAATGACATATCATTGGGAGCCAGCAATTCCCACAAATCGACTGCCGCAGTTGCGGCTGTGCTTTCGATCGGAATTGTATAAAACCGCCCTGCCATTATCGGACTCCTAGTAAGGTGTGTTCACGTCCTGTAAATCGTCGATAGCTTTCGTTTAGGTGGAGGGGCATACGTCGCTGCGTTGATCTCCAACCCGACGTCGTCGCCCATCCACGCTTCATCCGCTTCAGTGCGGCGGAAGTATTCGTTCACCCGAAACCGCATGTCTGCATCGCGCAGCGGACGGTCAAGCAGTTCCTGAATGCGTTCGGTAGCCTGACGGTTGGAGTAAACGCAAACAGACTCGGCCGTGTTCATCGCCGCCTGGCAATCTCGGTCCCAATTATTGAGTCGGTCAATGATGTGGGCCGCCAAGTCTCCGACGTCGTTGGGGTCGGCCTGCCATTGCGGAGGGAGGTAACGAATGGCTGGGCTGCCAACGACCGGCTTACCGCAGAGCAGGTGCTCCAGCGCTACGAAATTAAAAGATTCTGTGTAAGAAGCCTGCAAACCGACATCCACGTCCATCGCCAGCATGCGCGTAAACTCCAGCCACGTGGACCACGGCCGAAATTCATAGGACAACTGTAAGCTGCGGCAGAACGGCTGGAGCCATTGCGGTTCGTCTCCGGACAGGGACACTATGCATCGCAGGGGCGTCGTCTGGTTTGCGACGGCTACTGCAAGCAGTTGGGTGGAGATGTTCTTGAGGGGTCGGTTGCCGCAGACGATGGAAACTGTCGGCGGGTCGTGCCGCTTGCGGACAGTCGTCATCAGTGGCCTGGCTACGATGTTAGGCAGCCAGACACTCTTGTCTCCAAACAGTGCCGCAAACGGATTCTGTTCATCGACGTGGGCAAAGTAGATGTTCGGCATCACGGCGGCGGCTGACAGCGTGCGGCTGGTTTCTGCCATCCAAAACGGCGACCGCCCCAGATCGCCCACGCTACTGTGGCATACGGTCGCAAACTTAACGTCGGGGTTGGCGGCGGCGACGTGCACAACGGTGTCGCTATGGATCAGCATGGCGCGATTGAGGACAAGCCGGGGCTTTAATTCAGAGACCATGCGCGAGACGTTGCGCTCCGTGATCTTCGGCATCGAGACTGCCGCAGCCGATGTACCCTGCTCCACGAGATGCTCGGCCACACGCACGCCCCGAACCTCAAACCAACTTGGCGCTTCGGCATTGGTGGCGACAATCAGCACGTCTGCTTGTTCGCAGTTTTCGGGATAAACACCCAAATCCTCTTGTGACGCGACCAGCATGTCATCCCTTCAAGAAGAACACTTCACTCGCACACGTGAAGTCAATCGGACTCGCCAGAGAATATCTCGTCAGTAGCTCAAATTTGCGATCTTCACTTTGGAGCTTGTAGAAATCGTTTTCCCTTGCGATCGTGACGTTGTGGTGCAGTATCTCAAACCCGACGCTGTGCATTGCACGGGACAGCATGCGACACGACATGTGATACTCGGTGCCGAACCACTCTCGTCTGCTCAGCCCCGGCCTCCATTCATGCTCCCGCCATGACTCGGCAAACGCCTCGCCCCACTGGTCGGTCATGTATGCATTCCAGCCATCCGCGTCGAAACGAACATGTTCCCAGTTGGTTGGCCTGTTTCCGACGTGTGCCCCAATGTTGCTCCAGACAGGTGCCCACGAAAAGAAAGCGTGACCTGGGGAAATCATGTCGCGACATTCTTGCAGAAACTGGCCAATACATTCCGGTGCAACATGCTCCAGAACATTGATGCAAAACAGAAAATCTCCTTTGTCGCCGCCCAGCCCATCCCGCAATACTGCGGTTTCTTTGCCGACCTCAGCTTTTATCAGGCGAATGTTTTGTTTGGGTGATTCGGGAGGGGTTTGCGCACCGGCGTCGATCATCACAACTTGGCGGCAATGCACGGCGAAGTGGACGGCGGTTCGTCCCGTTCCGGCCCCAACGTCGATCAGAACTTTGTCGGTGACATCCACGCCGAATGCGCGTCTCCACCACTGAATCCTCTGCCTGGTCACCTCGGCTTCATTCATGGCACAATCCATCTCTTCCACCGCCTGTTCGCCGCTTCCGGGTCACGCTCCGTAACAGTCATCAACAACACCGGCGCACGAACCACGATAATCCTCCCGCACGCCTCGAACGTGTCCGCAAAGCCCCCCCCGTTTGCGTGATGCCTTCGCTTGGACTCGCCATTCCCATTCGATACTCGCGATTCACCAGTACCAATCTGTGGCAGGCGTTGTCGTCGTTCTTGACGTAGGCAGTATCCCACCAGACATGCTGGACGCTACCACTTCCCCAATGATTCACCTCGATTACGGCCACGTCGTGACGCACGATGGGTAGCACAGCCGGGACCGGTGCCTCGACTGGTTCTGAGAGCAGTATTGCAGTTAGAAAAACGAGCATTTCGGGGTCTCGCAATTTCACAAAAAGAGGGTAGTTTTTGTGAAATTATCTGGGGGTCATTCGTAGTGCGGTCTCAGTCCAAACTTTTGCAGGATACGACCGATCCGCGAATCAACATCCATGTCGAACCAGCCTGAAAACCATGCCGTTCGCTTGTCACCGCCACCATGCGGGCATTCGTCGTCAGTGCAGCCACGCTCCCAGTCGTCGCGGCCCTGTTGGTATTCCGGCATTTCCCGGACGCTTCCGGGGAGTTGTAAGTTCATCTCGTTCGCCTTATTGGTTCGCGTGTAACTCACGGGACAGTAATTGCCTCATCTGCAAGACACACTGGAATTGACCTGCCATGTCGCTCTGACAACCCAAGCCAGTTGTCGGGGTCCGACAGGTCACGCACGCACCTCTCGCATTCGGATCGCAGTTTGTAGTCATAGTCATTAAGAACCGCATTGTTCGGTCCGCGTCGCCACGTCTCGTTGTCAACGATCGTGTACATCACATTGCCGTCGATCTCACCTTCGTATTCGTTCTCATCGGCGTCCTCTTGCGTCATCGGGCGAGTCAAGACGGCAAACCGGCTGTCGATGGCTTGGACGGTGTATGGGCGGTCTGGTTCTTCCTCAAATCTGATTGACTCATCAACGGCAAATCGCATCGCGGCATCCCCTATTGGTTCGCGTGTAACTCAACTTCCGTATCAATTTCAAACAAGCGGTCGATCAATCTCGCCCTCTTGCTGACCGCTTCGTCGCTCTCGTCCAGCAACCAGTGCATCTTGTGCGGTGGGCAGCAGTCACACAGAACGCTTGGGCCAGTCGCAAATATCTTGGTTCCATCGAGATCAAAACAACCGTCTTCGTGTGTTCGCTTCATGTCATCGAGCCACAACGGCCTGTCTCCGCCGTTCAGCCAATCTGCCAATTGGTGGCACATCGCAATGCGGTTTCGTTGCCTCTGACCATCGTCGGGGCTGTGTGGCCCATAGACGTAGTAATGCGGTTCGTCACGCTGATTGCTTGTGACAATGCAGGTTCCGCTGCCGAAAAATTGTGGCTCCCACTTCATTCGCTCGCGTCTACTTCCAGTAACACGTCAACCAGTCGGCTGAGCCAGTTAAGCAGCACTCTCATTTGATGATTCCTGCGGTGCGTTGGCGGGATTCTTCTCAGCCAGCCACTTATTGAAAGCCTCTTTCTCTGCCTTTCGTTTTCGTGAACCTCTCAAAAACCAGCCGAGTGCTTCCATAGTGATTTCTGTGAACTTCAGCGAAGTGCCACCGATACCCATTGCTGCTGCGATGTATCCCAAGATGCTCATGCCGCCTCCACTTGCACAGCTTTTCGCTTGCGAATTGCACCGATGATGATGCCTACGAGACTCCAGAACATGTTGCGGGGGCTTCCAGCCGCATCAAGAAACTCCTTTGCGGCGCTCGCATCCTCTTTAACGCCACCCATCGACTTCTTGAACGCAGCGGCATCCTTGGCGAGTTCCAATGCGGCTGGAATCTTCTCGATACCACTCGACTCCCTGAATGCCTTCAGGTCGCCAGCCAGTTTCTTCGCGTCTTCCGTGGCCTTCGTCGCGTTTTCCAGACTCAGGCCACTGGTTTCCTTCAGTTCTTCTAGCGAGTCTGCAATAAGCGTTCCGCTCTCGACCTGCTCCTTCAGTCCTTCACGCAAAACGGACAGTTCGGACAATGTACGTTCAATATCGCCTTTGGCTGCGAACAAGCCCTTTGCTTTCTCGATTGGGTTGCGTGACTTCAGGGATTCCACGTCAGACCGCAGCGCCCTGATGCTTTGCAGGAGCGGATCAGAGGTTGGTTCTACCTCTTGTGGTGTAATGCTCGGATTAGGTATCAACGGCCCGAAGATCGCATGCATGACATTTTCCAGCCACATTACAACCGGCGGCGCTCCGCCGTAACCGGTCCTGTATTCTTCCGTCCCTTCAATCCAAAAGATCGGCAGGGCCATCGAGTCTTGCCATTTGTCCGCATCTTTGAGCGTGCGATAGAAGCTGTTGTGGAGTTCTGGGTTATCAGACTTGCCGTCACGCCTCAGTTCCACGTAAACAAACTCATAGCCCGCGTTCTCAAATAGCTTGCGGTCCCTCTTTGCTGTTCGGCATGGCCCACACCATGGCGCACCGAACATAATCAGGCGCGGCTTTGCCTTAGCAACCCGCACGGTTGGCGGCTTCTTGGCCAACCACACAATCCAATCAGCCTCTAGCTCGTTGACGTTGCGAATGCCGTAATGCTGTTGAAGTGCATCGTTCCAGCCGTCACTCAACGCTGTCTCACCGAATGCCAGAAACTTTGGCGCATCACCCTTCGACATCAGGTACGCTGCAACCGACGCTGACTGCGAATACATCGCCATGACCTTGTGCATGTCACGCGGGTATTCCGTGATTGAGAACAAGTCGTTCAGCCGATACCGCCGTCGCCATTCCTGCTTGAGTATCTGCCTTTGTCGTGTCTTCTCAGACTGATGTTCAAGTGTTGTTGCGGCCCCCTCGTCGTACCAGCGGGGTAGTGGTCGGCGGAAATAGGAAGCGAAAATCGTGTGGTTGACTTCGTGCGGCACAACGCTATCGAGAATGCGCTCCGGTGAGCCTTGGACGGTCATTCTCCAGCCGAACACTTCGCCCTGATCGAAGCTGAACGCCGTCGCACCACCAGCGCCAAGACGACCGCTTTTGACGGTGATGCGGCACTTTCCCGACCATTGAGGAAACTCAGAACCGGTCCAGTAAATGGCGAGTTCCCGCCGATAGTGCTCTGCCGTTTCCGCAACCTGCTTCGCGAATTCAGCCGATGGGTGAACGGCGATGAAGTTGTCGGTCTGGTACTGTGCGGCCTGTGCCGTGCCGCAGAGCAGCAGCAGCAGGATTGTGAGTGTGTGTTTCATTTGTCGTCACCATCGCGAAATGTGAAAAACACGACCTCGATTGCGCCAGGGTCTTCATCTGACTGCTTTCGTAACCCGAACGACTCCCGCCCGTCTTCCACCCCATCGTCCCGCCACCACACTGTTCCGCTGCTTCCATGCCGTGTCGCCCACCCCACTTTCATTCCGGGGCGTTGAACAAACGACACATCGGTCCAGTGCGGCCACCCGCCTTCTGGCCTCTTGACGTCGCAGACAACTGCTAGCCCAACCATGCGATTGTGAATGAACTGATGAATTCCTTCCCCAATGAATTCGACAGCAATTGGCTGCCCATCACTGCCATCTCCACGGGCCGCCTTAAAGTCGTACTCATGCGGGCCAAACCTCCCCATCAGTTCATCAGCGAGTTGCTGGTCAGTCCGGTGTTCGCAACATGATGGTTCGGGCCGTGCTTTTGTTGCGGCATGATGCGCCAGTGTCCTGAACGACGGCCCGCCACCACACCCCGCCAACAACAGAAACAGAATCGCGTATCTCATTCTTCCCCTCCCGACAATATCCTCGCGTACCGACTGACAACCCCGTGATGCTTCACGCCGCTTCCGCCAAGCACTCACGTTCAATCCAGTCTTCGATGGAGTGATGTTCAATCTCCTGCCGAAACGCCGCCACAATCCCGCCACGCGCCCGCATCAGCCTCAGAATCGAACGGTCGATAAACTTCCTCAACCGAGTCGCGCGATACAAGATCACCCCCTTTCTGTTGACGTACTCAACATCACCGGGCAGGTGATAACCGGGTACATAGCTCAAGAGTCGTGGGACGATGTCAGAGCAAAACACGTAGTTCTTTATCCGGTAACAGTTGTCGTCAATGTGGCGGCATGCCTCGGCATCACCGACGTAAGGCGAGCCAAAAGTGGTTACGTTGACGCGGGTGAGGTCTGCCAGTTCCCCGGCAAGCAGCCCCGCGTAGATGTGTGCCAATGCCCCACCCAGACTGTGACCCATAACCTGAACCGTCTCGCTGCGCCGGTTGCCGATGTAGTTGTGAATATCGAGCGATACGTGACTCAGCGCCGCCTTAAATCCTCTGTGAACACTCCCTTTGCCGCACCACGGCACACGCCTGGCAAGCAGGTCGTATTTCACATCCTTCATGCTCGCGAGAATCTTCCATTTAACTTGGAGCCGCAAAACATCGGACCACGTGATATCGATAGGGTCGATTTTGGTTCCTCGAAAAACTACGACCGTCTCGTCTTCCTCTCCGTCGTCGTTTTGAATTCCCAGCAATACCTGTGTGCCGCCGATGTCCAAGAACTTGGCGTCACGAATGCCGAATGATGGGGCCGCATACAGCACGGCGTCACCTGCGTCGTAGACCAAGTCGCATAGTTTTGCGGCAAGCAGCGGGGTCATTGCTTTCCCCCGATCTGACTCAAGAACCACGCAACGGCCGATGCGACCGCACTCGCCAAGACACCCCACAGCCAGTTCACATGATTGCCGAAACGCCTCCTCCAGTTCTTGAGCCTGTCCACTTCAATAATGAGGCCGGGGTTCTCGGTGTCCTTTCCATGCAGCAGTTCGCTCAACTTTTCTTGGTACTGATTCCGGGACTGGCGGTCCTTGTCGATTTCCCCGCACAATTGCGTTATGGCCTTTGACATCTCCGCCCGCTCATGGCAGGCGAGCTTAGATTCTGTTTCAAGGGTTTGCAGTCTTTCTTCCGATGTTGCCACAGGTTGGCCCTTCTACGCGCCTTGCGGTACACTGTTCGGGCCTTGGTAAACGGCCGCGACACCTTGTTTGTCGTTGGTCGGCCCGTCCGATCGGACTTAGCGGGATGATCGGGCGGGTACTCTTTTTGTTACGCTGGGCTAACTGCCTGCGGAACAAATCTCTCTCCGCTTGGGAGAATCAAGTCGAAATCAAACCTCTCAAATACCTGGGGAAACACATCGAACGCTTGTTGCAACAACTCCAAGTCAGACGATGGCGTGTCGCAATCTCTCACCACAAATGCGGAGTTGCATCCGCCGCGAGAATCAACCGACCTGTCCCAGAACGATATGATTGCCCACCCGTTGGTTCTCCAGACTGACAGCCGCCCCTGCTTTTGTGGCTGATTGGGTGGAAGTAGACCTCCGTCAAGAATGCGATATTCGACGGGAAAATCAGCGGGCGTCTGGCGATCAGAGCAACGCCCTGATGTGTCATACAGAAAGTGTCCAGGTCGGTCCCAGCAACCGAAATAGAAGAAATTGTCGTTCATCCCGCGTTCCTGTCGTGTTCGGCGGCAGTCGGGCACTCTTTTGGCTATTTGCGGGTTGCTTCTAAAAATGTCGGCATGTTGCGATATCTGTGTTCCATCCGTTCCGCTTCGAGGTCTGCTGCCGACCGTACGAATTTCGAGGATGCGATTTCGTGTTCGATTTCTCTGGCAACGCGATGTGCCACAAACCTCAATTCGTCGTCATACATGCTGGGGCCAGAAAGCATTCGTGAGTCAAATGTGACAGAGACGCGGTATCGCCCGTGCTGTTGCTCAACTCGCTCAAACTGAATATCGCTGAGCCTGCGGATCGAGGCGTCCACCTTTGCTTCTGCCGCTTCGAGTTCTGTTGCGTGGCGATCTCTCACTCGATTCAGTTCGGAGTTGTGTTTGCGGGCTGCATCTTGCGTTTGATCGATGCACGTACCGCGAAACATTGGAAGATGTCGATTCACCCACTGCCTTGCTCGTTTCCATCGAGCCATCGCGTTTCCCCCATGTGCAAATAAAAAAACCCCGCGACATCAAATGCCGCAGGGTTTTGGCTGGTAGTTTGCGAGAACGTCCCAGCAGTTATGCGGCTTGTATCGCACACTGGATAGAACGTTCTCGCACCGCCATTGTCCGCTAACGGAGGCGCGCTGTCAATACAGGTGTTGCGAAGTGAGCCGCGTGTTAGCTTAGGCTTCGCTGGATTGTCTCCAGAGAAACAGGCACCATTTCGTCCATCGCCGCTTCTAGTTCCGTTTTACCCTACCGTCGAATCCTGTACGCTCGCAGTTGCTGCAAGAATTCCACGGCTTCGACGCAGGCCGGTTCGTCTTCCATCCCCGAATGTGCGTCGATGAATCCGTTGCGGTCCTGCTCGGCGTAGAGGCACGCCAGCCGGAGTAGTTCGTTGATCGGCATTTTCTTCATGGCCGCTGCCTGCTTGTTAGCTCGATGAACTCAGCCGGTCTACAACTTCACCGAAAACTTCCATCTCCGGCTTGTATGCCTGAGCGGCGAACGAAAGCCACCCTTCCGAATCAGCGCCATTCAACACTTCTGTGACTTCATCGGTCTCGCGCATTGGCGTCACGTTGCCGAAATCGCCCAATAGCAAACCACCGGACAAAACGTGTTCCTGTTCGCTCGCCGACAACGTGTTGAATTCCCGGACTGTCGGTCGATACCACACCCACCCACAGACGACCTCCCCGGCGGAAATACGATACATTGCCGATTGAGCCACGCCGCCGCAGCAGCTGTTGCGGCAGGCGATCATAAAGGGCGTCGTCCCTGTGTTGAGGTTGATCGTCCCGTGGATGGCGTGACAATCCTGGCAGACATAACGATTTACTCTCCCCGCAGCTTCCATCTTACATTCTCCTAGTTGAGGAACCTTTTCGCTAATTCGCTTTGAGGGTTTTCGGAGCCGGGAATAGGCCCGATCTGTCTCGTTTCGGAATGAAACGCAAAAGATACTTTGCAATTTGGAAATCAGATAACGCAGCGACTCGCGTTGGCAGTTCGCCTTCAAGTCGCGCGCGATCCGGGAGACCAGAGATTGCGAATCGCCCGCAACTGCATACCCAAAAGTGGTAACAGGCAGCCGTTGCGATGAACGCCCGATGCCGGAGGGACGTTTCCCACCGTCCGAAGACGACGTCAACAGGTCGCCAATCGTGCTTGTGCTTGAACATCGGAGCCTCGTATTCAGCATTTGCGTTACTCGTCGAGGCCATTGCCTGCGACAAACTTTGTGTCCTCATCTATCTCGTCATCGGTCAGCGCGTGCAGGACAGGAATTCTCTTTCCGCCTTCTTCGACATATTTTTCACGAACAGATCGACCGCATGAGCAGATCGGCTCGTGCCAAACCTCGTCCCGATCGGTGTCGATCATTTCGACCATTTCGACACACCTCCAAACATCGCCGCAAATCGGGCAATCGTAAATTTGTGCAAACATGCTGGGTATCCCTCGTATAGCGTTTACTCTAAAAATTGGCTCGGTGGTACGCTTCCATTTCCTCGACCGTCGCCCCCTCCCTCGCAGCCCACTGAAGACAGGCCAAGCGATTTGCCCCCCATCCCGCAGACGCCGCAAAGTGGTCAATAGTTGTGAACCCGGCAGGAGGCGGACGGTTCTCGACTGCGGCCGACGTGATCGCATCCAGTTCGATCGAAACGTGGCACTTTGTGCCGTTCCGTTCGATTCGCATAGTCTGAACGCCGTGACTCTGCATTTGCAAAAACAGCGGCTTGACTAATTCCCGCCACGTTTCATCCTTCGACGCTTCGCTCATCTGCTGGGTAACCTCGTATCAGTTCAGTTTGCGACGGCGACATAGGCATCGGCGTCGAAATCTTCGTACAACGCCACGTGAGCCAGCGCACACGGACGGCATCTCACATCCCACTCGTCATATTCGATGCTGGTCCGCAGCCAGTAGCCACGTCGCCCAGCACAGGGCTTGTCGCAGTCACAACATTCCACGCCAACGCCGTCGCCTGGCTTGGCAGTCTCGAAACCGTAGGCTTTGAGCAATTTGTTTTCGCGGTGTTTAGACATTGCGCAGGAGCCTCTGAATTAGCGTGACTTCGGCGGCGGTTTCACGAACACTTCGTAGCAGCGGGCCGGGCTGCCCGCGGGCGTTTGCAACGACGAATTGCCAGTTTCCTGCACGTCTGGCGATAGTAACATCGCGCGACGCTGCTCAATCGATTTGTTGTTCCACCAGCGTTTGCCGGCGTCGTCCCACTGTTTGACGTTCATATTGCATCCCCAATTCCCGCTACATCGAATGTTTCTCGACTACAGTGCCATCTCACGTTCCACGATCCGTTTCGCCTCGCCCAACTGAGCGAACTGCGTGTGATTTCCTCCGCCGTCCGGATGCAGTTTTCTCGCCGCTTGCCTGTAGGCCGCCTTGAGTCCATCAGCGGAATACCGGATTGAATCCGGGGCGATGCTGGAATGGGCCGAGAGCATTGACACCGCAGCATCCAGGCTCATAGCCGTGCTGCTGTTCGGGTCGGGCAGTTTCTTCCAGCCCTTGTACTGTTCGGCACGCTTGGTGACTCCGTAACGATCCACCTTGCGGAGGGCTTCGAGCGCCAATGCAATCGCTCGTACGTTGTCCTGGTAGTGTGTGTAAGTGTCGCAGGGATACGACAACGGACCATGTTTCGAGTCGAACGTCAGGATCACACCGGGCGAGTTCAGGCGAGCATCGGCCCGCAGCATCCCGTCTCGAATGCGAATCTGTGAGTCGTCGCAGTCGGCTTGAATGACTACGTTCTTGGCTGCAAGGTGCCGTAGTTCGGCCCCCAGCAGTTGCTGGGTCTTTCCCCATTGCGTGTTGAATCGTGCCCGCTGTCGTCGCTTGGTTCGCTCGCCAGGCCATTGCTCAATTGGCTTGAATGTGTATTCCAGCATCCCCCTCGTTCCCTTTCGTTATGCGTGAAATCGAACTAACAGAGTTTCAGCTTGCCTGCATTTCCCGACGCAGCTTTTCTTGTCCTTGACGCCACGGCATATCGAGAATTTCTTCGATACGCTGAATCGTCCGCATGTTCACAACACCGCCGTGCGCACGATTGTCGTACGCAAAGTGGCGGTCGCAAATCGCTTCGCGAATTGAGTTCAGCAATTTAATGTCTTCCAGGTGCTGTGCGCTGGGTGCCATCGTCTTTCTCCGTTCTGCCTACCTAAATGGTCCTCGATTTCGACCATCTTCCCGACGTCAGGAAGATGGTCGCTAAAATGTCACATTCTTCGCTTAGAACAATTCCGCCTGCTGCTTCGGTTGCTTCTGACATTCAGGGCAGACGCCAGTATGCGTCCACCAGATTCCCAGTTCTCCGTCGAATTCATCTTCGTCTTCGTCCCACTGGCCACGAGTCTCTTCTTCCGCGTCAGCCCATCCGTCCAGACTCCAGCAGTGCTTGGATTCGTCGTTATCGCAATGGCGGCAGACGATGTGGATTTCCGGGAGCATCTGCATGTCGCTCTTTCCGCTAACTGGTTTCCGGGTCTAGCAAAGCCTCTTCCAGCGAATCCGGCCACTCATCCAATGCATAGGTGAGGGAGATCGTTTTCAGGACGCACGGTTTTCCCTCGGACGCCTTGACCAGTTCGGTGGCATAGAGATAGCTGTCTTCCTGCTCCTCCCACAGGTCGCCATCAATGTAGAGCGCGTCGTCGTTTCCATCGGTTACGATGACTAATTGTCGCGGCTCACTCATTCGCTCATTCCCCTGTTAAGCTGCCTAGTTGTTAGCCAACCATTTCATAGCTGAAACAGTAAGTGGCACCATCGCACACTGACGGGTCCAAACTGAATCCGCTTTGCCATCGATCAATCCCCATTTCTGAATCAAAGAGAAATCACTCCGTAGCTTGCACTCACATCACAATCGCACGCTCATCCGGCAGTTCGTCGAAGTAACTGCACTCCGATTCGTCGTGTTCTGGACAAAACGCCGGGCACCATTTCTCATCCGACTTCACCCAGTTCGGCACGCCTTCGGGATACATCCGCCGCAGGTCGCCAGCGGTGAAACCTATCACGCCAGCCGATGGAGAAGACGCGAAGTCCAATCCCGCACGTATACAACACCGCACCGGACCAGCCCACTGTTCTTGCCACTGCTCGTAAATCAACTCTTCCACTTCATCGCAATCACACTCCGCATCCCAGTCATAGGATTCGCAGGCTTTGCAGCGATACGAGGGCACGTCGTATGTGAATTGCTCGGAAACCATGTCGCACACAATCGGGCACCTGTGCGGTGCGTTGTGGAGTCCGCTTCCGTGGCACTCCTCGCACTCTGGGTCTGGCACACCACCCCTCGCGTGGCGTTTTCCATCGCATCCGCAATACGACTGGTTGTATTCTCGCCCGTGTGTCTCGATCGGATAGTCGGTGGAATGGTCCCAATCGACAATGCATCCGACGACATCCTTCGGCATCCAATCGAAAAACGATTCAATCTCGTTGATTATCCAATCTCGTGATGGACGACGGCTGGTCGCGTAGCACGTCCGCGCCATCCGTAATGCGAAGTCTTCCCATCGTTCAAATTGTTCGTTTGTTATTAGATCAATCTCCCAATGTGAAACACGGCTAACTCACTCCGTAGCGGAATCAGAACTCCTGAACTTGCTGTTCGCCGGACTGCTTGTAGAGAGTCGTTATTAAGCTATCGCTTTTGGCGGTCGGTATGATTTCTTCCGGCTCGCTCTCGTGTCCGCAGGAACGGCAGCGAATGAATCGCACGTTGCCCCACGTCACGTTCTCGAATGACGCAGATTGGCATTTCGAGCAGCGAATTTGTGGCCCTTGAACGAAGTGGTGCATTGAGTTTCCTTTCGTGTTAATCGAACTACCCCTGCGTTCCCGCGTACTCACTCAGTACAGCGGCAATCGCTTACACCGTCTTGACATCCCAGCCGCCGCCGTCTCGCTTTCGCCTCTCCTTCGCAATTCGGAATACCCACAGCGGATAGAGTTCTGCCGCGACCTTGATTCGAACAATTGACGCTTCGTTGTCGATACCAGTCCCCTTCACGTCATCAAAGATCGTGGTCCCGTCCGGCATCAATATCAGGAAGTCCGGCGAGTACCTTGCTGGCTGGCCTTTCGCTGGACGAGACAGCCGCAGCGAAAGGGGTTCAAACCAGTAATCAGCGATCTCCCCCGCCAGCTTTTGCGCTTTGAGCAGTTCAGAATATCGCGTTTCGGTTTTGTTCATCTTGCCCCGCTCGCTGCGGTGGCCCTTACTGAGTATTCTGAATCGGTTTCCAGCCATCACTACCCCTTTCTCTGCTCAAGGCACGCGAGACACGCTGCTCGGCAGAGGGCTGTTGGCTCGTCCGCGCCAACTCCACACCCCTTAGATACAAACGCGCCGACATCGTATTCGTGATAACTGCCCGGCTTGCCTTCAATGTATTGATAGGACAGTCCACCGAATCGTTCTCGCAACTCTGCCTTCAACTCCCGCTCCGCATTCCCATCGCCGACGAAGTCGCGGGGCTTGGCTCGCCAGTTGGCTACGTCCCTTTCTAGTTGTTCTCGATAACGACGATTCCCGCGAAGTCGCCAGAGTGCCACGCTCGACGGTTCGTTTACTCGCATCGCTATTAAAATGTCATCCACATCGGAGTTATCCCAGGACCGGCTGTTGTTGACCGCATCCATCAGGCGCGGATTGTTTGAGCTAGTCCTTGCCGTCAGGTCATCCCCAAAAACCAGCAATTCACAAAACCGATTCAACTCCTCGCCCTCTGCCGTCTCGATCTGCTCGCGGGTGATTTCAGTTGCGGTCATAACTGCGACTCCCTACAAAATTCCTCTGCCGATGCCGGAACGACACCCAGTGGGCGGCGAATAGCATCCTTCAGTGCCACCCTCAGCCGTTCGTTCTCGTCTTTCAACTCAGCGTTCCCTGCTGACAGCGAGAGACACTGGGTGTGCAGCGTGTCATCAACGTCGATTTCTCCCTGCACTTTCCGCACTGACTTCTCCCAGCCTTCGCCGAGGACAATATCGCTGTCTCGCAAGTTGGCTTCCAGAAATTGCGCGTAGCGACAAAGCGAGCGTCCATGAATTACGTTTGACTTGTAGACTTCTGGAACTGTCTCCTGACCGGCAAACCAGCTAATCGCACCCTGCACGTCTTTCGGTCGGTTGCTCGGCATTGGCTCTAATCCTTTTGCGGCGAGGTGACCACAAACACAACCCCCGTGAACACCCTCGGCGGTGTTGCACTTAGGACACAACTTTCGCCCTGTTAGTGGGCATCTGGCTTCACTCGGCATTAGATTGCTCCTCGCTCCCCATTTGCTTCTCAGCACAGCCCCCACATCTCACCCGTTCACCCGAAAGAACAACTTGCATCACGCCACAACCCGTACATGGCGATAGGTCGTACCCGCTGCGGTTGATTGCCTGAACTAAACTGTCGGCGTTGTTTCGTTGCTGGTCGCGTTTCTCGCGTAGCCGCCGTACTTCAGCAATCAGTCGGGGCATGGCAGTGCGGGAATTGATATAGAACTCGCGGTCGCTTCCATCACCGTAGAGGTCCATGATTAGCTCACGTTCGCCGGACAGTTCGCCAACGTAAACGCGACCGCCGCCGTGGTCGTATCTAGCAATTGTCGCGTCGTCCAACGGTGTCGCCGCATCACACAGTTTCTGCCAAGAGTCGAGTTCTGCGGGGGTGATTTCATTCATTGGGTTGCTCCCCCTCTTTCAGTGAGTTTGCGAAATCTGTCAGCCCCTCGGTGATGTCTTGGGCGACGGTGTTCGGCTCCTTCAACTCGTCCAGCAATCGCTGCACTGTGCCGCGAGTCAATTTGTCCCACGGTATTAAGTGCATGTCGCCATAGACGTTGACCCACGACTTCAGTTCATCCACCAATTCAGCTCGCTGTTGTGGCGTCGTCACATTGTCACGCGGGTGTTCGGCAAGGTAGGCATCGGCAAGCCTACGCAAGTCTGCCAGTTGTTGGGCCATCACGCCCTCTTGTGTGGCGATAGCATCGAAATCGCGCCACCATTCCGGGTTGCGCAACCGTTCCGCTGCTTCGCTTACGTCAACCATTGGCCTCTCCCTTGCTGTCGGGTTCGCGTGTAACTGGGAATTGTTCGCGGTACTCTCTTGCCCTGTTTCTGGCTGCGTGGTATCGCCCAAGCTCGATGCACGCAATCACCTTCTCTGCTGAGGCGAGTTGGTTGCGGACTACGCTGAGTTGGGTCTCGTAGTCAAAGAACGTGTTTCCACACTCCTGAAACTTTCCTTCCAGTTCTTCCACACGTCGAGCGAGTGTGCGACCGTGCTTGACCGCCTCCATTGTCTGGCATTGGTGGAAGTAGCTATCCTCATTGAAGAATCGCATCGCCCATTTCACGTCGTCAGCCGCCTCTGCTGGCCCGCAGGACGCTTCGGCGGGGATTGGGTGGTCGGTATTCATGCTTGTCCTACTTTCTGTCTCACGAGACGAATGGGTGGTTTGCTTCTATGCCTCGCAGCATCCCGTCCGCGAGTGCGTTAAGTCGTTTCATCTCCTCCCGAAGAACGAATAGGCACACTTCAAGCGACGGTTCCCAGCCCCATTCATCATCAACATCAAGTTCTAACCGGAAGTTTCCTTCGGAGTCCCACAGCACGATGTCGCCCCATGAAATATCCGAATAGCTTCCGGTCATCGTTACTGATGCCCTCGCTTCGCCGTTTGCACCGAAGCCAATGTCATTCAGTTCTTCAACCAACCGCAGCAGTTTTGAATCATTGCTATCCACAATAGTCTCCCTTGTGTTGGCTTCTTGTTACCTTTCCGCATTCGTCTTCGATGGCCCAGTCGTCGCCGGGGCCGATTAGTTCGGTGTGGTAGGTCATGGCCGCTCCTCTAGCGGGTCACTGATTACCCAGTACCCATACACACATCGCGTTCCGTTGCGGCTCGGATCGTGCGTGTCGTGAGTCACTCCATCGATTACCGCCGTGTAGTGTTTCGACAGCGACACCACGAGTCTGCCAAGCGGCAACTCGCCATCCCGCAAGTGAACCTGACACCCGCTTCCAATCTGCATCGTTGCCGTCCACTCGAAGCCGAGCGACCGCATGTAATCCTTGAACCACTTTCTCGACGTCTCGATCCCTTCGCGTGCCGTCCTCTTGCCGGATGATGCGCTGCTCCTCTTGGTTCGCCGTTGCTTCGCGTTGCCGTCAGCCAAAGCCTCATAGACTTCGAGGTAGGGCAGTCGCGCTGCGATAGCGATCGATCTCGCCACACAATCACCAGCGGTGCCGCTGAAACCTGCATTCTTCCGTCCGCCATCGTTTACCTGAAACTGCATTTCGCCACTCCTGTTCATCGTGGAAGGGTTGTCCAAAACACAATGAATTTTATGAGCGGCGTTTTTCATTACTTCCCTCGACCATCACCAAAGGAGTTACGTCATTTTCGTCGTCGTAAGTCGTTTGCTCGTGGCAGTCTTATCCGCAAAAGTGTCCAACTCGAATCAGGCCGTTTTCAGAGTTGCCCGGTCTACTATGCTCGACTGAGATTTTTTTATTTCGGGGGTTGACCCGTGTTTTCTGGGAGGTGGTTCCGCGCGGAATTTCATGCCCCCAACGCATCTAATTCCAAATCCACTTCAGCCTGAGTCACACGCTCGTTGCCGGGTTCGTAATCCCGCAGAACAGGCCCGTCTCGACAGTGCAGCCACATTTGCAAGTTGAAATTTTCAGGATCGTTCTTCAGCTTATGCGCTAATTGGAGTGCATGAGACATCGTTGCCAACGGACCCATGTGACACTGTTCGCATGAAGTGAATAAGTTGCACTCGACGTGCGCGTATTCTGGATAGCAGTGGCTCTTTCGCTCGATGTGGTGCGTCTGGGCACGCCGGAATTGCGCGTTGGACTTGCTCCAGTCGTGACCGCACACCCAGCATTTCGTACGCCCTTGACTCCGCTGGCCTACGATCCATGCGTGAAGGCGTTCGTTGCTACCGGGGAAGTATTCGTCGTGTGTCATTCGTCGTAGTCATCCCCGTAATTGGCTGAGATTTCACCACACAGCTTGATGAGTCGCGTTCTGGCGATCTCCTCCTCTTCGCTCAAATCGCTTTTGTCCATGTTGTCGTAGCAGTCGTATAAGTCCTCAATCGTGTTTTGGAAGCGGCAGTAACTCATGTTTGCCATCGTTCATTCTCCCTATCCAAGTTCAACAATCCCCAGTGGCGGTTCCGTACCGTCGATGGGTTGTAATGGTCCGTTGTTCTCTTCGTACATCGGGCAGTCCGTGGCGTCGGTGTCGGGCCATATCATGCTGCGGTTCGTCCTGACAGCAACGCATATCGCAGTTTGGATGGTCTTGGACACTGCTGAACACTTTCCGTATGTCTTCTTCTTGATTCGCTCCCCATTTGTCGCAAGCATCCAGCGTGAGTGCTTGCAGTAGCGGCAGGTTGTCATGCGATCTCCTTCACTTCGTAACGCCACACCCAATGATTCCCACGGAATGGGTGGCCGGGGTGGTCGCGGTCCCATTGTTTTGAAAATGCAGCGGACGCTGTTGACGGGTCACGCAATGTTGGTTGCCGCCCTTGAGCGAACCGAATCACGTTCGCATCTCCAGTGGGGTAGTGAAACACAAAGCCTTCGGACACTGCATCCGCTTCGCTAATCGCCTGCAGCCTCCCCGCACTCACCGACACAATCTCTCGCTTGACGCGGCAGGCCCATTCAGGCGTCTCGGAAGCGAGACGCCATCGGCACGGATGGTCGTCGTGGTCCCAGTCGAAGTCCCATTCCTCAATGCCGTCGTCATACTTAAAGCCCGCCTTTTCAAAGTCGGCACACGACTCCCACGCCATTTGCTCCAGCCAGTTGTCGTAATCGCGGGACGCATCGGCCAGATTCATGTCAATGCCGCGTGTTGATTCGTCGCGATATTGAACTACCTCTGGCTCGTGTCGCTCTGGTCCGGTCCAAGACCAGATTCGCCACTCCTCTGTGAAGCACACGATGTCGCCGGGATTGCCGAGAGGTAAGCGGCTCTTGTGCAGCAAACCCTTGTCGCTGCAGAGTTGTTCTTCCGTGACGCCAGCGAACCCGTCTCCAGCACCGTCGTCCCAGCGATACAGCGGTCGCAATGAATTCAATAGGCCACACAGTTTTGGCTGCGGCTCAACCAACACACTTACCTGCGTTCGGCTCCCGTCCAGAAACGCACGGATTTGTTCTTGGTTCTGGGGGTGGAGTTTCATTCGTCAATCCCTTCCAGCACACCCAAATCGACCAGCTTCTCCACCACGCCGTCCGTGATGTCACTCAATTCCACTTCGGCACCTTCAAGCTCTGGCCAGTTGATGGCCCACTTAATCTCGTCTGCGATGGCTTCCGACAGTTGTTGCTTTGTCATTTCACAAGCTCCGCAATACGCTCTAGCAGGAACACTCTGGGGGCGATGGTGATTTGCAGGGCGGTGACAGCGTTCTTCACAATTCCACCAAACACAACAGGTGGGATGGTGCTCGCACACACAATCCAATACGTCACCCTCAACGCCCATGTCCCGGATCGCTGCCCAGCATTATCCCTTGGAATCTTGAGGGATAATTTTTGGACTGGCCACAACAGGAACAAGAGAAACAGAACAACGGTCGTAAGTATTCCGCACCAAATCACCGCTTCCCAAAAAGAACCACGTCAGATACTCCTGCACAACCAGTGGTGCCTGATCGGCTACAAAGTCGCTGCCGGTCTTCACTGCTTCTTCCAACGTGCCGAGATAATCGACTAGCTTGTCTTGTAGTTCAGGTTTCATTGGTCACTCCTTCCGTGAGTCTCGGTACTGGGATTTCGCGACGATCATCGTTCATTGCGTCAAGCACGAGCGTTTTCAACGTGATCTCATTAGCGTAGTTGGCAATCGCCTCTTCGGGTGTCGAGCCATTCCCATACGTCCCAATCAACACCCCATCGCCCTTCACTTCGGCAGCCTCAAACGAGGCGTAGTACCTTGAGGGATTCCCCACAGGCAGCCGCCGCTCTCTGACAACCATCGTGAGGTGGTGGCTGTCGGCAAACTCCTCGATTGTCATCTCGCCAACAAAGTCGGTCTTGATTTCCATCCCTCACGCTCCCATCAAAATAGGATCAAACCCCGCACACACGGGTTGTTCACACAACTGAATCGCACGCGACAAATGCGACTCACGCGTGATGTACCCCTTCTTCTCCAATGCCTTCAGGTGGCACATCACGCCATTGGGCGAGCGGATACCGGCAAATTTTCCGATCTCGCGTACGGTTGGGCCGTACCCTCGGTTGACGATTTTGTCGCGGATGAAGTCGTAGATTTGTTGCTGTCGGTCTGTCAGTGTTGGTTTGTCGTCGGTCATTGCGATTCTCCCCATGCCGGGCTATCCGGTCGGTAGCGGTTACTTCGCTTCTCGAATGCCCCGGACCGCACATTGAGCATTCGACAAAACATTTTCGTAGGCCATTTCCAGTGCCTCTTCATACGAGAGGCCGTAATCAGACTCCGCAGTCTTTCGCAGTTCGTCAGTCGTCCGAAAATCCGCGATCATCCGCAAAGATTCTCGCATCGAATTGAAGTGCTCTTTTTGCTTTGGTGTCATTGTTGAAGCCCTACCAGTTGGTTAGTTGTTGTTACTTCAAAACGGCGGCTCATTCGGAACCAACCGCCGAACCCGTTCGCACGTCCTGCACCGCCAACGAGTCGTTGACCACACTCGACACCGGCAGTCCGCACATCGACGCGACAGAAGCCGAACAATCCACCAATAACGCATCAACTCGCGAAGGCTGCACTTGGCGTACTGGATGTCAAACAGCAGCCCCAGCAGGACGTGTGCCCGCTTCTGCTGGCGATAGGTGTAATCTGTATGACGAACAAAGCCGTCGATTCTTCCCGCCGGTTCACCCCAAGAATCAGCGTCCTCTTTGTGGTAGGCGACCGGCCCGACTGAGTGAAACACAAACCGACCGAAGCGATATCGCGGAAGCTGAATCCACCTTGGCGATTGATACCAACCGGTCCCGCAGCAGCGGTCACAGGTGACCCGATCCCGTGAACTCCAATAAGTAAACAGTCCAGTCCCATCGCACGTGTAGCACTCCTTGCCTCGCAAATACTGCACATCGAACCCATCTCGCTCTGCGTACCGATCAAGCACTCGCTGTTTCAGAGCGTAGAATCGTTCCTTGTCGAGCCACTGCGGGTAGCTGTTGGCGCGATGCAGGATTGTTGCAATCAGGTGTTTCATAATTCCGTTTCGTCCCAGCCCTTATTCCACGCCGCCACATATCGCGGTAGGTCTTCTGGATACCGAAGTTTCTCAGCGACATACGGGCACTCACGCGGAAGCCCGTCGCTCTTTGCGATTGCGCCCTTTTCCTCACACTCTTTCAGAAGCGACTTGATCCACTCTTCGTGATTGCACTTAGGGCAGGGAATGAACTCCAGCGGCTCGTACAGCATTCCGCCCGGTTCGTCACAATCATCGAGGTCGTACAAGCGACCACCAAAGCACTGCGAATCGATGTACCCACCGCCGAAGTCGTAGCCCGTGTACCCGCAACCCTGCGGCAATGTTGGGACTTCGCTGTTTGATTCGTCGTTCATGTCCGATCCCTCAAATCATCTTCCGGCGTGAACTCCGTCTCCGAACACATAGGAGACAACATCATCAATAATCTCTTCATCCAACTCCTCGAAATCATCAATCGTCACGGTCCCAACGGCGAAACCTGTTTTGCAACGAGTGAGGCTGTATGTGTAGCAATCAACACCGATGTTGAAGTAATCAATCAGGTGCTGCTTCAGTTCTTGGCGGGATAGCGGAGTCTCGTCGGTCATTGCTCCCTCGCTTTCAGAATTCGCCTTTCGCTTGTTGCCACCGC
>JANQQA010000293.1 GCA_028285205.1 Bythopirellula sp. | reverse complement strand
GGGGCCGGCCCGGTGAAGATCCACGCCCCGACAGTCTTCGAGCAAGGCTCGTCCGGTTCACACCTCGACCGTGCGGCCTTCGCGAGCACGGGCGATCTGATGTTGCCGGAGGCACCGGCGGCGTTCACCGAGCAGATTTTTCTCAGCGATCTGGACACCGCGATGCTGGCAGACGTGGGCTTCGTCTTGGCCGAAACGTCGCCCGACGCGGACGGAGATGGCGATGTCGATGGACAGGATTTTCTGCTCATTCAACGCACGGGGCCCAACGCGATCGGCGCTTGGCAATCGGCTTACGGCAGTTCGGCAAGCCTGGCCGCATCCGTCACCGTCCCGGAACCGACGACGGCAGGATTTGTTGCGGCTTGGTTGCTGACATCGATCGTGACCGCAAGGCGGACAACCTAGCCTTATCATGTGACGCAGCTGGGGGCCCGGATACTGGCATCATGTCGGCTGCACGCAACTGGTGAGACGCGCCCGCATGATTCTCATACTCTTAGCTTGCCCGTCAGCCCGGCATACTCCCTGTGAGAATCGACTGCAGCCAGTGCGTCCAATAGCCTAGGTGGGCCGCGGGCACGCAATGGGGACGTAGCAGGTTGAGGCGGTAGCGGTCGCCGGCGGGGGTAGGCTGTCCCGTTACCGATAGGACTCCACTCTCGTCGACATGCAATCTCAGCTGGATCGGCGTACCCGCGACCAGGGTCGGTGACAGGTCGCGAATTTCACATTGGCCGACGACTCGCGGCTCCGCGTCGCTCGATCCACCGGCCTCAAGAATCTCAAAGCACAACGAAGCTGCCCCGGCAGCGGGCATACGCACCGTGAACTCCGCGGTCACTGGCAGCGGCGTACCGCGTTTGATGACGCAATCGGCGTTGCTAGGCTGGTCGGGTCCCGAGCGGATTATGTAATCGAAAACCGTTTGTTCGCGGACCACAAATCGCTCGGAACCAGGAGTCGATCGCATCTGTTCCTGAGCAAACAGCGCTGCCCCATTCGCGACAGAAGTTGAGTTTCCCAGGAGGCAGTTCTCGTTGTTGTGAGAGAGCGTACGGAAGAGTTGGCGGAATTCGGGCATACGCGAAACGCCTCCCGAAAGCAGTACGAAATCGAGTTCCGGCCAATCGACTCCCGCCTGCGCGAGGGCGTTTTGCGCTTGCTGCTCAATGCGGGCGAGCAGATCCCGGCTGATCCGCTTGAGAAATGCCGGCTTGACTCGACCTTCAAACCGCGTCGACTGTCCCTGAAACCGTATGGGGACGACGCCGTCTGGGTTCAAGCCTGCTTTAGCGGCCTCGCATTCCTGCATCAGCAAGAACATCGCTGTTGGATCTTGCGAAACCTCCTCGCCATGGTTTCGCTTGATGTGGTCGAGGACATGTTCGGCGATCCGATCGTCCCACGAAATGCCGCCGAGGCTCGTATCCCCCGCTACCGCGAGCGTCTCCAACTCGTGCTGTCGGTAACGCAGCACCGTCGCGTCGAAACTGCTGGCGCCGCAACGGACGACCAGCATGTGCAGGGGCTGATCTTGGGCCAGCGCATCGAGCAATCCCTTTTGCTGGAGAAAGTCGATGGCGATCGCGGAGGAACAATTCAGAGGCCGCACGGCATTCAGCGAGGCAATGGTAAACGCATCGCGGAGCGATTTCCGCTGCGCGTCGCCGTAGCACCCGGGAACGGTGTAACAAACATGGCTGAAGTAGCCAATCTGTTTGCGGGCCTCGGCGGCAAGGTTGCCGATCAGCAGCGCGAACAACACTTCTGCTGGCACCTCCTGGTCGAGAAACTCCACCTTCGATTTCTCGGTACCAATCCGACCGGCGAGTCGTTCCTGCAGTCCCCGGGCATCTTGTCGTGCCGAGGCCAAGGCCTTAGCGCCCAACAAGACCTTGCCTTCGCGGGCTAGCAGCAAAGAGGGTACCTCAGGTTTTTCGTTGAAGTGAGCAGTCTGCGGGGAGGCGTGATCATCTACGTAAGCAACATGGCTCGACTTCGTGCCGACGTCGAAGCCGACGGGATGACCTAGGAATTCGCTCAGCGGTTCTTGGGGGGAAGCACCGACAATCGCCGAATGGTCGTCCGCTGAGATTCGTGTCCAATCGCTGAGGGAGCGTCTAGGCTCTTCGCGCAGCAATTGCACGACTTCCTGGGCCGATTGAATCCGCTCGGCGGGATCTTTGGTCAGCAGCCTTCGAATCAAACTTGCAAACGGTTGCGAGAACCCAGCATCCAGCTGATCGAGATCTTGCGGCTGTTCATCGCAGACCTTACGGAGTAGCGCCAATGACGATTCCGCTTGATGAGGTGGGCGTCCAACCGCGGCGGCGTAGAGCACAGCGCCCAATGAATACAGGTCGGAACGCTCGTCTGCAGCGGCTCCTTGCGCCTGTTCTGGTGACATAAACGCAACAGTGCCGACGATGGTGCCGCTGACAGTGATGGTCGCGTCGTCGACCCAGCGCGCGAGGCCGAAGTCGGCCAAACGTGCACGCCGCACTTCCTCGTCCAGCAAGATATTGGAGGGCTTGATGTCGCGATGAATAAGCCCGTTGCGATGCGCGAAATCGAGTGCTTCGGCGATCTGCAGCCCCAGATGATGAACTTGCGATTCAGCGATGGCACCGTCGGAATTGAGCTTCTCCTGGAGCGAACAACCCTGCACAAACTGCATCGAGAGGTAGGGCAACTTGTTGAACTCACCAACAGCATAGATCGTCACGACCGAGTCATGATCGCTAATCGCTGCAGCGGCATGTGCTTCGCGCCGAAAACGCTCGCGTGCGATGGGGTTCGCGGCAACCTCCGGAGCAAGCACCTTGATGGCGACCCGACGGCGCAACGAATCGTCGTACGCGCGAAATACGATCCCCATGCCACCGCGACCGATGTCGCTCTCGATGTCATACCGATCGAAGCTGCCAAGGTATTTCTCATCTCTGGGGGGAGCTAAGAAACTCTGCAGGTAAGCTTCTTCGTCAGTACGAATGCCGCTGTACGAGGTATCCGAACCTTGAGAAGAGAGCGCAACGGTCGAATAGTCTGAGGATGTCCGTGGTGTCTGGCCCAGCGAAATCTGCGCCAGCCGCTGTTTGCAGCTGGGGCAGCTCTCCAGGTGCGCACTCAACTCGGAATCGGTAGCGACCGAGAGCTCCCCCTTCAAGTGCCTCGTCAACTCTTGTTCAGTGGGGCAAGACATGGGTCCACCAACATGCGAGGGCTGCGCGCGTAGTTCGATGCCGACGTGAGCAGATCCAAAAACCAAACCAGACGAACAACAAGACGTTTGAACCGGCTCCGATTCGCGGATGGGACAAAATTTGCCCTCCAGAATCCAGCTGCCTCAAACCTTCGACGATAACCGTCGGACGTGCTCAAACACTTAGTATAGCGCCTGATCGGCTTCGTACAACCAATTGGCACTTCGCGTGCTGGTAATTTGCGTTGTCTCTGACGAGTAAGGTACGTCACTCGCGCACCCACATAGCGCCAGAATCCGGATCGCGCTGCTGGCGAAGACTAACACAAAATAGCGCGGAGCCGCAAAGTTACCGCGCGGCAACCGCCTCGCCAGACGACACGGCTAGTTTCGCGCATGTGAAACTCTAACGATTGCGAGCGTCGCTCGGTTATTGATCGTCCTGTTCGTTGGCGAAGTGTTGCGTCCTAACGTCAGACGTTTGAACTATTGTGGCTAACGTGGTCGATGACCTAGTTGCAGGGAACCTTTCCCTGAACACCACGTAACGACATTTGTTCGCAGACTCTGGAGGAGCCTAGGAATGCAACAACCACCGAACCCCAAAGCAAAAGTACGCGCGACGATCTACTTGCCACAGGATGTGTTGGATGAAGCCCGCGATGCAGCAGTGCATTTGGCCGGCTATCCGGCACGGTTGACGCTGACACAGTTGGCGGAGAATGCGTTTCGTGCCGAATTGCGCCGACTGAAGGCACTCTACAACAATGGCCAAGACTTTCCGCCACGCGATGAGGAGCTTCGCGGTGGCCGTCCCATTGCCGCCTGACCGAGATACGACCATGAAACCAATCAGCCATCCCGCGAGCGAAGTAACAGCCGGCGGAAGCAAGCAACCGGCTCCGACGGATTCTCGCGATTCACATATGCATGATGACAACTCACCACCAGGAGACCATCGAGCCGTACGTACGCGACTGCTCAACATGATTGTGGAAAACGAACGCAGACGTGCCGACATTACGCAACCGACGGCCCAACAGTGATTTACATGCTCAGACAATTCCACAATCAGTTGGGCGAACCTGCCGCGCGAGCAATGCGCGGCCGAACGAGGGGATTGGTGCGGATAATCTTCTATGGACTGTATACGCTTAGCACCACATGCGATGCCGCGACACTTGCGCCTCAGACTGCACTTGCTTCAGATTCCGCGCGGTATCCACAACTTTCGGAGGTTTGGAAGGAAGCTTTCCCACCTGTTAGCGACGAACTGGCCCCTTCGCCGTTGGCTCACAGCTTTCCTCCAAGCGAACCTACCGCGCCTTGGGCCGGTGTGCACCGACGATCTGATCGTCCGCACCCGGCCGTGGCGCGGATTGTTGTTCCCGAAGGTGGAGCCACTTCTTACGGCAGCGGTACGCTGATCGATGTGCGTGAGAACTTTGGCCTCGTGATTACCAACTGGCACGTGGTGCGTGATGCGTCGGGCACGATCGACGTGGTCTTTCCCAACGGTTTTGTTTCCAAAGCGCGTGCGCTGAAAGTCGATGCCAATTGGGACCTGGCGGCGCTGGTTGTGTGGCGTCCGGAAGAAATCGAGGCTGTACCGATTGCCGACGAAGCGCCTCGGCCCGGTGATCGCCTGACGATCTGCGGCTATGGCCAGGGCAACTATCGATGCGCTACCGGAAGATGCACGCAGTACTACGCGCCGCGTTCGGACTTCCCTCGGCACATGGTCGAACTGGATGTCGAAGCACGGCAAGGTGACTCGGGTGGGCCGATTTTCAATGAACGTGGAGAACTTGCTGGGGTGCTGTTCGGGGCAGGGCAGGGGACCACGTTGGGTAGCTTTGGCGGGCGCGTGGGTGCCTTTCTGGCCACGCTCGCTCCCGATATAGGCCGGGCAGAGGAGTCGCTTGCGCGAAATGACTCCCCCACACCCAAAGTGGCTGATGATCGACAGGAGGAACCGCCTGCCGCGATCGCCAAAACGCCACGTCAGGCAACGCTAAGCCCACATCAGCACGCGGCGGCGACGCGTGAGGTGGCCGCGGATCAGTCCGCAATTCAAGAGAATACAGACTGGCCGGTAGAGCATAGCGACGAAGAGTCCAGCGAAGGTGCTGCTGCTGACGAGTCGCTCCAAGTGGCGAGTTTAGCGTCGGCAGCGCACTCCGAGTGGCAGGCAACCGGCCCTCGCTCGAGTCCGTTCGAGCAGATCAAAACCGCGCTGGCTGTGGTCGGATTCGTGACGATCGTGGTCCAGGTACTCCGCGTCGCACAATGACCAGTGACGCACCCGTCGACGCGGTTAATTGTTGCCGTCTGCATTCGACGCGATCTTCGAGTACAATGATTTCTATTGCCTGATACATACTTTCTGCTTATCGTGTCAGCGAGGCTAGCCCAGCCGTTCTGCGGGTAGCCCTCTCCGCATCGCCTGGTGGCGATCCCGACTAAAGTTGCCCCTCGTCTGTGTGAGCACCACGTGGAAGCGCTCCGAAAATCAATTGCCGATGGAAACTGCCTGCTCAACCTGAACGAGCGGAGCATGGAGGAAATCATCCGCGCGGCGGGTGCCTTTCTCGTGCAGACCGGTCGCATCAACGAGGAACAATGCGATGCGGCAGTCCAAGGTCTGCTCGAGCGTGAGCGCGTGTCGCCCACGGCGATCGGTCACGGGTGCGCGATTCCGCATTTCTATTCTGAGGCGATCAACGAACCGCTGATGCTGTTCATACGGCTGAAGCATCCGGTGAACCTCGGTGCGCCCGACGGCGTCGCGACGCGATTTCTGTTCGTGTTGGTTGGTCCCGAAGGCATCGCCGCGCGCCACCTCGACGCGCTGGCCACGATCGCGCGATTGATGGCCGATGACGAATTCCACTACGAAGCGACCCGTGCCCGCACGCAACAGGCAATCGTCGACGCGCTGGATCGGCATGCATATCGAAGTCGCCCCAGCTTGCCGCCTCCCAAAGCACCCACCAGTGCGGAAGAGTTCACACCAACTGCCAAACCCTTCGAAGGCTTACGGCAAGATCTGGCTCGCAGGTTGCCGCACTACATCGACGATTTTCGCCAAGGTTTCCAGAAAAAGTGCATTGCCTCAATCCTGTTTATGTTCTTCGCCTGCCTCGCCCCCGCGGTAACATTTGGCGGTCTGATGGGCGCGGCAACCGGTGGACAGATCGGACCGGTGGAGATGCTCATCGGGTCGGCGGTTTGCGGCATGTTGTACGCAGTGTTCGCCGGTCAACCGCTGATCATTTTAGGCGGCATCGGTCCGCTATATATTTTCACGATCATTCTGTACCGCCTGTGTGGTCAGCTGGAGTTGGGCGATCAGTTTCTCTCGGTCTACGCTTGGGTTGGCCTGTGGACTGGTCTGTTTACTGTGGTGCTAGCCGTGACCAATGCGAGCAACCTCATGCGCTTTTTTACGCGCTTTACCGATGAGATTTTCTCGGCATTGATGTCGTTAATCTTCATCTACGAAGCGGTGAAGGCCGTGGTGGTCACGTTTCAGAAGAGTTTCGCGGACCCAGATGCCGCGCACGACAGTGCATTTTTGACGCTACTGTTGACGCTGGGAACGTTTTACATCGCCATGGGCCTGTCGAGGTTTCGGCGTAGCCACTACCTACTGCCGCAGATGCGAGAATTCCTGGCCGATTTCGGACCCACCATCGCGCTGACCAGCATGGCGCTGATCGCTTGGATACTGAGCGAGGAAGTGTCGCTGTCGACGCTCAAGGTTGCCGAAGGATTGCAGTGGCCGACGATGATCGATCTGGGCGACGTGCCGAGTTGGGTGCGTTGGGCGGCAGCGGGACCGGCGCTGCTAGCGACGTTGCTCATTTATCTGTCGCAGAACATCACCGCGCGGTTGGTGAATAGCCCCGAGAATAAGATCACCAAGGGGGCCGCCTACCATCTCGATCTGCTGGTGGTCGGATTGCTGGTAGCAGGCTGCTCGTTATTCGGCTTTCCCTGGCTCGTCGCGGCGACGGTACGCTCGCTTGCCCACGTACGCGCTCTGGCCGATACCGAAGAAACAGCACTACCGTCAGGCGGCACCAAGGAACGCATCATCCACATGACGGAAAACCGACTGACGGGCTTTGTCATTCATCTTCTGATTCTGATCACGGCACTATTCTTCCTACGGCACCTCAGCCTGGTGCCGATGGCGGCGCTGTACGGCATCTTCCTGTACATGGGTGTAGTCTCGCTGGTGGGCAACCAGTTTATGGAACGCTTGAGCCTGTGGGTAATGGATTCCGCCATGTACCCCGCGACGCACTACATTCGACGGGTGCCCATTCGTACAACACATCTCTACACCCTGCTGCAGTTCATATGCCTGGCAGTCCTGTGCGTCGTTAATGTGATCCCCTCGGAACTGATTCGGATTCTGTTCCCGATCTTCATCGCACTACTGGTGCCGATCCGAAGTTTTTCCGCGAAGTTTTTCCGCGAGGAAGACCTGGCCGTCCTCGATGCAGAGGAAGCACCGGTTGAAGAAGAATCGCACTGGTTTTAAGCACCGACGAGCTGAGCGAAACATGGTGGGCTAACCGGTTATCGTCGCTCGATGTACTTAGTGTACGAGTTTCGCACGGAGGTCCGGGATGATCGCCTTGGGCACGAAGCGTCCAATCTCCTCATCGCCGGCTAGCGGCGTGATCTGTTTGATCAGCGAACTAGAGACGTGTGAAAACTCGTCGTCGGCCATCAGAAACACTGTTTCGATCCCAGGATCGAGCTTGCGATTGGCAAGTGTCATCGTGAACTCCGCTTCCATGTCCGACAGCGAGCGAACACCGCGGATGATCACACGAGAGTCGCAATCACGGACAAACTGCACTGCCAAACCGGTGAATAGTTTCACTTTGACGTTGTCGAGGTGGCTGGTCGTGCGCTCGATCAGCTCGACGCGATGCTCGGCAGAGAACATCGATTGCTTGTCGACATTGCGCCCCACGCCAACGACCAGTTCGTCGACCAGGCGGCTGCTGCGCTCGATGACGTTGAGATGCCCAAGTGTGATTGGATCAAACGACCCCGTATAGACTGCCCGACTCGACATTGTTCATTGCCCAGATAAATAAGTCATGCCACCACGAATGCACCAGCGTGCAATTCCACAGCCACGCCGCGTCACCCGCCGACGCGAAGCCTCTCCTCATAAAATCTCACGCCACGCCGTGACGAGTCGCTGCAAATCACTATCGTCGTTGTACGCGTGAGCGCTCACTCGCACTCGTCCCGCGCGACAAGCAACCGCCACGCCGCTATCCAGCAAATGTCGTCGCACCGCGAGCGGATCAGCACCCGGTACTTCGACCGATACGATCCCCGAGCTCGCCGCCGTCGATCGCGGGGAACACAGCACAGCTCCCAACTCCGAGAGTTCATCTGCTATACGATCGGAGTTTGCCAGGATCGAGGCGGCCACATTTTCGATGCCCAGGTC
This sequence comes from Bythopirellula sp., assembly GCA_028285205.1. Taxonomy (GTDB): domain Bacteria; phylum Planctomycetota; class Planctomycetia; order Pirellulales; family Lacipirellulaceae; genus Bythopirellula. Next base: position 2,680 of record JANQQA010000293.1, on the reverse strand, counting down.
GGCCAACAAACGTAAACTCGCCCCCAGTGCGAGGAAGCCCGCCATGTTGTGCGATCCGCCTTCATAGCGTGACGCGTCGCCCTTCAGGTTGAGCTCTCGTTGGCTGTAGTCGCCAGAGTTGACAACGCTGTTCCAGCCAACCCCGATAGGCGTCAGCTGTTCTAGGCAACTCCGGCGTATGTACGCGATGCCTGCGCCCTCGGGCCCCAGCATCCACTTGTGCCCGTCTGCCGCCAGGCTATCGACCGGTGTGCGCTTCACGTCGAGTGGGAACACGCCGAGCCCTTGAATCGCATCGAGAAAGAACAACGCCCCGTGTCGATGGGCAATCTCGCCAATTGCGTCGAGGTCACGGCGGCAACCGTTGGAGTAACCGACCCAGCTGACGGTCACGACGCGGGTCCGCTCGTCGCAATAGTTGGCCAATTGGTCGAGGTCGATGTGGCCTGAAGTCGTTGGTACCAGTCGTGTCTCGACCCCCAAACGCTCCAGGTGCAGCCAAGGGTACAAGTTCGACGGGAACTCATCATCGAGGGTCACAACGTTGTCGCCCGACTTCCAGTCGAGCCCCTCCGCGACAAGATTGATGCCGGCGGTTGTACTCGGTACCAAGGCAATTTCATCGACGTCGGCGTTGATCAACTCCGCCGCCGTGTTGCGCGTTTCCTTCAGTTCACGCGCCCAATCAAGCCACACGGTATCACCTTCGTGGGCGGCTTGCTGCGTCCACGTTTCTAGCACACGCTGCGCTGGTGCCGAAATCGGCGCGACCGCGGCGTGGTCGAAGTAGGCCCATTTTTCAGTCACGGGCATTTCCGCACGTAGCCGGGTGCGAGTGGCATCGATAAGTGTTGAATCAACTAGCATAAGAATAACGTCTTGGTGCTGTGGCACGTTCCGTCGATAATAGCGGAATCGCACGTTTGCAGGGATGACTCATGAGACAAATTGAAATATTCGCTGGGCCTCTGCTGGTCGTGCTATTGCCTATGCACCTCAGTGGCAAGCCGCCGGCTTACGCGGAGCTCCGCGAGCAAATGGTAGCCAACGAAGTCGAAGCCGCAGGTGTCACGCACGAAGCAGTGCTTCGCGCGATGCGTACCACCCCGCGACACGAATTCGTACTCGGCGGATTTCGTAAGCAGGCGTACTTCGACACGGCGCTACCCATTGGCGACCGGCAGACGATTTCGCCACCCTTTGTTGTAGCGTATATGACCCAGGAACTCGACCCACAGCCGACGGACAAGGTGCTCGAAATCGGGACCGGCAGTGGATATCAGGCTGCCGTGCTGAGCCCGTTGGTGGCCGAGGTCTACACCATCGAAATCGTTGAGCGACTCGGACGTCGCGCCGAACGAACGATTCGTCGCCTGGGTTATGAGAATGTGCATATCCGCATCGGGGATGGATATCTCGGTTGGCCGGAGGCGGCTCCGTTCGACAAGATCATCGTGACTTGCTCGCCAGAATCAATCCCGCAGCCGCTGGTCGAGCAGTTGAAAGAGGGCGGCCGCATGATCATACCGGTCGGCGAGCGCTACCAACAAAACCTGTACCGTATAACGAAGCAGCAGGGGCAACTGCAGCGCGAGGCCTTGCGCGCGACGTTGTTTGTGCCGATGACTGGGACAGCGGAAGACGCTCGCGAAGTGCTCCCCAATCCAAGCCGACCGACGATCGTCAACGGCGATTTCAGTGAGGTCATCGCAGGCACGGATCGCCCGGTGGGCTGGCATTACCTCCGACACGCGCAAGTCGCGGGACAGGACAAGCACCTCTCGTTCGAGAACACCCAACCCGGCCAGCCGAGCCGAGCGCTGCAGGGCATGGCCCTGGACGGTCGGCAAATCAGTGCCGTTGAGCTGTCGGCCCGCGTGCGTGGACGGGACCTCGCGTCCGGTCCGACTCCCACGCAGCGGGCCTCGATTCTGATCACTTTCTACGATCAGCGTCGAGCCGCGATTGGGAATGAACGACTCGGCAGCTGGGAAGGTACTTTCGATTGGCAACCAGCTTCCAAACGCTTGCGAGTGCCACTCGCGACACGCGAAGCGATCGTCCGACTAGGTCTTCTCGGCGGGGTAGGGCGGCTTGACGTCGATGAATTGCAGTTGGAAGCGCACTGAAAGATCGTGTTCGGCCGACCACGGGCATCAACAGTCCGACCGAGGTCGGAGACAATGTTGCGTAGACGCCACATCCCGCGCCGCTCCAGAGGTCAGAAAACTGGTGCAGACGGCTGTCCGGAGTAATTGCCATGTTGAAAATGTTCAACCAACCCGCCTAGCCGTCAAAATATGGTAAATTTGCCTAGCTTGCTTGAATTAAGGCACGTTCTTGCTATCCTAGCAAGCTGGTTGCGGGGGGCACCGAAGTCGGAGCTTCGACCGCTTGGTTAAGCGATCAATTGGGAGACATCATGATGAGAATTCTTGGCGCCACGAACCCAAGAAAACGGGGCGGTTATTGCCAACTGGCTCTCGTAGCCGCGGCTGCGGTCGCGCTGGTCAGTGCGGACGCACAGGCCTACTCCTACGGAAGTTGGGGATCGTCGGGCAGCTACGGAAGCTACGCTGCTGTTAGTTACGGTTCGGGTGGAAGTTACGGCTCCGGCGGCAGTTACGGCTCCGGTGGCAGCTATGGTTCAGGAGGCAGCTACGCCTCCAGCGGCAGCCAC
>JANQQA010000260.1 GCA_028285205.1 Bythopirellula sp. | reverse complement strand
TTAGGTCATCGAAAATGAAGCTCAAACCGTAATCTACGACAGCCAAAAGTGAACTCTAAGCCGCCATTTCAGGCGCTTAGTTATCCGCTACATCTCTAGGGCTGCTATGTGTCAGGACCAAACTCTCAAACGTTCTAAGCCCCCCCCTGAATCACCCGTTTAGGGGACTTCTAGCCCCCCCCGGAGGGCTCCTCTCGGCCAGAAGCAGCTGGTCAATTCCCCAAATTCCACACAACGCCTTGCGCGGAAACCTTCATGACAGATGTTCTGTCCAAAACCTCCCACGGTTCCTGTGACGAGGCGTACTCGATAATCCAGTAGTCGCGCTCGCAAGTGCGCCAGCTTGTGCAGGGACATTGGTTCGGAGGCTGGTCCCAAGGGATTTGCTTTCGTCGACGCAACTCATCCAGCGCATCGTCGAATGACGAATACTCGCTCGATTGTTCGGCGTGGATTTCGTCCTCAATTACCAAAATCGAAGGCATTCGATACTCTTTCCGAATGTCGCGTTTGGGTCACTAACAGACTCTACGGACTAATGTTGTTCAAGGGATCTGTGCTCTTTGACCATCGTAGTTCCGGGCCGACTGCAAGAACCGAGTCTTCCGCTCCCGCGTGACAGACTCCGTATAGAGATCCCGCATTAGGTCTCTGAATCCACTTTCTAGTTCTTGCCTAGACATTTTAGCTGGCAGGTAGTTGACGTCGAATAAGGTGCATCTGTCCCAAAATTCATCTTCGACTAGCCGACCGGACCTTCGCAACCTTTCATAAAGCGGCGTGCCGGGGAAGGGCGTTTGCAGGGTAACTTGAACTTCCGCCAACCCACTATCCCGCACGAATGCCTTTGTCTCATCGAAAATTGATGCGTCTTGACCGTCGAGCCCTAGTATGAAACAACCGTTTACCGATATTCCTCGACGTTGTATGCGATGTATCGCCTCCTTGTATCTGTCGAACTGCGCTTCCTTCCAGTTGTTTCGCAGCTCGATATCTTTCAAGCCGTTCCTGCTTGGACTCTCGAAGCCGATAAGCAATTGCCTACAACCACTGTCACTGAGCAGCGTAAGTAGCTCTTCATCTTCTGCGACCGAAACGTCGGTTTCGGTGAACCATTTGACCCCTAGTTTCGTAAAGGCCTTAGCAAGCTCCTTCCCATGGGACCGATTGGCGAAAGTGTTATCGTCGGCGAGTTCAATGAAGGGATTTCGCCAGATCGATTTAATAGCCCTAATCTCGTCGACAACGTTCTGTACGGGTTTGAGCTTGAACCGACTTGTCAGTCGAATCGAGGACGCACAAAACTCGCATCTGAAGGGGCAGCCTCGCTGGGTTTGAACGGTCAGCCGGTTGTACTTGTCAGGGTCAAGTAAATCGAATTTCGGAATTGGCTGCGCAGCGAGCGGAAACTCTATGCCCCTACCGTCGTAGACCTTCCGCAATGTCCCCGCATTCAGGTCAGCGAGCAGCGCCTTCCACAATACCTCTCCCTCGCCAAGCAAGACGGAATCTGCGTGAGCGAGTGCTTCTTCTGGAAGGGATGTAACGTGTAATCCACCCAGTATGACCGTGGTTCCCAAAGTGCGATAGGCGTCGGCGAGTCGATATGCTGCATTGATCTGTGCGGTGAAGCTGGATATCGCAACGACATCGAACTCGCCAGGAACGTCGGACCCTTCGTCAAACTCCGGCAACTCGACGTACTCTTGCATGTACTTCTCGCCGGTCATCCCTGCCAGGGTCATTAAACCTAGGCTAGGCAGAGACGCGATCACCTCCTTTCTTTCGACGAATCCAGGTAAGGTCAATCCAAGATCCATCAGCTCGGGGTTCTCCGCACGAAGGCCGCTCATGGCGATCAAGCCTAGTTTCATGGGCTTAACTCGCCTACGTCGCCCTGCGCCAACGGTGGATTACTGCCCCAACGTATGCGAACAGCAGAATTGGCGATGCGAAGAACGAGAAGTACGTAATCACCACAAGAACAGCGTACGCCGCGTCGTTTGCAGAACGTTCCTCCTCAGCCAAGCCGGCCATCAAGCGAAAAACAACGTGTTCTAGATTTAGGGCCGCGAGCGCGCTGACAATGAGAACAAGAGGCAGCAACGCGGCGATCAGCACGGTTCCGCCAGATAGCTTGGCTGAGCGAACCAGATATAGGACTAGAAGGATCACTCGCCAAACAGCGACGACCGCAAGAAACCAGACGTTAATTATTTGTGCGGTTTCTAGTGTTGAGAAGCGCTCAACGGGAATTGCGTAAAGAATTGCCGGCGGAGATGTCATGCCGACAAAGGTTAGAACAGACCTATAGCTCCAGTTTTGAGGACGAAGCGGCTTGATCAAGAGCCAAAGAATCAATGCCATAGCGAAGACGTAGGCAACCGAACCTAAGCCTAGGGTTTGCCAAAGATCGGCCCGCGGGTTGTCCCAATACCTCCCAACTCCTGCGAGCCACGCAGATATCAAACCAAGCGCAAGAAAACAGTTACCGAGCCGCGCGAAGTCGGGTTTAACCGGCTGCAGAGCAAGAAACCTGCCCTCAGTGACGAGTACCTCGCCAATTGCGCGGAGATGGTTCATTCCTATCGAGGGCCGACCCGATGATCCTAAAGCTCATATAGTCGCATATCCGCGCGGTTTCTCGACGTCTGCTTTGGGTCAGGACCAGCCTACCAGAGGCCCCCTGATCGCAGAAATCACGCAACTAGGCGATCTACGGCGTGTATGACAGACAGGTTTCGGCCAGGAGCGGCCTTTCAGGCGAGCCAACGTACCGTCGCAACGAGACCGACCACGATTAGCCCGAGGAGCAAAACAAGCACCGCTGCAAGAACTGCGTTCTGAAATTTTGTCTGAGGTGTATCTTGTGGATCCTTGAACCATTCTGAGTCCATTTTTCTCACGCCAACCCATTCGCCGAGATCACTACCCAAGTACTCACCATCTCTTAGAGCCACATCGCAGGCCCTTATCAGATTCTTGAGACCTTTCTCATCCCCGACAATCAGATCTTCATGCTCTATCCAATCCGAACCATGTCGAAGGTGTGGGCCTCTACATTCATCTTTAGTCATTCGGCTCCTCTGCTCTTTCCAATGGACGAAAGTATCGACCACATCGAGGGAAACGCGATCGGCTGCCTTAGTTAAGTATCAGACTATCAGACGCTCTGAGACCGCCTGAATCACCCGTTTAGGCTACCGCTGGAGCCCCAGGACGGCTCTTCTCGGACAGAAGTTGCCGTTGGGGCGCGATGAATCTATGCAGCGTTTTCACGCGCAGGAGCCAAGTTAGCAACTGAGTTCTGTTGCCCTCAGCTACGGCATCATAAATTGGTAGGCGGAACCCTGCACCAAGATATACTTGCGAGGCTGGACGGTCCGGTCCGGTCGCACAACCGGCGGCCGTATTGGAAACAGAGGAAAACGCTTTGACAGACAACAGCAACGGGCTGGTCGACCAGCTAAATCTGGCACTCGGCCTCGAGATGCGGGCAACAGTAATGTACGCTCACTATGCTGCCTACGTGAAAGGTATCTACCGACTTCACCTCAAGCCCTTCTTCGAAGCTGAGGCCACCGAGTCGCTTGACCACGCGGCCACCGTGCGCCACGCGATCAATCAACTCGGAGGCATCGCCGTAACCGACCGTGACGCGACGCCGATTGTCCATACGACCGACTATGAGAAGATGCTCCAAGAGGTTTTACAGATGGAGAAAGTAGCGGCGGAGACCTATCGAGACATCCTCGATCATCTCGGCGACAACGAAGAGATGTACGACCTAATCGAACAGATCTACTTCGCAGAAATCCGGAGCATGGAGGAGCTGCGTCAGCTTATCTGAAGGCATGCCGGCGACGAAGTGGCCGAGCATGCTCATGAACCATGTCCCCGACAAATATGAGCACCTAGTCCGTTGCTACGGCTACCACTCCAACCGTTCGCAGGGCACGAGAAAGCTCATCGAGAATGGTCAAGACAAAGCCGGGGCAATCCGTGCCGACGACAGTCAAGTGAATGACCGGGCTCAGGCGCCGGCGCAGCCGATAGTTCATCCCCGCCCCCTCCATGCTCTTCTCTTGTTGAGTACTCTATCAACCCGGTCAATGTCCGTTACGGGTCATAAGCCGTCATTGGGGCCATGATACCGCCCAATCGGGCGATTCCGATGAAATGGACCACTCTGGTAGTCTGCTTCTAACCCTTTCCGGACGCCGATCCTGACGCAATATGTGGCTTTCGAGCATCGACGTTCTACTTGTCCCACGACCATTCGCCATCTCGAGTTGGAGGAAATTAAGCATGAGCTACATTGACGGTTTCGTGATAGCCGTGCCAACGTCGAACAAGAAGAAATTCATCGAACACGCCGAATTGGCCGACGCTGTTTTCACTGACCTCGGCGCTACACGTGTTGTCGAGTGCTGGGCCGATGATGTGCCCGAAGGAAAGATCACCGATTTCGGCAAGGCGGTGCAGGCGACGGCCGATGAGTCGGTCGTACTTTCCTGGATCGAGTGGCCGGACAAAGAAACACGCGATGCCGCCATGAACAAGATGATGTCGGAAGACTTCAAGGACGAACGGATGGATATGGAGAAAAATCCCATGCCATTCGATGGCGCTCGTCTTATCTTCGGTGGCTTCGAAACAGTTGTCGAGCTCTAGGAAGCCCGAGCGGCTCCTTCTAGCCGGAGTCCGACAGCCAGCATTTCATTACTGCTCCACCGTTGTAACGTCACCCAGATAGGTGAGTGTTTCGGTGCGGCGCAGACCTCTCTCGATCGCACAACGGATGCCAACCAGAAGGTGGTTCCCGATTACGTCAATTGCCGAACTCAGACCAATCGCGTGGAGGTTACGATTCCGAAAATG
>JANQQA010000232.1 GCA_028285205.1 Bythopirellula sp. | reverse complement strand
TGGGCGACCCCTCGTGAGGAAGCCCTGCTGGCAGAGTACCTGACAGGAGTACTGCGAGATGACTGAAATCCCAGAGCTCAACGAATCCGACTTCGAACGCGCTATACCTGCCCGCTTGCGGCGCCGATTTATCAAAGGCGATTTCCGTTCGGGCGAAGATATCGCAGCGCTCCGACGCTTCACCGGCCTCACGCAGGAGCTCTTCGCTAAGGCGATGGGGATTAGCGTTCATACGCTCCGGAACTGGGAACAGGGCAGGCGTTCGCCGGAGGGCCCAGCGGTCAGTCTGCTGCGCATCGCCGCGCGCCACCCGCGCATTCTTCGTGAGACGCTAGAAACAGCCGCCTGATCTTTTAGTAGCTAACGGTCGAGCGTCTCGGGGAGGAACCTCCGAAGAGCGGGAAACGGGACTCGAACCCGCGACTTCAACCTTGGGAAGTTCACACTCCACTACGAAATCATTGGTAAATAGCTGATTTGATTGGTGTCGAGTGTTCCATGCTGTTCCAATTTGTCTCAATTGCGGCAACACCCGCGGCTACACCCGATACTCGAGATTCCCGGCACCAGAAACGCGTAGTCAGCCCTAGTCGCACTCCACCAAATCAATCAGAAACGAAGCCACTGACCTGGACCATAAGACAGGCATTCGTAGGCCGTCCATCGGCCATCATGCTCCATGCACCATGTGCCCAAATGTCGGGAGCTGCAATCACATCGAGGCAGCCTCGACGCAGTCGACATCAGATATGCTCAGCTCCGGCGGACAAACCGACATCGAGCTAGTGTTTGTTATGCAAAACTCGGCAAAGCCGAGTTGCTGCACGAAAACCAAGACTGCAAGGTACTTTCCGACTCGAAGGCCTGCAGATCATTGATTTAAAGTCTAGGAGCGGCTCTTATGCCCACCACAGTCTTCATCAGCCACAACAGTAAAGACAAGAGATTCGCAAGAAGGCTTGCCGCGGACCTTAAAGCGCGCGGGTTATCGCCGTGGCTTGACGAAGACAAGCTACGACCAGGGGATTCCCTTATCGGGCGGCTGGAATCCGCGATCGACGAAGTCGACTACATGATTGTTGTCCTGTCACCTGATTCCGTCGGTTCGAGATGGGTGCAGGAAGAGGTACGGATGGCTATGTACAACGCGATTATGGGCAAACAAATCATCGTCGTTCCCGTCCTCTATAAAACCTGTAAGACTCCAGGATTTCTCCGTGAAAAACTATATATAGATTTCCGCGAGAAGGGCAACTATGAGTATGGTCTTCGGAAGATCGTCGATCGAGTTAGGACGGACCGGGTCGATGATCCCGATACTGCGGAGATCTTCAAATATTTGGATGGGCTACCACTTACATCTCTATGGAAACCTGCGATACGCACAAATAGATTTCCGCGGCCATTTGTGGATAAGCTGATCCATATTCTCGAAGGCGCTTCTTCTGGAACATGGAGCCCTCCAATCGCTATGAGCTATATCTATTTCCTGCGTAGCCTATTGGAGAATGGGCCACTTACGAAGGACTCATGGCAATGCTTGTGTCGGATCACGGAAAACGAAGATATTAACGTCGGACTCCGCCAGAAGACACTTGAAACGATGCTCAATGCGTCTTCTGACGTGATAGAAAGAAATCTGGGTGCACCACCAGCGTTACTCAGTCCTGATGAGACCCCGAATTCCGTTCTCGCCGCCTGCGTCCATAGCTTATTCACACCCGCAGAAGAGGGATCGATTACTGGAGATCCTGGAACATCGCCGAGAATCCTCGGCACACTGTGGGGCATCGTCGATCACGGATATCGGCGCCAGATTCTATCCGTATTAGAGAGCTACATATCTGAGGAGGAAGGCGATTCCGATAGTCTACTGGACCCACTCCGAGCTCTGATTACGTCGCCGCAACTACTAGATATCTCCGACGCATTCTTCTCCCTACGAAAGTCTTGGCACGCTGAGCAAAGAGCGAGACCGGGCCCCTCCAATGCGTCACTGAGCTTTAGAGACCTACTCGATTCCCTGCGAAGCAAGAAGGGAACGCAGGGCACGATCGAAAAACTAGTTCAGTATTTCGTAGACGCATCTATCCTAGAGGCCAAGAAAGACTACTCACTATTTGTAGAGGTATCGGCGCTTTTTGAGGATGCGAACATTGCCCTGATCAGGAAGATACAAGGGGACGACTTTCTTTTCAAAGCGCTCATTGATATCGTTGCGGAGACTCGTGTAGAGGTAGTACTATCAACCATTGCACTTACACGTCTGTTCATTGAATTCGGGCAAGCAGCGCTCTTGTTGGATGACAGGCTACCGGAAGTCCTATTCACGCCAAACAGTGAAGGCCGATCGAAGGCTCCGGTCGTGGAGGCTGTTAGCGACGGTGCGCTATTGGACGATAGCAAGGACGACGGGCTATCAGTCGTGATGCTGGCCTGGATTTATGAATCATGCACGGAAGCCTATCGTCGAAAGCTGCGTGCCCTGGTGACTAAGAGGGCGAAAAAGAACAGGCGAGGTCAGGAATTTCTTCGCCATCTAAATGGCGAGGTTTCACTAGATGAACTCGTGGAAAACACAAAAACAGGAAATAGGTGAGCACAGCGAGTCCAAGGTTGCCTATGAGCTGAAATTCCAACGGACATGCAAACATGACCGCGGGATAGTTGACTGCTTAGCTCTTATTACGACGCAAGCATCGTTGAAGAAGGAAACCAGTTATGCCCGCCGTCTCTGAAGCGAGCATTCGATTCGCCGTTCGGAACATTGCTTCACATGGGGATACTGATGTCTTCCCATTTCCGCTTGAGAATCGTTGGTTTGCCGACGCTGAAGACGATGTCGTCAAACTTCTCGTGGATCTCGATCGCGACTTTGAAAAATGGATTGCCGAGTACCCAATTATTCAGGAGAGGGGGCTTGGAGCCGTCGGCTACACAGGTTTTCGGGCTGCCACTCAGATTGATCCAGTATGGAACGCCTATTTCTTAGCACTTGCGATCGAACTTGCCGAAGACATCGAAAAGGCTCGCCTTCCTGCGGAACGCGGAATTGTATTCTCCTATCGGTACAGACCAGATCTTGCTAACTATACGATGTTCGACCGAGACCTGGGATGGGCAGCTTTCCATCGCTCGGCCCTCGCCGAAGCCGAGAATTATCCGTTCGTTCTTTCGACCGATATTTCCGACTTCTACCAGCGCGTCTATCATCATCGGTTGGATAATGCCCTCAAGCAAACGAGCGAGAATAAGGATGCGATAGGCAGGGTTCAGGGCGCCCTATTTCGTCTCTCCAATAGAACGTCTTATGGCTTGCCGATTGGCGGTAACGCATCTCGGCTGCTAGCCGAGATCCTCCTCAATCGCGTTGACCGTCTCTTGCTTGGCCGGCGCATCGTGTTCAAACGGTTTGTTGATGACTATCTTGTCTTCACCGAAGGCCAAGATGAAGCTCAGAAGGCGCTAGCAGTAATCAGCCAAACGCTGATGGTGAATGAGGGATTTTCGCTTTCGAGGTTGAAGACACGGCTCATGTCTCGTTCAGAATTCCGCCGCTCATCTCCGCTAGCGGATCCTGCTGGCTCAAGCTCTCAAGATGAATCCAAGTCGCGCCAGTTCTTGAAAATCCGGCTCGCCTACGATCCGTATGCACCAACGGCAGAAGGGGACTACGAGCGCCTTGCATCGGAAATCGGGAAGTTCGACATCGTAGGAATGCTCTCACGAGAGCTTGGGAAAAGTCGGATCGATGAAGGACTTACTCGGCAGCTCGTGAAGTCGGTCAAGTTCCTTGACGACGAGACACGAAACCGGGCGATTCTATCGCTGATGCAAAACCTCAAGAGCCTTTATCCTGTATTTCCGTCCGTCGCCATTCTGCTGAGAGCGGTTTTGGCGGACCTCGATGAAGGCCTTCGGGCGGACGTCTATACGGGTATTCGTGGCCTCCTTCAAAATCAGTCGTACATAGTCCACCCGACAGCGAACTTAGCCTTCGCCATCCGCATCTTAATGGACGACCGATCGGAGGAGACAGATGCACTTCTCATCGAGCTGTACGAGCGGCCCAGCACGAGCCCTATGCTGAAGCGCGACATCATTCTTCTAATGACTCGCAGACGCGTCGATTACTGGCTTTCCGAAACGCTGAAGAGGGCGACTCAACTTGGCGTTTGGGAGCGTCGAGCAGTGAACGTCGCATCCTACGTGTTGGGTGATGAGGGTAGACACTGGCGGGACGGGACTACGAACGAGCTTTCCGCTGTCGATCGGGTGTTTCGCAGGTGGGTTGGGGCCAAGAACAACGGCACTGCTTGGGAGGTGCCCCTTTGATCAGCGAGAAGGAGTTCGCGAGCACCCACGGCGGATTCTGGAGACAGATAGCTCCAATGATGGTGAAGTTCGTGCGTGAGCAAAACTTCATGCTCGAGCGTTTTGTGGACCGACTCAACTCGATGGCTCCAGCCTCACAGCGAGGATTGGTCGGCGAACTCGCCTTCTTGGCCTTCTGTCACGCTAGGCGTGCTGGGCTCGCGGACGCGACGGATGCTGACGAGGCCATGATAAGTAAACTCGTGGACGCGGCTTACGATCACGTTGCCTCAATGCGAGCATACACTAGGCGTCCTCCTCCAAGACCGGATGAGACAGGCGTAGCGGAAGCGCTCGACCTAGCGAACCGTATCGGGGCTTTTTGTGCACATGTATCTGGTACTCAACTGGTCCTTGAACCGCGATTCGCTGGATGCGGATGGCTGAGTGCCTCATGCGGTGACTTGATTGTTCGAGACACAAACATGCTGGTCGAGATAAAGACTGGAGGACTGAAGTTTCGGGGAATCGACTACCGACAGACGCTCACGTACTGCGCTTTGAATTTCGCCGAGAAGCTCCATGATATCGACGAGGTGTGCCTTGTAAACGCTCGGCTTGGAGTGTATGGCCGACTTTCCTTGGAGGAACTGTGTCAGCGCACTGCGGGCCGCAGCTCGATTGAACTTCTCTCGGACATTGTCGACTACGTTTCGGAGCCCGTGCGGCGATATGGAGTCTGATGAACGTCGTTCTAAGCTCCTGTGCTAGGGTCCGACCGAGATCTCTCCTCGCCTCGGTCCTGTTCGCTGCGCCTCTACACGCCTCTGAGTCCACATGAGGCGGGTTGCTGACAAGTTGGCCCAAAACACTCGCGAAAACATCCGACCGACGCCTCCTACGCTCGGGAACAACGCACTGCGTATTGGGAGTGTGCCGGCACATCGCCACCAATTAACGGGCCCGGTCCCATGATACCATCCCAAGATGTATAGTTGATGGTGAGTTCGTGATGTGGTGAGGCCCGCCCGACTTCGATCTTATTGAGTCCGTGAAGAACGGATTCTTGGGCGCCCTCTACGACGGATTCGAAGCCGCCGTCGACCACCTCGTCGACGTAGCCCGCGGTGCTGTGAGCGAGCGCATCCCGGTCGCAGGCGTACGCAGATTCGAACGGATGAGGGGTGAGCCCGTGCTGCTCCCGATGCACGGCGCGGGTGTGC
>JANQQA010000224.1 GCA_028285205.1 Bythopirellula sp. | reverse complement strand
GGAGTGGCACACTGATGGGGATGCAACAGACGGACGTCTTTGTAGCGCTGTTCTGTCTAACCTATCGAAATCACCAGCTAATTGTCAGTGGCTTTACGTCCATGAATCGGCCATTTCGCCTGACAAGTAAACGCGACAACCAGTGCAGTCGAAGCTGCCGTCAGTCACGCCTCCGGTTGTGTCCGCTCCAGGCCGCGAAGAGCCGTTAAAGGGCTCTCGAAGTAGTCACAACGGGTGATTCAGACGATCTCATACCGTCTGACCGGGTGGATTCGAGGCCGGAGTAGGAAACACTGGGAAACAATCCAATTCTGTTGCGATCCGCCAAGCCTGTACTAGCCGAAGGCCGTTGCTTTGCTCGATACATGGATCAGGCAGCAGATGGGTTTTTCCGTCTCTTGCTTGGTCGGCGTGCCGAAGAAGTCATGGCTACAGCTTATCTTCAGCCGCAACACTCACTGTCGTATCAGCACGTGATCTTCGCAGAACAGAGTGGCGAGTTTGTCGGCATGACTTCCGCCTACACAGGAAAACAGGCGCGGAGTTTCTCCGAGTTACCATTGTTCCGCGCTGCAGGTACCTTCCCAATACGACTGAAGTGTATGCACATGCTGCTCACACCAGTTTTCAGGATTCTGAGCACTCTGACCGACGAGGACTTCTATCTTCAAGGTATTGCTGTCGAGCCAGGTCTTCGCGGTGAAGGTATCGGTTCGATTCTGATGGACGATGTCGAGCAACGTGCCGCTGCAAGTGGTTCGAACCGTTTGTGCCTGGACGTTGCAGCTGGAAACACGGGGGCGCGTCGTCTATACGCGCGCCGCGGAATGTTTGAAGTGTCCAAATGGCCGGATACAAGGATTCTGCCACCATTGTTTATCCGGATGGCGAAGAGTTGCTAGGGCCTGTATCGACGAACGCTTAGAGAACCGCAGTTGAAATCGCGCTATGGCCTCTACAGACCTGTTCTCCGACTACAGTTTTTTGGCCGAGAAGAGTCGTCTCGGCCGTGATTGACATGACTTGATCCAAAAGAGGTCTTCAGCGAATGCTGCTTTACGGACACTACGACTCCCCTTTCGTGCGTCGCGTGGCCGTCGTTCTCAATCTTTACGTGATGCCATTCGAACGACAGCCAATATCTGTCTTCACGGAGTTCGATGAAGTGCTCCGCGTTAATCCGCTTGGAACCATGCCGGTTCTAGAGCTGGATAGTGGAGATCGACTTGTTGATAGCCGCGCGATACTTGACTACTTGCATGAGTCCGTTCAGTTCGACCGGTCTCTAGTTCCGAAGGAGCAGCCTCAGCGACGAGTCGTGCTGCAAACGGAAGTAGTCGCACTGGGCCTCATTGAGAAAACCGTGGACTACAGGACCGAGACCGTGAGAAAGGCGGCGTCTGCACGAGACGACGTATGGATTGCCCGTCGAGCGACACAAATCACATCGGCTTTGGCTTGGTTGGAAGCGAGGAAACCGGACCCTTGGCTGTGCGGTGATCATATGACCGTGGCTGATGTAACCACGGCGATAGCCATAACCAATCTCCGTGAGAAGCTTCCAGCAATGATGGACGAGGCTAAATTTCCCCAGCTGGCGCGTCTGTGTGACGGCTGCGAGATTCTTCCCGCATTCCGAGCGGCGGCGTATTCAAGAGCCGAAGCTGCGTTGACTCCCGGTGCATATGAAGGGTAACTGCAGTTGGCCGGCAGGGGCCATCGAGGGCGCTAGAAGTCGCCTAATCGGGCGATAGAGGCCGTCACGGAGAGTCTGTTAGTCTGCTCCTGACCCGAAGCGGGCGTTCGGGATACTAAGGAACTAGAGAGAATCCTAACGTGGCTCTATCGAAAAAGGGCTCCAGAAAAATCGTCATTGACGACGAAGAGTATCGATGGGCGTTTTCAGCTGACTCCGGATATTTCTACATTGTCGTGCAGAGTGCGACCGGCAATGGTGCACGGCTAGAGGCACAATCAAGCTCAGATTGGCTAGATTTTGGTGACGCACACATTTCTTCCGGGGATGTTGAGCGGCTAATCCGCTTGGCAATGAAAGACGGATGGTGTCCGCTAAACAATGGCCCGCCTTTTCGTTTGCAAGAGTTTGACCGACGATTGGACATTCAACCAACGGCTGGTTAACGATTTCCTGCGTGGCCGCTTCTGGCCGAGAAGAGCCGCCCAGGGGCTTCAGAGATCACCTGATCGGGCGATTCTAGCTGTCACAGGTCGTCCGGTAGGCTCTTTCTGGCCCTTAGCGGACAGTTCATTTAGCAGCTAGCAATAGTTTTTGTCGAAAAGTGAAAGTTGTACGTGACAAACTTGAGATATTGCCAATCTCTTGACTAATTAGGGTTTTGGGAGCAATTTGTACTAGATGACGCGACCTGCCGGCTTTCGGCAGTCGCGTTTTTTCATTTCGGTTGAGTCGAATGACAAATAGCGACATCGCCGACAGACAAATGCAGCACGTGCAAAGTCGCGCGATCGCACTCAGTAGAAGCAACGATAAGCGGCATAAAGCCGTATAGGGGATGAAAATATGTGGCTAAGGAGATCTCTGAAGATCAGTATTGTGGCTGTGGGAATTGTGGGCTTGCCCGCTCAGGCGACGGTACTGATTTTCGATACCGGAGAAACGAACTGCTTTACTTTTGTTGCCGATTGCCTTGATTACGGAGATCGGGTGAGCGCGGCGATGGACTCAAACGGCTTCTTCTACGAAGAGGGCAGCGGTTTCACACCAAACGTAGTGGCGGACTATCTACCGTCGCGAGGCAGCTTTTCGCTCTACGATTTCACGTATGCCATCGCACCCGGCCTCGGTCATCAAGAGTTTAATGTTCCTGGTGAAGTCGTCCTGACTGCCGATTCCGGCGGCTATATAGTTATCTTGAATGGTTTTGAGGTTTCTGCTTCGGTATCTGTGCCCAATCCTGAAACCACTATACGGGTGCTGGATGGTAGCGACGCAGTTCTATTCCAGGATGTATTCACTGCCGAACCGAGTGGTATCTATGTATATGATTTCGGCTTTTTTCCTCTTTCATCAGATGTCATCCGGATTGAAGTAAACAATTTCGGTGACCTAGCGCTTAGCAACGTGGACTTCGAACAGTTTATTCTTCCTGTACCTGCTGCTGCATGGCTGTTTGGATCAGCAATTGGGTTACTGGGTTGGCTTCGGCGTAAAGGGACCTGAGTCTGTTACTCCAATGCTGAGAAGGACCCGGCTTAATGCCGGGTTTTTCTTATCCCGACAACGGCTGCTTCTGGCCGAGTGGAGCCATCCACGGGGCGTCAAAGTCGCGCAAACGGGTGATTCAGGACGTCACAGAGCGTCTGATAGTCTGCTCCTGACCCAAACCAGCACCTCGACTATTGGCGGATCGGATGCCATTCATTCTTGCTGAGCAAAGAGACGCTGACGTAGCAAAGGCATTCGAGGACTATCGAAAGTACCTTGATTCTTGCAAGGACAGGTTTCCTCAAGGCGCGTTTTCGCTCGCGACGTCGGACTGGTATTTCAACTTTAGCGATCACCGGTGTCCGCACGACGCGTGGCTTGCAAGCGTCACTGTTTCCGAGTCAAAGAGTGACGAAGTAGATGGACTCCGCCTTGTTTCCATTACCATTTTGCTACTGAACGCTTACCACGATGGCGAAATAGAGTTCGTATACCCGAACGTCTATTCGTACTCCATTGGGGCCAGCCACAGTCAGCAAGGACACGACGACTGGCGCTACGATGAGTTCCGAATGAACGAGCGGGGCTGCCTGGTCCACGAGATTGAGTGGGCCGGTTATGGCAGTGCCCACAGATGGATTATTGAGTCTGACGATGTGGCTTTTTCTTATCGAGAGCTTGCGCGTCAATGACTCCTTGAGGCCGA
>JANQQA010000198.1 GCA_028285205.1 Bythopirellula sp. | reverse complement strand
AGGCTAGACATGCTCGTTGCTCCTTACGGTTATGGGCTAGGCTAAATCCAACGCTCGAATCTAACCCAGGAGCAACGAGTCTTCATACCTATCTCGCCGCGGGTAGAATCCGCGACTTCCCAATCTGCCTTAGCGTTCCACGCATATGCATCCTAGCTCTGCTAGTCGTTGCACAGTAATTCGACTTTGGCCTCTATCCCACAACGAGAGAACTTCTTGGAAATCTCGCTAGCTATCTCCACCGCTTTCTCGGGAGCCAGCTTTGCGGAAACACAAATGCCCCTATCGGAGAGATAGTCGTCGATGTGCGGCCAGCGGTCTTCGTTTTCATCAGATTCAAAATCGGAAATGTTACCTGGAACAATCCAAACGCTGTTTCGCTGTTTGCGAGTGTATGCTTCTACTAGGTTAACGACCGTTACCTGTTGCATTTTGTCCCTTGTAATTCTGACTGAACCGTCATCTACCTGGGGTACACGGATTGTACTCTTTTACCTTGAGGCTTCAAAAGCCACACACCAATCAATCAGCATCCTGCGTCATTCCGCCCCATCGCACCCCGGATACTGAGACTTTCGAAACTGCCGCCGCTCACTCGGCTTGTGTAGTTTTTTCGGAATCGAGTTTCCACAAGCGGAGGGACTCACCTAACGTGGAAACTGCTGATTGCCAATTGTGCTCAGCGTTTCACGCCGTGCACGGCTGGCTAGCGATACTTCCGCAACAATTCGTTGGGATACGACCAGGTCAATGCCAACACGATGAATCCGCAATCAGTCTTGCGACTGATTGCGGTCTCTAGAAGATGCAGATAGTTGCTGCTTGTGCCGCTCTGAAAGAACAATTGCCCTTCCGGCAGCAATCCAGAACAATACAAACGTTCCAGCGGCGGCGAGCAGGATTTCGCGCCCGGATGGAAGCACAAAGAAAACAATGGACAGGTAGCACAAAGCAAGTGCAATCTGCCAATGCTTGCGTCGACCGAACATGCCCACCTCAATTGAGCGTTGCCGCCTACCCGCCGTTATCTGTGACGGTTCTGCTTTGATCATATCCCTTGGTATGACTCTCGCAAACCTACCTGAACTTTAGCGGCTCGTGTAGTTTTTTCGGAATCCAGTTTCCAGCGGAGAAGGGACTCGCCGCTCGTGGAATCTGCTGCTTCGGATGCCACGTTTTTCGTGCGGGCGGTGAATCCAACCGAACTCCAAGAGCCGTCGGTCAATATCATCGACGGCACAAAAGAGGAGAGCCGACGCTGCCGGCAACGATAAACTGAGTGTTGCGGTTCGCGAAGGATGAGCCGATCGCGGATCTAATACTTGATCCCAAGCTTTCTCAGTAGATGAGCCAGTATCCACAGCGGGCCGATGAGCAAGAACTTCAGGTCGTCGAAGAACGCTGGTTTTGCGCCTTCAATCTTGTGCCCAATGAACTGGAAGATCCAAGCGATCACAAAGACTGTAAGCGAAACTTGCCAAACCAGGGACGCGTTGCCGGAAGTCGTCGCCCAATAGCACAAACCCAAAATCGGCAAAGTGAATAGTAACATGCCGATCGCCAAGACGATTGAGAGCCGCAAGTAAAAGATGATCGACAGCAGCGTGACTATCGTCGCGACGTTCAGCCATGGGCCGAATCTCTCGCTCAAGGCGCTGGGCATCGGAATGGCCCAGCACAGACCGAGCACGCAGGCGGCAATCGCGGGCACGCACACGTAGTGAATCAGTTTGTTGGTGGAATTCTGGTGGCATACGCCGTACTGGTCGAGCCACCAATCGATCTTACGGTCTGATTTCGCCGTCGAAACTTCAGCCGTCGACATGGCAATTCCCTAAGCGATGAGAGTGATAAGTTGACCGCCGCCGCCAGCCGCCAGCGAACCGGGCAGTGCGTTGCTTGATTCTAACGACCAGGCTCCAATTCCCACAGTGATATGTAGGCACTGATCTTAGAATTTCCTCGCAGTCCGATCCGATGCCTAGCGGCGATTCCTCGCATCTAGGTTAGCAATAGGCCATTGACGGCGACTGCGTCGCGATAGGGTTGGGTCCTGCGGACACGTGCTGGTCCAACCGATGGTCATTCAGGGTGTCGTCACGTCACTGATGATGATCTATCCACTGTGTTTACCGATTGGATCCTCCTGTGAAAACACGACGGGATTGAGCGGAGTGTCAATGACCTGGCCGACCTGGGCCTCGGGACACCAAGCATCCCAGTCGCGCTGCTGATTGGGATTCTCTGGATTCTTGAGCATCATGTGCTCGTCCATATAGATCACTGTCATGACACGACGGGGATGATCCGTCGTGTTCGCCCCTGCCTTGTGGTAGGTCCATCCGAGGTGAAAGCTGACATCACCGAGATTGAATGGTTGGTCGAAATAGGAGTAATCGGACCGCTCCAGCGCGTCAGCCAGTTGTTGTTCCGATGCGTCGCTGATTTCAAGATCGCGGCCGTAGGTCATGTGCTGCGAGCCAGCTGCAAACGACAGTGGGCCCATCTCGATTGGCACTGGCTGGAGGGGTACCCATGCAGTGATCGTGCGGTCGGTTGCCAGTGGCCAGTACTGCTGATCGGCGTGCCAGGGAGTGAATCCACCGCCGGGCTCCTTGTACAGCGCCTGGTCGTGATATAGCCGCACTCCAGAAACTTCCAACAGTTCGGTGGCAATCCAAGCCAGACGCTTGCCGAACACGAACTTGCGAATCACCTCGCGCTTACGCCATAGGTTCGTCACCTGGATGAACGCCTTCTGATAGGTATCACGCTCGTGCATGGGCACGTCAGCGAGATCATTGTGCTCGATGACGCAATCTGTGATGGCCGCTCCGTAGGCGTTGAGCAGTTCCTTCGAGAACACATTTTGCAGCATGATGAAACCATGCTCGCGAAAAAGCGAGATCTGCGTCTCGCTAAGGGAATAGTGTGTATCGAGATCGCTGGTAGCCGGAGTCGCGGTCATCGTTGGTTCTCGTTACGTCTTGCAAAATGATGAATAGCCCATCGCACGTTGGGCGAAAGCGATATTTTAAGCACATTCGACCAAGGTTCTTGCGCAAATGTTACGCTGAAACGAGAAATCACGCGGTACGGTAGTTTGAATAGATATGTTTTCTACCATGCGGGCCAGCCAGAGAATCGAGCCGTCAACAAACTACCGGCCGTGTTCGCGATCATTGGCGGAAACGGAAGCCCAGCTGGGCGTGAAGTGGCTATCGCGACATTCTAATCCACGTCGTCGGATGCGTAGACTTCCGCACTTGCTAACTGAACATCTTGCTTGCGCAACCGACCCTGATTCATGGGGGGCTGGGCGCTCAATTGTGGTCCGCTATAGGCACCTGAAATTGGAGTCAGTTCGCGATAGTAGCTTGTATCATCGGGTTGCCATACGGCGCCCGTCGCGTTGTCAACCGCCCAACCGACTAGGCCGAGCTGTAGTAGACCAGCATTTCCGTAGACCCAGGGGTTGATCTTTTGCTTGATCTCAAATTGCTCCGTATGGTGCCCGTGGGCCGCAATTGTTGCCGTGTAACCTTTTGGACGCAGTAGTCCACGCTGCCGACGTAGCGCTACCGTGCCGGGCGTCGACGTCGATGCAACAGGCTCACCATGCTGATCGTGAATTGTGACGAACGCACCGGGAACGTTACTAAAGACTTTGACCTCCGCATGACGGCCACTGACCACGGAAGCACAGCCACTGCACAACAAACTGATTAGCAAGACCAGCGCACTACAACCACGTGAATCAATCATCGGTGGTACCTAGCGATATAATGTTGAAAAGAACGTAGAAGAGGCGAGAGCTATAGCAATTTCACACCATCGATCGAAATCACTGGTAGCTTGCTTTGTACAACCATACCCACATACTAGATCGGCCTAGTGGGTTCTGATTCCTGAATCAGCGCTTTCAGATTTACGCAATTAGTGTGGTCCAACCGTTGCTAGCACGTACTCCAGATCGCCGCGGTTGAGGCTCTTGGGCTGAGATGCAGGCGAACTTCACATCAGATGGACCTCGCCGACGTCGGAATCCGCTGGCTCATTAGTGCTGGGGTTCATCCAACCCAGTCAATTTCCAGCAGTTGCGCAGAAAAGCCAATTTCCCTGAATGCGCAGAAACAAACCGCGCGTGCATTGCTACACGAAGCTGGGCGGTGCTGCGATCAGTCAGTTTAACGTGAGATCCAGCGGCTCTGTCTGGTTCTCGCTGATCGTCACTTGGATCGGAGTTCGCGCCCGTGAAGTGTAGTGGGTCGGCAGTTGGATGCTGGGGCGCGGTACGGGATCGCCTTCGTCCCATCCTGCCGGGAGTTTCACTCCGACATTGACCGTCACACGATATTCACCGGCTGGCAATTGGCAGGAATAGGTGCCGTCAGCGCCAAGCGCGACCGCCGTGGGGCGTCCGTCCGACGGATAGAACATCAGTGAGCCGTCGGCGAGTGGCTCCTCTTGATACGTAACTCGGCCGGCGACCGAAGTTCCTTCGGTCGGCTTGCTGCAGCCACCGAGCATAAGCACCGCGGCAAGCAAGGTCAGCGCTGCAGCGCGATGAAAACTGAACTTCGACATGACTTCTATTCCACAGCGACGACTTCACCACCGTTGCGCGATCCCAATGCGAGATAGGTATCCACGGCGATGTTGTCGTTTAAGAATCTCGTGCTCCCGTCGCCGTAGCAGAAGTTCACACCACCAGGATGGCGACTAGCGAAAGGCAGATCGTTAACCGAAAGCGTATTTGGTGTGCTATCGGGCACTTGGGGGCGATCTCCCAGTTCATTGTCGTGGGCATAGTAGCAGGCATCGTAGGGATCGTGGTTGAGCAGCGCAACGTCATTCACATTCTTGGAGCCGAAGAAGGCGGTGGAAGGTTGCGGGCCGCCAGGTGGATTGTTCGACCGGTTGCGCCGTCCACGGGGTGGGTCCGTCTGGCCAACCCAGTAAGCGCCCAGCATCCAGGCACGAATCTGGTAAGTCCGCTCACCAACGAGCAAACTGTTGCTGAGGCCGTCGGTCGCTTCTTGCAGTTCGACAGGCCAATCTTGGATCAACAGACCGTCGAAGTTATTGCGACCGAGCAAGGGGTCGCCCGTGGAAACACAGTAGTCCGTGCCATTCTTCGTGGACGGACAACTTCCGGTTCGACTGAAGTAGGATCCGCTGACGCCGGCGTAGCTCATCCCTTTTCTGTTCCTGGCAGCGGCGCTGGATCCAAACTTCTCATTCTGAAGTGGCAACTCGGTGTCGCTCGGGCAGAGATACATGGGAAGTAGCAGGGAATTCAGCTCACTGAGTCGTTCATCGTAAGCTCCACGAATACCATTTTCGCTCATCTGCGCCAGTGCTTGTTCGCTAACGCCACTTTGTTCGATGTATGGAAGTATCCATACCATCCAACCCAGTCCGCTTTCCTGTGCCCCACCTTGATTCACACTTCCGGGTGGTAGTGTGCCTTTGCTAGATTCGTAGTTCAGGCACGCTAGCGAGATGTTCTTCAGATTGTTCACGCACGACATGCGCCGCGCCGACTCGCGCGCCGCTTGTACTGCGGGTAGCAATAGTGCGACCAACACGCCGATGATCGCGATCACTACCAACAGTTCAACGAGGGTGAAAGCTGACGTTCGAACTTTGGAAGCGCGTACGACTACCATACGGTGGGAACGATGGAATTGAGTCATGCTCTGGTGACCTCATGAAAAGTATCGCGAATGCACGCTATACATGGCGCTGAGCTTCTCTTCTATCGTATCCCCGAAACACGAAACCGACCAGCAAAGATACGCGCAGACGTGTCTCGAAATCACGCAGTGGCGGGCGCCAATGGCAGTGCCTCCGGCACTATCAGCGTCAGATCGCTGGTGCTCGCGCGGCCAGCTTACGGCATTTAGCCGCGATGCCTTCGACATCCAGCTGAAGATCAGCGAGCAGTTCATCGCGCTCGCCATGCTCGACATAGTGATCAGGAATGCCCAGACGTCGCACGCCACTGGAGTCCAATCCGGCTTCGGCAGCCGCTTCGAGGACGGCACTGCCGAACCCTCCGGCGAGCGCCGCTTCTTCGACAGTGATGACGAATCCGCATTCGCGGATCGCCTTGAGAATCGTCTCGGTGTCTAGTGGTTTGAGGAAGCGGGCGTTGATTACACCGACATCAAGCCCTTCCTCGGTGAGCTTGCTGGCAACTTCCACGCAACGCGGCAGCAAGGCGCCGCACGCTACCAGGCAACCGTCGGTGCCCCAACTGAGCACTTCGCTGCGCCCCAGTTCCAACGGGGCAGGGGGGCGTTCCAGTTCGACGGCGGACGCTTTGGGATAGCGAATCGCACACGGCGAATCGTGTTGCAGCGCGAAGTCGAGCATCGCGGGGAGATCTTTCGCATCGCCCGGAGCCATCACGACCAGGTTGGGGAATACTCGCAGGTAGCCGAAGTCGAACACACCGTGATGCGTGGGACCGTCTGGGCCTGCTAGACCACCTCGATCAAGCATGAACGTGACCGGCAGGTTTTGCAGCGCGACTTCTTGGAAGATGTGGTCGTAGGCGCGTTGCAGGAATGTGCTGTAGATGTCGACAACAGGGCGCATACCCACTTTCGCCTGACCGGCGGCGAATGCCACGGTGTGGGCTTCGCAAATGCCGGTGTCGAAGAAACGCGCGGGGAATTCTTCTCGAACGCCTTCCAGCTTGTTGCCCTGGCACATCGCGGCGGTCATCACGGTGACGCGTTCATTGGTGCGCATCTGTTGTGCGATCGCATCGGACGCAACGTGTGTGTACGCGCGCGACGAACTTTTTTTCATCGCCACGATTTCGTCTTCGTCACGCTCAAACTGCGGTGGGGCGTGGAACAGCACTGGGTCTTCGGTCGCGGGTTTGAAGCCGTGCCCCTTCTCCGTGACGACGTGCAGCAGCACGGGGCCTTCAATCTTCTTCACCATTTGCAAGTACTTGCGCAGAAGGCCGATGTTGTGTCCGTCGATAGGTCCCACATAGCGCAGACCCATATCTTCGAAAATCATACCGCCGCTGAGTCCTGCCTTCGCTGCTTCTTTAATCTGAACCAGGAAGCGTTCGGTGGGATCGCCTAGTAGCGGCACTCGGCTAAGAATCTTCGCGACCTCGTCCTTCAATCCGGTGTACATCGGATTGATGCGCAGACGGTCGAGATAATCGGCCACGCCACCTACCGGCGGACAGATCGACATCTGATTGTCGTTGAGAATGACGAGCAGTTTCTCGCTCTGCCGTCGGGCGTTATTAAGTGCTTCGAAGACCACGCCTGAGGGAAAAGCGCCGTCGCCAATCACAGCGACCGAGTGCCGACTTTCATCGCGTCGCAACAGATCGTCACCACTGGCGAGGCCCAGCGCGGTCGAGACACTAGCGCCCGCATGGCCGGTCATGAACAGATCGTAATCGCTTTCGACCGGGTTGGGATAACCCATCAAGCCGCCTTTGGTGCGCATCGTGCCGAACTCGGCGTAGCGGCCGGTGAGCAGCTTGTGCGGATAGATCTGGTGACCAGTGTCCCAGATCAGCCGGTCGTGCAAGAAGTCGAAGGTATCGTGCAGCGCGATGCAAAGCTCTACCACGCCGAGGTTCGACGCGAAGTGAGCGCTACGGCAGGCCACCAAATTGCACAACACATCGCGCATCTCGCCGGCAAGCAGTTCCAACTGCGGCAAGCTTAGCTTGGCGAGATCTTGTGGGCCCTCGATGGTCGAGAGAATCGCTTGTTTGTCTGCTTGGCTACTCAACGTTACTTTTCCGCCCGCACAAATCGAAATCTATTTGTTCCGCCGACCGACAAATCGCGCGAGATCACGGAGTGGGGCCGCGGCCTCGCCAAAACTCTCGATCGCCTCACAAGCCCCGACAATCAGGTCAGCGGCCCGTTGTCGGCTGTTATCTATCCCCAAAACCGCAGGATATGTGGTTTTTCCACGCTCGTTATCCTTGCCGAGCCGTTTTCCGACGTTGTTTTCGCTGCCAGCGACGTCTAGTAAATCGTCTGTGACCTGAAATGCCAAGCCGAGATTCTCGCCGTAAGCGTCGAGCGCCGCGAGCTGATCCTCGCCAGCACCTGCGATAATGGCCCCCAAGCGGAGCGAAACGCGGAACAGAGCGCCCGTCTTGCGTCTGTGGATCAATTCTAGTTGCTCGACGGCATGTTGTTCGTCTCGCGCCTGGAAAAATTGGCTGGAAAGATCATCCGCCTGGCCTCCGACCAGCGCTGACGCCCCGGCGGCGGCAGCGAGTTCCGCACAGCAGCGGGCAGCCACCGCAGGTGGCGATACCTCCGTTGCAAGTACTTCAAACGCACGTGCCTGCAGCGCGTCGCCAACCAGAATTGCCGTGGCCTCGTCGAACTTGTTGTGGCAAGTCGGCCGGCCACGACGCAGATCGTCGTCGTCCATCGCGGGCAGATCGTCGTGGACCAGCGAGTAGGCGTGGATCATCTCGACCGCGACAGCTGCCGGCAACGCGGCTTCGATATCGCCACCGCAGACCTGATTAGCCATCAACACCAACTGGGGCCGCAGTCGTTTGCCGGGGGCCAGCAAACTGTAGGCGATCGCCTCACGGAGCGTGCTCGGACAATCGGAGTCGAACACCACAAACCGTTCAAGCGCCGCGTCGATCTGCTGGCGAAATGATTGGCTAAGCTCGAGGGAAGTGGTCGTCGGTGAGGTCATCAGCCAGTGTCGTTGTTCTGAAGCGGGTAATCCCGTTATTCTAAAACAACGACGAACCATCGTCCACGTCACTGCTGGCCCGGCGTTTGGCCTTCGGTGCACTGCGGCGTCGGCTGCGAGCAGTCCCTTTCTCGTCTCGCGATGCGCTTGATTCGTCGTCGAAGGGTTCAGTTTGCGGTTCTCCGTCGGCATTGATCTTGCTTACCAGTTCGATTCGCCTCTCGGCCGCAGAGAGCTGCTGGTAACAAGACTTCAGGTGACGGACACCCAACTCGTATTCCTCGAGGGACTCTGCCAGTCCGAGTTGCCCGCCTTCCAGGTTCGCGACAATGGATTCGAGCTTAGCGAGCGATTCTTCAAACGTCGGTTGCTTTGTTTTGGCTGATTTCTTTTTTGCCATGATTCTCGCCACTCCAATCAATTTGTTTGATTCACGCAACGAGGAACCGGAACAGGATCTCCATCGCGCAAACCTACAGCCCCGGGCGTCAGCCCCGAGGATCGACTTCCTCAACAACACTGACGATTTTTCCCTTGGCCAGTCGTGTGACGACACGCTGTCCAGGTTTAACGTTCTTCGTTGTGGTAAGCAGCTTGCCGGTGCGTTCGTCGTGGGTGAGGCTGTAGCCGCGGCCGAGCACGCCCAGCGGGCTCAGTGTTTCCAGTTTCCCGCTCAGTGTCGTCAACTGATTTTGTTGTTCGCGCATCGCTAGGCGTATCGCCGCATGCAACTGTGACCCAAGGTCGTCCACCTGTCGGCTCAGGTTGTGAATGTTGTCCAGGGGACGTGCGAAGACGGTGCGACTGGCAAGCGCGTCGAGGCGGCTACGCAGCGTACTAGCGCGGGTCGATAACGTATGTTGCAATCGGGAATGGTGACTCTGTAACACCTGTTTTACGTCGTGAGCGGAAGGCACAATGCGCTCGGCCGCTTCGCTGGGTGTGAGCGCACGCACGTCGGCTGCCAGGTCGGCCAGCGTCACGTCGATTTCGTGGCCGACGGCCGACACCGTGGGGATTCGCGACGACGCAATCGCGCGGACCGTCGGTTCTTCGTTGAACGGCCACAGGTCTTCCAGGCTACCCCCGCCGCGCCCCACAACCAACACGTCCAACGGCGGTTGCACACGATTGGCCTGTCCAATGGCAGCCGCGATTTCTGCGGCGGCACCTTCGCCCTGCACTCGCGCCGGGAAGATCAGCACATCGACACCGCCCCAACGACGACGGAGCACCTCCAAAAAATCGCGAATCGCCGCTCCCGTGGGGCTGGTAACGACACCGATGCGACGCGGAAAAGATGGCAGCGGACGCTTCCGTTCTGCATCGAACAGGCCCTCTTGGCCCAACTTCTCACGCAGCTTTCGCAACGCGAGTTCGAGTGCACCAATTCCTTGCGGTTGCAGTTGATCGATGACCAGTTGGTAGCTGCCGCGCGGCGGATACACGTCGAGCCGTCCGCCGCACACAACTTCCAACCCATCGTGCAGGTCGAATCGAATGCGTGAGGCGGTGCCTCGCCAGATCACGGCGCGAAGCTGCGCGTTGTCGTCCTTCAGCGTTAAGTAGCAATGTCCCGACTGCGGGCGAGAAAAGTTAGAGATTTCGCCCGCCACCCATACGTGAGCAAAGTTCTGCTCAACGACACCCTTCAACTGGCCGGTTAGTTGCGTGACCGAGAGGACTTGTTCGGTCGTGTCGGGTTGTGTGGCGGTGGGCATGCAAAGCTACCTTTTTGTACCTCGTTCCAACGATCAGACGCGGGAACGGAATGACTTGCCGCTGGGCGGCGATCGACGCCGGCCACCGAGCGTTCAGGCAGTATATTGCTGCGCGGAGCGTACGAACAAGTGCCAGCGTTAGGCACTCTTGCGCGCAGGCGGTTGTGCGTCTCGTGGGAACGGTACGATCAGATTCGTCTCGGGTTTTGCAAGCGGGTATTTTGTCGGATCGAGTACGCGGCAGCGAGAACGTTCGCGATACTCTCCCTCACGTGTTGCGCCACTTGCTGCCCACTCTTCCGCTTCGATCGTCAACTCGGTGAGCTTTCGCTCAACGTCCTGACGGCAGAGTTCCAAAGCGTCGCGATCAATGCCCTCGGGCACGTGAATTTCTGGGCCGACGATGCCTCGCGCGCGCGAAAACGGACGTGGCACAGCAAAGCGGTCCCAACTCTTCATGCGCCAAGGGCGATCCAGTCCGAACCCCAACGGCACAATCGGCAAACCTAATCGCGATGCCAAATAGATGGGACCAATCGCGAGTTCCCGCCGCGGTCCACGCGGACCGTCGGGGGTGATCGTCAGATGCATATGCTTGCCGCGGCGCTTCATTTCCAGCAATGCCGCGGCGGCACCTTTGTTTGACGAACCACGCACACAATCGAATCCGACGTGGCGAGCCACTTCCGCAAGAACGTCTGCGTCTTTGTGTCGACTTAGTAGCATCGCCAGATCGCAATTGCCACGCAAGTAAAGCGGTATCAGGATGTACTCGTGCCAAAAGACGTAGATGCGTGGCTGATCCGTGCCAAATCGTGGATCATTCGCGTGATTGTGGAACCACGCGCAATAGTTCAGTGTGCTCATCCACGCCCGGATACCCTTCGCTGCAAGAAAACCGCCTAAGCGTACCTTCCATGGTACTTTCGCACTCATTGATCATCCTTTGTTCTGAGCTACACCAAATTACTCTGGCCATTCACCAGAGAAAACTTCCGTGGCGGGACCGGTCATATACACGTGATTGTCTTGCTCGTTCCATTCCAATTGCAAATCGCCACCGAGCAGGTGCACGGTGATCTCGCGTTCCGTCTTGCCAGTAAGCACCCCCGCGACGCACACGGCGCTTGCGCCGGTTCCACAGGCGAGGGTCTCACCAGAACCGCGTTCCCACGTGCGTTGCCGGACGGCAGTGCGGCTGAGGACTTCGACGAATTCGGCATTCACGCGATTGGGAAAGTGCGTGTCGTGCTCCACGAGTGGACCTACTCCAGTCACCAATTCGTCGGACGCCTGCTCCACAAACGCGACACAATGGGGGTTGCCCATCGAGACACATGTGACGCTGAGATCACAGTTGGGCAATGGCAACGAAACGTCGACCACGGGATTGCCCGCGAAGGTCGTCGGAATCGTTGGGCCGTCGAGGATCGGTTCGCCCATGTCGACGCGCACCTGTTCAACAAGGCCATCGACGACGGTGAGTTGCAACTCGTAGATCGTACCGGCCGAGGCGATACGCAGTATTTCGTTTCGCTTGATGCCGTGGTCGTAAACATACTTCGCGACGCAGCGAATTCCGTTGCCGCACATCTCGGACGCGGACCCATCGGAATTGAACATCCGCATCTCGGCGTCGGCCTCGTCCGTGGGGCATATCAAAATCAGACCGTCGCCGCCAACGCCAAAATGTCGGTCGGACATCGCGCGAGCCAACTCCGGCAGATTGTCTGGAATCGGCTGGGCGAAGCAATCGACGTAGATGTAGTCGTTGCCGGCGCCGTGCATTTTGGTGAAGGAGAGCATGGGATGAATCGACAAAGGAGTACTGACTAACAGCGATGCAGCAATATTATTCAAGCTTTGAGAGGGGGCGTCTATCCCGTCAAATCGAGTGAGCTGCCACTCTGACCGGTAGGATCCTTGGCTTGGCGTGGAGGTTCGGTGTCGACGGCGGCTTCGTCAGTCGGTTTCTTGGCGGGAGCGTCGCCCTCCCACAGGCGGCGCCCGTCCGCGTCACGTTCGGACGTGCCTTCGTCGCCTTCGGTCTGACCGATACCGGCGGCATTCTCGGCCTTTGTGTCGTTATCAACCTGGCGTTGCGTGGCGCTGGCCTCGCGTTTGGTGCGTTCTGTCTCGCTTCCGGCAGTCTGCGAAAGAGGTGCCCCAGCGGCACTTCCGACAACTCCGCCCATCGATCCTACGCTCATGGCTTGGCTCCTAGGGTTCCCAAAGCGGTGTTTGTGAATGGCGAGCTACGTAATGGCGAATGCAATCCGCATGTCGAAACTGCTATTCAGCTTCGCCGTCGTCATTAGTTTATTCGCAATTCGTCGTTTCACGTTACTGCAATCCTCGTCTCGGCCAAGCGGTGTCGCTCCGCTCGGCATTGCGAGGTGTTGTTGTGCCAGTCGGTGCAAGCTCCAGTTGCTTGATCAGATTGTTGATTCCAGGCAGCGGCTGTGTGGTGACTTGTGGATCAGACAGAGTGCCTGTCACGGACATCCGAAGAGTCTGACGCCCCGCGCCCCGAACGATGTTCTTGACAAAGGGCAGACGGATTTCGTCGCGTCCGACGACGGGTTCGAATTCCAAGCGAAGCTGATGATCAAAATTCGTTTCGCCGCGACCGAGCAAACTCACCGCATCGCCTTTGAAGTCGAGCTGATCGAGATAAATGTGTGGCCCTTGAATGCGATAGTTGCTACTCACATCGGTGAAGGCGGTTGTCGTAGGTGTTTCGTTGCGTAGCA
This sequence comes from Bythopirellula sp., assembly GCA_028285205.1. Taxonomy (GTDB): domain Bacteria; phylum Planctomycetota; class Planctomycetia; order Pirellulales; family Lacipirellulaceae; genus Bythopirellula. Next base: position 18,211 of record JANQQA010000198.1, on the reverse strand, counting down.
CGCTTAGCATGCTGACAAGCATTGGTAGCTGGTAGATGTTCGCATCTGTGATTTGAACCTCACCGTGCCCCACCATCGTAGCGAGGGAGCGGCCCTGACCGCTCAGCGTTAGGTTCGCGCTAAGTTTGCCCTGGTAGTCGAGCTGGCCATTAATGCGTTCTCTCATGATGCGGCTTAGATTTGCACCCGTGACCTGAGCGATGGCATAGTATTTGGGCACCACGTCAAACGATACCCACGAGTCAGCGCGGACGTAACCGTCATAAACCCTCGCTGTTAAGTGTCGAATCGGTTTCTGCTGCTGATCGGTGGCATGTTCGCCGAAGAGGCATAGGCTCTTGTCAACCCACATTGGTCCTTGGATGTCGGTGAACTGAATATCTTGAAACGTCGCGGTTGAGATTGCCAGCTCGCCGACCGAGTGACTGTTGCCGTCGACCATCTCACCCACTAGTCGGACCGCACCACCAATGTTGTTGAGTTCGATGCCTGCTTGGATGTTCGCCTGATGGCAGTTGAGTTTGATATCCCACTGGGCGTTCACCGGCGAGTTCTGACCGGCAGCTTTGGAAAAGGCGAGGGTACTCTTGGACAGGGCGAACCAGCCGGAAGGACGCAGATATTCGATGATGCTACGCAACTGCGCGGGCAGGGCGTCGGTCAGGTCGCGACGTGGCATGAGTCGTTCGACCGCCAATCCTTCCAACCGCACCCGCCATGAACCATCGTTCAGGAATTCGCCATCTCCGTTGGTGAGCAACTTGGTCTGGCCATGACGCGCGCGAATCTGCGACATGTGGACGGCACCGTCTTGGTAACTGAACGTGCCCGATTGCAATTCCATCAAGTACGGAAAAAAGCTTGGCTCGATGGTTGTGGATTCGGCCCGCGGGGCGATGGAAACTCCGATGCTCGGTTTGGGCGATCCACTGATGTGATTGATTTCGGCTCTTAGGTCGATGTCGCCGCGCGGGCGCAGCTCGAGCCAGGCGCGGCCGACGTTGGGTGGCAGGGCTCTGCGTAGATCTTCGTCGAGCGGAATCTGATCGCCCGTGAGCTGTAGATGCAGTTGATTGCCGTCCGCGGGGTCTGGCCCGCGCGGCCTCAAAGTTCCCTGACAGCGGACTGTTCGTGAACCGGTCGCGACCAGGTCGCGGAAAGTCCAATTGCGATCCTCTGCTTGCACCAGACCGCGGATCCCACTCAGCGGATAAGGGAACTTTTCATAGTTCATCTGGCAATCGAGCAATTCCATCTGAAGCGAGGTGTGTGGCTTCTGACCGACTTCCTTACGGTCGAGTCGCCAGTTCAAATTGAACTTGCCTTGCGGATGCAAAGATTCGATGACGGCGCGTGTCTTGCCCGGCAGCGCCTCAATCATGCGGTCTTCGATCTTTATGTTCTCGCCGCTGATTGCGATCGAGCCAATGGCTCCTGGCTGGGGATCGTATACCTGACCCACAAACTTGAGTGGCTGCCCGCCTGCGTAGCCGATCAGGTCGATATCGAGCGTGTTGGGCTGAGTGTCGCTCCGCGGTGTAAAACGTAAGGTGCCGCTGCCATCGGTCACCCGATAGCGAAACTTGTCGGACTCGAATTGGAGGTCACGCCCTGTGATCAGTGCAGTCGGTTGCCAACGCTGCCCGTCGAAGGTTGCCTGCAATTGAGCGTCAACGACGCCGGTTGGTTCGTACTTTGACCACTCATTCTGTAGAAGCGGAGGGAGCGCGGCGTGCAGTTGTGAGTCGAGGGCAACATTCTTTAGCCGCATCGCGACAGCCATAGGGGCCTGCGGCGACCAGCCACGTCGGTCGAGTTGCAGGCCGATGCTGGCGGAACCACACATCGCTTGCAGGTTTTCTACCGATAGCAATTCGTTTTGGTACTTTATCGAGCAACTCAGGTCGGTCACCGGACGGGGTAACCGAGGGTCTTCGATGCGTGCGTCACGCAGCTTAAGATCTGCGGAGACCTGCGGTGGCGAATCAGCATTTTGTTGGTGCTGAAGCACCAATCGGCCATCGACTTTGCCTAGCAGTTTAGTCTGTTGTAATGACTCACCCGCAAACGCGGTCGCCCAAGCGAGCAAGGTCTCATTCACTTCGAGGCTTTGAAACGACGTGGAAATTGAAATCGAGGATTTGCTCGGATCGCAATATGCTTCGATTTCCGCGAGTTCCACAAGTGGACCACCAAACGAGCCTTCTACCGCGATAGGTTGTGCCGCTGGTTCCACAGAAGAGGCCGGATCTGCTTGGGAGTGGATTCTAAGGTGGACGTCGCGCAACGAGAGCGGCGGCAACCCCGCACGGCTTTGGTCAGCGAGAGTGAGTTGTGCATTTTCGACGATAATCTCGGGCTTCTTCCGATCGCATTCAGGCAGGGAATCGAGAAACGACTTCCAGTTCCACGTCCCGTCTCGGCTGCGGGCGGCCCAAACTTGTGGATGGCGGACGACCACTCTACGCACATCGGGCAGGCCGTTCACCAGCTTGGTGAGCTTCGCGTCGCAGGAAAACATTAACTCGTCGACGACCAACAGATTGCTTTGCAACTGCGTGCTGCTCGTCTCCGAAATGGTCAGATCGTAGAATGCAATTCCTTGCCCCTCGACGAGCCGCGCGCCGCCGATACTGACGTTTAACTGAGGCAGCTGCTGAGACAGGTACTGCTCAGCCTGCCGGCGAATCTCGTCATCCAAACGTGAGAACAGGAAAACTGCTAAGCCAATTGCTAAGAGCACAGCGAACACAGCGCCGAGCCTGAAGAAGTACCAGCAAATGTTGACGAAGCGCGTAATGACGAAATCCTTTTCGACGTTTGTTGTCCGCGCACTCCTTGCGCGGTCCAATCGCGCATGCTCTGGCGAGGGGCGGCATTGCTTAGCCGCGCCCTACGCAGTTTTCCATCGTTGCGCAATTTGGAATCCGAATAGTAGATCGACGAGTCCCCGACGACAAGACAACCTCCTGGGGCATTGCTAGCTACGTCGCAGGCATCACCAACGCAGCACAAAGTCGTCGGCCTCGATGCTAGCACGGACATCGCCGGGAAGATTGAGGATTCGAGAGCTGTCGGGCTCTAATACCAACTCCGCTAGCTGGCACCACCAATCGTAGGTCATTGCCTGTTCGGCAAGTTCAGCGTGTCGCCATACCGTACGTAACGCTTCGCTGACCACGATTCTGTCGGCTCCGGCAAAAGTTCCCCAGCGCAAAGACAACTCCTGAGAGTCAACTCTTACATAAGCGGACGATAGAAAATCCTTCGCGAGTCGTTCGATGACCTTCTGTCCATCCGCGGCTTGAGTGGCGAGTCTGAGCAAGGCTTCGTCGAGTTCTTGATTGAACTGTGCGCGTAGCTGCGGCAGGAAACCGTGTCGCAAGCGATTGCGAGTGAACAGCTGATCCAAGTTCGAGTAGTCAGTTCGGTAGGTCTGATCGAGTTCATCGAGATAAGCAGTGACCATCGATCTCGTGCAATTGATCAACGGCCGGATGACGGACACCGATTCGGTTAGCGACCTGATCTGGGGAATACCGGCCAATCCTCGCAGCCCCGTGCCACGCAGTATGCGAAACAGAACCGTTTCGACTTGATCGTTGCGCGTGTGGGCCGTCGCCAAGTAGCGTACTCCCGTCTGCTGTGCGGCTTGAGTAAGCAGCTGATAACGCTGTTGCCGCGCTGCAGCCTCAAGTCCCTGCTTGGATTGCTTCGCAAACTCAGGAGTCGCGGCTGCCAAGATTTTCAAAGGGATGCCGAGTAACTCACCCTGTTGTCGGCACCAATGGGCGTCCTGGTCTGACTCCTCGCCGCGAAGTTGGTGATTGACGTGAAAGGCAAACACCTGGCCCGGACCGCCGTCCTGCTGTTTTCTCGCGTGCACCGCGCGCAGCAGTGCCACGCTGTCGGCACCGCCCGAGAGCGCGACCGCCACGTTGACCTCGGTCCATCCAGGCGGCAGCAGCAGGCTGCGGAGTAATTCTGAATGTCGCATCTCGTCTGGCATAATTGACCTAAACCATCAGTCTTAGCGCCGCCAACGATAACCATCCGACGGTGGGCTAATGCCCTGCGGGTCCATTCGACTTCGAGATCCTGCGGCACGGCAAGGCGGCGAGTCGGTTGACGACCGAGGAGTTTCCGCCGCGGGATCGGGCTCGTCTGCCGTGCACCGAACTACCAAATACGCGCCCGTCGGCAAACTCAACCGTAGCTTACGTAAATCCTATCAGCCCTGCACGTCATCGCGTAAGCCTAGAGCAGGCTTGCAGTTGCAATCCGATCTGATACGATGAGGGACAAGCGTGAGAGGTAGACGATCCCCGAGGATCGGCTGCGTCTTAACAACAAAAACAACGCGTTTCGGCACAGCAACACGAGCAATAGGCGAGTTTGCGGCACCGAAGAGCGTCGTGTGACTTGTGTTTGTCGCTAAGTTGTCCTTTCAGACATTCGTTTCGGTTCGTGGTTAGCAGATTCTGCGGTTTGCAGAATAGAGTTAGACATGCTTGAGTTAATGCACCAATTGATCGTTTCGTTGTTGCTGGTTGGCAGGTGGTTTGGCCGTGCTGGCCAATCGCTCTGGCTTGAGACCTGCAGCTTGTGCGAAGCAGTAGTTCGCAGCATGTCCCGCCGTGATTGCCTGGTGCGCAGCCAGTGGTGCTGCGCTGTCCAACCTATCGAGGGTTGGCCGCCGGGCGGACGGAATCAGCTGACGGCCTATTTCTCCTGCTCACGGCGACAGCTGTTGCAGCAGGATGGAAACCGGCTTGCAGATTGCGTTGTCAGCTTGCAGGGTGAATTCGCCCTTGCGCGAGCACGCAACTGAACGAATCGTTGGTCCGCCTCGACGCGGGCCACAGAGAGTCTGATACGGACGTTCCGGCGAGAGCACGCTGCTCGCACGATCGAAGTCGTCCACCTTTGCGTCGGATGCCTTCGCACTGCTCTTCATTCGTGCTCCATTCTCCTCGCCGTTTGAACGAAGCTCGCGACTGCAAAGCTGAAACGCTCCTATGGCTTTGCAACGGAATACGGAAGGAATCTCATGGCACGACTCATTTTCATGCTGCATCCGCCCTTCGCTCTGGGTGACACGGCACAGATCGTTGCTATTGCGGTGGCCGCCATCGCAGGCGCAGGTGTGGTGAAGTTGCTCGACTATCTGCGCCGTCGCGACGCTGACAAAGAGGCCGCGCAGATTATCGAACGAGCCGAGCAGGATGCCAAAACGGTCCGCAAGGAAGCGGCAATCGAAGCCAAGGAAATGGCGCTGCAGGAGAAAGACCGTCTGGAGCGTGAGAACACTGAGATCCGCAACCAATTGCACGAGCGTGAACGGCAACTCGACAAGACCGAAGACAACATCACGTTGCGCAATGAGCAGATGGAAAAGCAGGCCAAGATGGTTGAAAACAACCAGCGGCGGCTGGCTGAAAAGCTGGAGGATGTGAATCGACGCCAGCAAGAACTCGATGATCTGCTCGATCTTGAACGGCAGACGATGCACAAGCTCAGTGGTCTGGCACCCGAGGAAGCGGAAGCAAAACTGCTAGATCGCCTGGAGCAAGAGCTGGTCAAGGAGCAGGGTGCCTTGATCATGAAATATGAGAAGCAGGTCAGCGAGAAGTGCGATGCGAAGGCCAAAGAGATGCTCATCACTTCGCTGCAGCGCTTCGCCGCCGCTCACACGGCCGAGTCGACCACCAGCACCGTGGACATTCCCAACGACGAAATGAAAGGCCGCATCATCGGCCGCGAAGGACGCAACATCCGCGCCCTGGAAAAAGCCACCGGCGTCGATGTGATCATTGACGACACACCGGGGGTCGTGATCGTTAGCGCCTTTGACCCGGTGCGTCGTGAGACAGCACGGATCGCCCTCAACAAGCTGATCGCTGATGGGCGAATCCATCCTTCGAGGATCGAAGAGCTGGTTACCGAAACGGAGAAAGAGGTCGAAGCCGAGATTCGCAAGGCGGGCGAAGAGGCGATGCAAGAGGCTCAGGTATTTGGATTGCACGATCGGGTGATCGAATTGCTCGGTCGATTGCGCTATCGCACCAGCTACAGCCAGAATGTCTTGCGTCACTCGATTGAAGTGGCGTTCATCGCCAGCATGCTCGCCGAAGAGATGGGCATGGACGCGGAGCTCGCACGTCGAGCTGGCTTGCTCCACGACATCGGCAAGGCTGCCGATCACGACCAAGAAGGTGGGCATCCAAAGATTGGTGCGGACTTGCTCAAGCGTTTTGGAGAAGGCCCCGAAGTCGTCCACGCGGCGCTTGGTCACCACGACGATATACGACCTGATATGCCGTATACGGTTTTGACGGCGGCAGGCGATGCCTGTAGCGCGTCCAGGCCGGGTGCCCGCCGCGAGACACTCGATCGATACATCAAGCGGATGCAGGAGTTGGAGACCATCGCTACCGGCTTCACGGGCGTGAAGCAGGCATTTGCGATCCAAGCGGGGCGAGAAGTACGTGTTATTGCCAGCGCGAAAGACACGACCGACGAGTCTTCGGCTAAGATATGTCGCGATATTGCCAACGCCTTCGAGCAACAGCTCACTTATCCCGGCGAAATCAAAGTCACGCTCATCCGCGAGACGCGAATTACGGAAACGGCGCACTAGGCGAAACGACAAATGACGAGTAGCTGTGCTTAGCGATCGCTATTGTATCGAGCTGCATTTCGTCATTGGGTATCTCGTCATACGACATTCACCAATCAGTTAAAATAGTTCTTATCGCACTGCCAATGCGTTTACTCTTCATCGGTGACATTGTCGGACGCCCAGGGCGCGAATTTGTGGTTCGTGCGTTGAAAGGGCTGGTCGTCAAGCACCAACTCGACTTGGTGATCGCCAATGCCGAAAACGCAGCCGGAGGTTCGGGCCTGACACCGCAGATCTATCGAGAGCTGGTGAAAGCAGGTGTCGACGCGATCACTCTAGGCGATCATGTTTATCGCCGCAGAGAGATCTATTCGGTTCTGCAAACGAAAGACAACATCGTCCGCCCGGCGAACTTGCCGGAAGAGGCCGTCGGGCGGCAATGGACGGTCGTCACGGCGCGCGACGGCACGCAGGTCGGACTGTTCTGCATCCTCGGCCAGCTGTTTATGAAGCCGGCCGACAATCCGTGGCGTTGTGCCGACCGTATCCTGGCCGAGATTCCCTCGGACGTGCGTGTTCGTTTTCTTGATTTCCACGTTGAGGCCACCAGCGAAGCCCAACTCATGGGTCGCTACCTCGATGGCAAGATTGCTGCCGTCCTGGGTACCCACACCCACGTGCCCACCGCCGACGAGTGCATTCTGCCGGGCGGTACCGCGTTCCAGGCCGATGTCGGCATGACCGGTCCTTACGACAGCATTCTTGGTCGACGCACCGACCGAGTGATGGAGACCACGCTCACGTCGAATCCCACGCAGTTTGAGGTCGCTAGCAAAGACGTGCGGCTCGGCGGCGCGTTGGTCGATATCGACCCAGAATCCGGCCTTGCGACGCGCATTGAACGGCTCTGCGTGACCGAGGCGGAACTGCCAGCGCTCGAGAAGCTAGCAAGCTCTAGCGACGCATGACAGAATCAGGACTGTGGGCGATTGGCCAAACTCCGCGCTGAAAACTCGCCTTGCTCTACTCTCACTCGTTTACTACCCTCCGCCACCCTTGTCTCCGATCGCAAGCGTGAACGACGACTCGAATCGATGGTCGCGACACCAGCGAGTACTACTTGGTGCCGTCGGAGTGGTGGGGCTGATGCTGCTGGTTTTTGCTCGAAGTCTCGAGCCGGATCCACGCGGCTTCGGCACGCACGAACAAATAGGACTCACGCCGTGTTACTTCCAAGAATTAACCGGGAAAGTTTGTCCCCTGTGCGGTGGCACGACCGCTTGGGTGCACGTTCTGCGCGGCGAGTTGGTTCAAGCAGTCCACTCCAACCTGGCAGCAACATTGCTCTGTGTGGGCGCCGTCATCGGATCCCCTTGGCTGATGTGGGTGGCGGCACACGGCCGGAGACCGAGACGAGTGCCGACGTCGCGGGTGTTATTGGCAGTGGCAAGTGTTTGGTTGGCGGTCGCCGTATTCGATTGGCTTCGTAAGGTGCTGATCTCATAAAGTCTTATCACAATTGCCGCCATCCAGCGGATCGACGGAACGCGAAAGAATAACTGAAGGAACACACGATGGATCGCATGACGAAACGTCCACGTATCTGCTCGCTTGCGGTGCTGCTTGCGATTTTGGTAGTGCCTACGACGGGCTGCTTGCACAGCATTCTCGCGACCGGTATTTACTTGTGGCAGGGCGGCAACGTCGTGCCGGCTGAATGTGAAGATCTGATCGGTCAACGCGTCGTGGTGATCTGCCGTCCTCCCTCGTCGCACGAGTATCGCCACGCAGGCGCGGCTCGCACCATCGGCAAACGAATCAGCAAGAAGCTGGAAGTCAACGTGGAAGACATCGACGTCGTGAGTCCCCAGGAAGTCGACAATTGGGTCGACGAGCAAGATTGGGATAACTTCAAAGATCTTGGTCGCTCCGTCAAGGCGACGCGGGTGGTCTATATCGAGTTGGATGATTTCTCGCTGTACAAGGGCGCAACCCTGTATCAGGGCGACGCGAACGTTAAGCTCTCCGTCTACGATATGGACAATCGCGGCAAGCTGATGTGGGAACGAAACGTCGGCCAGATCCTCTTCCCGCGCAACAGCGGAATCCCTGCCGCAGACAAATCGATTCAGGTCTTCCAAGACCAGTTTGTTGAAGTGGTTGCCGAGCAGGTCTCCAGTTACTTCTACGAACATGACCCCAACGCCAGCTTCGCGTTGGATGCCGTGGCGAACCAATAGCGGCACCACGAGCCTGAACCGCGAGCCGGTGAACCAACCGGTGCGCTGGGAGTTTTGCGACACGCGTTTGCATCGCGCTGCGCGCCCGAAAACTCGGCGTGTTTTCCTGCCGCTGATCGCGTCTAGTTGTTCCACTGTAAGGAGTTACGACGTCGCAATTCGGGAAATCGCCCCGACTTTTCGGATTCGGACGCCCGAAAGCGTCTGAAAAACCTCTGCCGCACTCGCCTTAAGTCGTTTCCGAAAAGCAGTTTGTGCCAGGCATCGATTTTGGGAACCGTGTCCTAAAATTCATCAGCCTGCGAAGCCAAGCCAGCGACGCAGCGTGCCATCGCATCGATTGCGAGTCAGTCAAGTTGCCAAAGAGCCGGTCACCTATTTCTCGACGCCGCTATTCTATCGGAAGTGGTGGCCCAAATTCACTAACTACTTTTCGGCCATCGCCGGTCAGGAGATTCGAATAGGGCTACCTACAGATCGGCACTTCACTTGTTGTCGGAGCCTAGTTCAAAGTCGATGGGAAGACCCATTTTTTTGGCGCGCTCTGCCCACTGCAAACGAGCAAATTCCTGCATGTCGGTCTTGGTATCGGCTTCATCCACGATCTCTAGCCCGAGTAGAGTCTCGACGATGTCTTCCAGCGTGACGAGTCCTGCCGGGCCGCCGTACTCATCAACGACCAGAGCAATGTGATATTGATTGGCAGCCATCTGATCGAACACCACCGTCAGCCTGGCCGTTTCAGGTATGGACTGTATCGGGCGAGAAAACTCAGACAGGGTGGCTTCGCCCTGATTCTTGGCCGCTGCGAGCAACAAATCATCACGTAGAGCGAATCCCGTCACGTCGTCCGATGTGCCACGGTACATGGGGATTCTCGAGAACGGAGAAGCTTCGTGTTGCTTCATGAATTCTTCCACGGTCGTTTCTTCCGGCACGGAGAAGACAACGACTCGTGGTGTCATTACGTCACCGACTTGAATTTCCCGCATGTGCAGCAAGTTTTGCAGAATTCGCGACTCGCCCTCCTGTAGTTTCCCTTCCTTACGACCAATCTCCGCCATCACTTTGAGTTCTTCACGACTGAATTCGGCTTCGCCGTGACTTGATCCACCGAACAGACGGATAAACCAGATCACAGGTGTCATCAGCCAAGTGAGTTTTTCCAACAAGACTCCGACTGTTGGTGCGAGTCGACGCCAGTACTTTGCGCCGAGTGTTTTGGGGATGATTTCCGAGAGAACGAGCACGGCAAACGTCATCAACGCCGCGGTCAGGCCCTCGATCCAACCGCCGTAGCCTGAATCTCTGGCGAGGCCTGACACTTCCTTTCCGACACCGATCGATCCCACCGTATGTGCGACCGTGTTCAGAGTCAGGATCGACGTCAGTGGCCCATCGATCTGAGTCTTCAGCGTCTCCCACCGCTTCCCCATAATCGGGTGCGAGGTTTTCATCGTGGCGATAAAAGGCTGACTTACGCTCAGCAACACGGCTTCAAAGATCGAGCAGGCGAATGAGACAAGTATCGCGACGCAGAAGTAAACAATCAGCATCGTCCAGCTTCCGCTTGCGGCTGAACTGCCCGACGAGGTGCCGACGGCAAGGATACCACCGAATTCGCAATGACACGTAAGATCAATCATGACAATGAAGTATGGACGGTCGATTTAGGATGACGTGTGAGGTGTCTCTTTCGCATTATATTTCAACAGCTTGTTTGGACGCTTGAAGGCTGCGCTGCACATCGAGCTGGTACTATCGGACGAGCCTTTGAGAGTGGGGGTAACCGAAGAGGTTGCGATCACTTCCCGCCCGACGACCGAAGTCCGCAGAAATTGCATGCCGACGCAGTATCGGAAACGTGACTCGCCTTCGGGATGCGATGCTGGACGAAGCCCTCTAGGTCCGTGCGTCATTCTCCCCAAGCTCTCGCCCTATAGCAACACAATGTCTTCGAATTGAGGCATCTAATGCTGCACTCAGCTTCGTGCTACAACGCAACAGTGGAATCTGCTGATGCCAAGGTTGCGACGATTGCTTCTGCAGCGGCCCAACCGCCGGCACCACCGTCGTCGGTTGCGAGGTGCCACGCTGGCAAGCTGAGGGTGCCTCGGTTGCTGCGAATCCGTGCGGTCGCGCTCGGTCCGTCACCTGGGGAGGTTCACCAGTAGCCGCAGAATCTCCTCGCTGGCGCAGCGGGCGTGTTGGTAGCGATGGCGTTCGCAAATGGAGTTTCGCCGGCTCCCACCGGCGTTTTCCCTCGCCTAGCCAATACGCCGGAGCATTGGTATGCTAACAGCTTGGTTTTGGGCGGTCCTAGACCAGCGGGCAGATCGACCTCGCCGAGCCCGTTGCCTTGGCCAGCGTAGCTTCAATCGGCAGAGCACCGCATTCGTAATGCGGATGTTGTGGGTTCGAGTCCCACCGCTGGCTCTCCCTCAGTTTGTTGTGGCTCAAGTATTTGGTAGGAGTTGGCATTAATATGTCGCAAGTGGAAGAAATTGATCTCAGGCAGATTGTTGTCTCCAACAGCACCTTCGGACCGAACGAAATCCATCAAATCGTCAGTTCGATTTCGGCTGACTACAACAACTTCCGCCAGCTGCGCGATGCGGTCGGCGAAATGGAACAGCAGGAAGCACGTACCCCGGCGGCCTCGGCACGCTTGGGAGTTTGCCAGTACTTGCTCGGGCGATATTCCGACGCTGTGCAGACCTTGACCAACGCCGATGGGGGCGCGCTTACGCATTTCTATCTTGGCAAGGCGTACCTCGCACTCGACAAGTACGACGACGCCCTTTCGGCCTACGAATCTGCCGAGCGCGCTGGATATAATCACGACGACGTGGCCCTGGCGATGGCCGATGCCAAGCGTTACAGCGGCGATCCTGCAGGGGCGCTGGCGTTGCTAGACGGACTGTCCGGCGCGGTTGAGCAGACGGCCGAGTATCTCTATCAGCGTTCGGCCACCGTGTCGGCCTTGGGCGGTAACCACACCGAAGTGGTCGCCCTGCTGGAGCGCGCTGTCGAAGCCGATGTCAGTCACGCGGGCGCTCTGTTTGGACTGGCACTGGAGAACGATCGCTACGGCAACGACGAGTATGCTCGTCAGCTCTACGAGCGTGCCGCGGCACAGTTCCCAGCGCATGTCGGAACGCTGGTGAATCTCGGTTTGCTCTACGAAGACATGGGCCACTACGAACGGTCCAAGCAGTGTTATCAGCGTGTGCTGGATATCTACCCCGATCACAATCGGGTGCGGCTGTTCTTCAAAGATGCCGACGCGTCGAAGGATATGTTCTACGACGAGGAAGCGCGGCGTCGGCAGGATCGCTTGGCACAGATTCTCAGCGTGCCGGTCACCGACTTCGAACTGTCGGTGCGTAGCCGAAACTGCCTGCAAAAGATGGGCATCATGACGCTGGGCGATTTGACGGAAACCTCGGAGCAGGAACTGCTGTCCAGCAAGAACTTCGGTGAGACGTCGCTGGTGGAAATCCGCGAAATGCTGCAATCGAAGGGACTCGAGCTAGGTCAGTTCGCAACCAAGTGGCGAGAGGAAGAGCCTGCTTACGACCCGACCACCATGAGCGACGACGAGCGTGCCTTGCTCGATCGTCCGATTGCTGATCTGAATCTCTCGGTGCGTGCTCGCAAGTGCATGGTGCGTCTGGGACTGTCGACGATCGGCGAACTGCTCCGCTGCACTGGCGATGATCTGCTGGAATGCAAGAACTTCGGCGTCACCAGCCTCAACGAAGTTCGTGAGAAGCTCACCGAGGCCGGTCTCAAGCTACGCGGCGACTGAGCGGATGGCGGCATTCGGATTGCGGAGCGCGGAATTGGGCTAATTGCAAGTTGAACGATCGCAGTCCCTCGTTTTCCTTCGAGTTGCTTCACACCGACGCGAACGGTTTCGCGCGCCGAGGTAGGCTGCACACTCTGCGCGGAACCGTCGAGACGCCAACCTTCATGCCCGTCGGCACGTTGGGGACGGTCAAGGGCGTGGACATCGGACGCGTGCGCGAGACGGGCGCCCAGATCGTGCTGGCCAATACCTACCATCTGGCCCTCCGTCCTGGTGAAGAGATCGTCGCGGAGCTGGGCGACCTGCACGAGTTTATGGGGTGGTCTGGGCCGATTCTGACCGATAGCGGCGGCTTTCAGGTGTTCAGTCTGGCCGAACGGGCGAAGGTGACTGAAGCGGGCGTGACGTTTCAGTCGCACATCGACGGGTCGCCGATTGAGCTTACTCCCGAGCGTTCGATGGACATCCAGGAAAAACTGGGTGCCGACTTCATCATGGCCTTCGACCATGTGGTCGCCTTGCCGAACACGGCGGAACTCATCGAGGAATCGACTTGGCGAAGTGTCCGTTGGGCGCAGCGCTGCCAAGAAGCGCATTCGCGAACCGACCAGATGCTGCTCGCCATCGTCCAGGGCGGCTTGGACAACCAGCTGCGCCGCCAGTGTGCCCAGGAACTGGTCAAGCTCGACTTTGCCGGCTACGCGGTCGGGGGGCTCAGCGTGGGTGAGGAACCCGACGAAATGTACGCAACGTTGGACGCAACCGTGCCCGAGCTCCCTGTCGATCGGCCGCGATATCTGATGGGCGTCGGCCGGCCTGAGGATCTGCTCGAAGGCATCGCTCGCGGCATCGATATGTTCGATTGCGTCATGCCCACACGCAACGGCCGGAACTCGCTTGCGTTTACCGATCAGGGCCCTCTGCGGCTAAGGAATTCGTCGCACGAGCGTGACCGGCAGCCGCTTGACCAGAATTGCCCCTGCCCGGCATGCCAGCACAGTCGAGGCTACCTGCGGCACTTGTTTCAGGCCAAGGAAATGCTGGGCCCGATCCTGGCGTCGATTCACAATCTGACCTATTACCAGCGTCTGATGACAGAGGCACGGGAAGCCATCTTCGAAGGGCGCTTCGACGAGTTCCGCCAGCGAAAGCACCGGGGTTGGCAGGGACAGAATGACCAATGATCAAGCCGCCATGACGAAGGACACGCTGGGACCGGTCCTCGGGATTTGGGTATCGGTCGCGGAGCTGTCCTCGCTCTTGTCCGTTTTATCGCTTCGATTTATGATGTTTCGTTTACCTTCGGGTCCGTGGCCCAGAGGGTAGGCAAGCGAATTCCGGCCGGCGAGGGGCTCCTCGGCCCGGTCGTGCAGATCGACGGAAAAGAACTTGAGCGAATTTGACATCTCCAGCGTCTGGCCAAGCGGAGTTGACTCTCTCTGCAGTTCAACTTGGTGTGTGCTGGCGCAAGACGCGGCACCGACTCCGTTTGAGCTGCCGTTTCCGGTCTTGATTGCGATCATGATCGCGCTGTTTTATTTCATCATCTTGCGACCGCAACAGACGAAAGACAAACAGTTTCGCGATATGCTCGGCGGGCTGAAGGAAAAGGATCGTGTCGTGACGATCGGTGGAATTCATGGAGTGGTCACCAATGTGCAAAAAGACCGCGAAGAGGTCACCATTCGCGTTGACGAATCGACCGGAACGAAGATCCACGTGAACAAGTCCGCCATTTCAAAACTGGTGACCGACGAAGGCGAATCCGAAAAGACTTAACCTAGTCCGCCCTCCCATCGGGGAGCATGAGCGGACGCGAATTCAGATATCCAATTCAGGCTTTGATGAAAATGAATAGTACTGTGCAATGCGATTGGTCAACCAACGCACTCGCGTGGATCGGTCGGACCGTTCTGCTATTGGCGTTGTTGTCCGGAGTGATTGCGGGTCCCCTCGCGTCCGCTCAAGAAGCGGCGACCGAAGGAGATGCCGTTGCCCAGGTCACCGAGGACGCTGATGCGGAAGCTGCAGGCGGGGAAGCGACAAGCGGCGCCGCAGCCACAGGCGCAGTACCAGCCGGTGGCGCAGCAGGTGGCGACGGCGAGACCTCGGCGCTGTCGGGCTATGCGATGCTCGGCATTGTGATCGCGATCTTTCTGTTGCCGATACTCATCGGTGGTTGGTTGTCGAAGGCGGTACGGATGCCAGACTACAGTTTGAAATTTTCTGTAGCGATTGGCACGTTGGCTGCTGCCGCGGTAATCGTCTGGCAGGGCTCCGTTAAATATGGTCCGGATCTTAGCGGCGGGATGACACTGATCTACGAGTTGCAGGACACGACCGTCGACCCCGAAGACTTAGCAGACGGGGAAGCTGCCGGACCAGATCAGTCTGGCCGCGCGAAACGCGAACTTGTGTCGCAGCTGATTGCCGCGCTGAGCGAGCGGGTCGATCCGAGCGGCACGAAGGAAGTCACGATTCGCGAGTATGGGGCGGGGCAAATTGAGATCATTATCCCCAGCGTTGGACGACAAGAGCAGGAACTCATCGAACGGCGCATCTACACCGCCGGTGCCCTTGAGTTTCGGCTCACGGCGTGTCCGGCGTTCTCGGAAAACCGCGACATCATCGAGCTCGCCAATGCCTTGCCGGCCGGCGAAACCGAAGTGCGGATGGGTGGAAAGAAGGTCGCCGAATGGGTGGCATACAAAGAGGCGGAGTTTGGCCCCGTCGATCAGCCGGATAACCGGCTCGTCAAACGCAAGGCTGGTCAAATCCCACAAGCACTGATTCTGACCAACGATAATCTGGACGTCACCGGTGAATACTTGCGGAGTTCGTCCGCCGGTGTTGATCAGATGGGGCGTCCCCAGGTGCGATTCGCGATGAACCAGCGCGGCTCGTATTTGATGGGACGGCTGACCGGAAGTCACTTGGAAAATGCTTCGGGGCAAGCCTACTACCTGGGCGTCGTGTTGGACAAAAAGCTGCTGTCGGCGCCGGCGATCCGAGGAAAAATCACTTCGCAGGGAGAAATCACCGGCGACATGGGCAAAGATGAAGTCGACTTCATCGTTGGCGTGCTCAACTCCGGTAGCCTGCCCGCACAGCTGAACAAAGAGCCGATCAGCCGCGAGCAGATCAGTCCCACGATCGGAGCTGAGACCGTCGAAAAAGCTCGCACCGCGATCATCTACTCGCTGGTCGTCGTGATGGTGTTTATGTTGCTGTACTATCGTTTCGCAGGCATCGTTGCTTGCCTGGCGCTGGGGGCAAACCTGTTGCTGATCTTGGGCTTCATGGTCCTGTTCAACGCCGCATTCACGTTGCCTGGATTGGCCGGTTTAGTACTCACCATTGGCATGTCGGTGGACGCGAATGTGCTGATCTTTGAACGTATTCGTGAAGAGCGCAACCGGGGTGCGGCGCTGCGCATGGCGATCCGCAATGGCTTCGGACGCGCTACTCGGACCATTGTCGATGCCAACGTGACGACGCTGATCACAGCTTTGGTGATCTACAAGATCGCCCCTGACAACGTGAAAGGATTTGGTGTCACACTCATCATCGGTATTGTTATGAGTATGTACGCCGCGATCTTCCTGTCGCGGATCGTGTTTGATGTCGCCGAGAAGCTGGGCAGCATCCGCGAACTCGGCATGGGCCAGATCATCGGCAAGACGAGTATCGACTTCCTGAGCAAACGAAGCGTCGCCGCCATCGTCTCAGTCGCACTGATCGGGCTGGGACTTTCTTCGGTCTTCACACGTGGCACCGATCTGCTGAACATCGACTTCACTGGCGGTAGTTCGGTAACGATGGTGTTTAAGGACGGACAGGAGCTTGATTTCACGGAGGTGAAACAACAAATCACGGAAAAAACCGAGTTGGCTGATAAGAACCTCTCGTTGGTCGAGGTTGGTGAGCGTGGCAGTGGCAAGCAATACACCGTGAGTTCCGTTGAGCAGGATGTCGCGGCCGTGCAACAAGCGCTGCAAGAGGCATTTGGAGACCGCCTGAAGACCTACCAGGTCGAGGCATCCGAGGTCAGCTCACTGGACACCAAAACCGGTTCTATTACTCGGCCAGATGCGAACTTTGTTTCCCTGGTCAGTTTTCAGCCGGAGGAAACCGCTGAAGCACCCGAAAACGAAACCGACGAGTCGGCGGCAGAGGAAGCTCCCGAAGAATCACCTGCGACCGACACCGACGAAGAAACCGATGCCGATGATGCTGATACTCCAGAAGCTGACGAGGCTGACGAACCGGCTGTCTCGGCGGATGCAGGCGATCCGTTCGCCGGCGGATCGAGCGTCAAGTTAAAGTTCGCTGGTGGCGAAGACGGTGGTCTCAACTTCGAGACAGTGAGACAAATGGTCCAGGACGCACTCAATGCTACCGGGCACAGCGGCGCGGCCGTTAGTGTGACCAACCCGCTGTACCAAATCGGCAGTGCCCGTCGATTTACCGAGTGGGACGTGAAGCTCGCGTTGCCAGAAGACGAGGCACGTGATGTCGTGAACCAACTCGAGACGACAGCCAGCAGTAAGCCCATCTTCCCGCTAGCAAACAAGATCGGCGGGCGTGTCGCCGGCGATATGAAGACCAAGGCAATCGCGGCCATCATCATCAGTCTGGTCGGCATCGTGGCCTACATTTGGTTCCGATTCCAGCACGTGATGTACGGTCTAGCGGCGGTGGTCGCACTGATTCACGACGTGCTCATCACCCTGGGCATGATCGCGCTGAGTGCGTGGGTCGTTGGCAATGTACCGGGATTGGCCAATGGGCTGTTGATCGAGAAGTTCCAGATCAGTCTGCCCATCGTGGCGGCGTTTTTGACGATTATTGGTTACTCGCTCAATGATACGATCGTGGTGTTCGACCGCATTCGCGAGGTCAAGGGCAAGAGCCCCAACCTCAGCGCCGACATGATCAACTCCAGCATCAATCAAACCTTGGCGCGGACGTTGTTGACCTCGCTCACCACGTTCCTGTCGGTGATCCTGCTTTACACCTTCGGCGGGGACGGAATTCACGGATTCGCGTTCGCGTTGGTCGTCGGTGTGATCGTTGGTACCTACAGCTCGATCTTCATCGCATCGCCGAGCTTGCTTTGGATGAGCCAACGTTCTCAGCAACCGAGCCAGAACTCACCGGGCAATCGAGCTGCCTAACAGCAAGTCGTGCCATCCTCGGCACGGCTTACGTTGCCAACCGCAGTTCCCTCAAGGTTTCTCCAATCCGTACCACTCAAGGTGCGGATATACCGCCCAAGATAGGCCCAGCGTAGGAGTCTCAATCTTAGCGCCCTGCCCGCCGAAGTCGTAGATAGAGGGGTGAGAATCCAGCGGATTTCGCTCCACAATTGGCAGGACGCGATTATGAGTCGAGGCAGAAAACTGATCATCGTGGGACTGGTCCTCGCCGCAGGATTGGCGTTGGCTTGGCCGTTTCGCAAACCCAAAGATGAGACGAAGTTCGATTCGGTGGCGCAGGCGCCGGCCCCTGCGACCGGTCAGGTGAATTCTGCGCCCG